>JALEWA010000043.1 GCA_022788085.1 Lachnospiraceae bacterium
ATTCTTACCTACAAAAGGAGTCCTGTCAGGAATCTGATAACCGATTTCCTTCTCATAATACTCAGCAAGTTCTGTGATAACGGTAGTGTCCATCCCATTAAGAGTACCCTTTAACTGTGCATACTCAAATACCATAGCCTCCAATGGAGTATTACCGGTACGCTCACCAATACCAAACAAAGAAGTGTTGACACCAGAGCAGCCATACAACCATGCTGTTGTTGAGTTTGATACTGCTTTATAGAAATCGTTATGTCCATGCCATTCAATCCATTCAGAAGGAACTCCTGCATGTGTATGAATCGCATAAATGATACCTGGTACACTTCTTGGAATAACAGCACCGGGATAATTTACACCATAACCCATTGTATCACACGCACGAACAATAATGGGGAGTTTATACTGTTTGGAAAGCTTCATTAATTCCGTACAGAATGGTACAACATATCCATAAATATCAGCTCTCGTAATATCCTCCAGATGACATCTTACACTGATTCCTTCTTCAAGGCAGTCACGAACAACAGAAAGATAATGCTCCATCGCCTGACGTCTTGTCATTTTAAGTTTTAAGAAAATGTGATAATCAGAACAGCTTACCAAAATACCGGTCTGTTTCATACCAATTTCCTTTACCAGCTTAAAATCTTCCTTGCTGGCACGAATCCATGAAGTAACCTCTGGGAACTCGTAGCCTCTTTCCATACATTTATATACAGCGTCTCTGTCCTTCTTACTGTAAAGGAAGAATTCACTGGCACGAATCATACCATTTGGTCCACCAAGCTTATGCAAATAATCATAGATTGTAACAATCTGTTCTGTGGAATACGGTGCCCTTGACTGCTGGCCATCACGGAAAGTGGTATCCGTAATCCAGATATCCTTTGGCATATTATGAGGTACTACTCTATCATTGAATGGAATCTTAGGAATTTCATCATACGGGAACATATTACGAAAAGCATTTGGTTTTTCAACATCCTGTAAAGGATATATATGCTCCTCTATTTCAAGAAGATTATTCTTTTGATTCATAGTAACCGGACGGTTTTCAAAATACTCCTGATTTTCCATTGTTTACTCTCCTTTAGCATATTGTATTTTTATACACGAATATTCCATGTGTGTATTTTTGTATCATTGTATACAATTATACTTTTTCTGTCAAGGCTTTTGCCATTATTTTCACATTTTCCTTCCGCATTGTAATAATCCTCTTACGGATAACATTCCTGCCCCTTGTATATCCCATGTTTCTCCTAAATCACGTGCTGAATAAATAAGACATCTTTTCACTTGAATATTCGTTGCATTTGGATATTTTTGCATAAATAATGCGCATGCTCCACTAACAAGCGGAGTCGCCATTGAAGTCCCACTCTTTGAAATATAGAATGGATGAAGCTTATTAGAACATGAAATAATGTCTGTTCCGGGAGCAACAATATCAGGCTTTTTTAGCGGATTATCCATTCTTGAAGGCTGAATATCCCCTTTACCTGGTCCTCTTCCCGAATATTCTGCACACGTTCTTCCACCTGCTCCTACAAAATCACCATCATTACAGCTCACGCAAACACAACAGCCATTTTCACTGATTGGTGAAATACTCATCGGCTCTGGTCCACGATTTCCCGCTGCCGCAATAATCATGACATCATCCTGCCACAGTAGTTCAAGATAATGCTGCATCTGTTTCAATTCATCCGGATTAAAATTTGCATCTGCTTCCATTTCAATTGAAATATTTAATATTCTGATTGGCAGCTCCTTACGAATATCTATAATCCATCGAAGCCCATTTAATAGACTTTTCAGGCTGCCTCCTCCTTTATAATCCAGAACCTTTCCACATACCAGCAGGCATTCAGGTGCAATCCCCTTATATTTTCCGGCAGACGCGAACCCGTTTCCTGCCAGAATACCACACACATGTGTGTAAGGTCTAACGATGTCTTTTAGAGCGTTTCTGCCGAAGCCTGCAAGCCCTGTCATAGATCTCTTTTTCAATGATTGCGGGGTGCATTCCTTCTACTTTAATCCAGCTTTCCCGTGGACACGAGACTACTTTCTTTTCCTTAAAGCTTCTTCTCTTACTCTTTCCCTGTACAACAGCACCCGTATAAACCTCATTTGATAATATCTTTTTAATCGTAGACATACTCCACTGATCATTCTTCTCTTTCTTTTTTCCTGCGCTTGGAGTCAATACATGATTTCTTATTAATTCCTGTTGTATTTCCTGCATGGAATATCCTTCTAAATACATCATATATATTTTTCTTACCCAAAATGCCTCTTCTTCAACAATGATAAGCTTATGCGAATCTTCCTTACTTTTCTGATATCCATAAGGAGCATAGGCTCCTAAATATTCCCCCTTTTGCATTTTTCTTAGATAAACGGCTCTGATGCTCTCTGATAGATCCTCACTGTACCACTCATTAACTAAGGCATTAATCTGTCTTGCCTTTTTCCCTGCCTTTTGTGCAGAATCCACACCGTCAACCACACCAAGGAAGCGTATGCCTAATTGCGGAAAAAGGTTATGGAGCAGATATTCTGTATGCTCCATATTCCTTGACAGCCTTGATTGTGACTTTGCCAGAATAATTGTAAATTCATGCTTTGCAGCATCTATAAGCATTCTGCTAAAGGATGGCCTTTCAAAATACAGTCCTGAATAATCATCATCAATATAACAGTCATATATCTGTAGTTGATGAGCCTTTGCATATTCCTCCAGAATAATTCTTTGATTCTCTATACTTCTACTGTTTTCTTCCTCCCCCTTCTCTACATCCTCTTTACTTAACCGAAGATAAATGGCAGCCTTCTCCATATTTTTCACCATAAGGTTTTATTCTATATATATGCTTCCATATACACAAAAAGCCACCTTGAATGGTGACTTTTGTCATTTATTCATTTCGAATTGCTGCAAGAGGGCTTAACCTCATTGCACGTAAGGATGGCAGGAAGCCCGCTATCATTCCAATCACAATTGCAAATAGGACTGCCAATAATGGGAGCCATCCCGGAATTCTACAAATATCTCCTGTCATTCCCATAACCTGGCTTGCACCAAGTAAAGAATTAATAACAATGCTTAATCCATAACTGAATATAATACCGACAATGCCTCCAATAAAACCAATAAAACCAGCCTCCATCAGGAATAATGCCTGTATATTACGGATATCACAGCCTAATACTTTCATAACGCCAATTTCTTTCGTTCTCTCATAAATTGACATCATCATAGTATTGGTAATGCCAATTGCCGCTACCAGAAGGGAAACTGCGCCAATTGCTCCAAGAACTAACTGTATCGTATTCATCTGTTCTGTCTGGGATTGTATCCACTCTGCATCACTATAGGCATTATAGCCTTGATCCTGCAACATGGTAGTTAATGCCTGTACATTCTCCATCTCATCTACCTGAACAACTAATTCTGTGTAAAACAGCTCATTATATGGCTTTCCATTCTTTCTCGTCGGTTGTCCGGGGATTGGATTCTTTTTGAATACTCGCTTCAACTGTATCTTTAGTGCCTCCATATCACAATATACATTACTGCTGTTCATTGTCCATTCACCAGGCTCTCCCTCCATGACACCGCTCGTCTTCACAAGATATTTCTTTGGTGCCTTTGTCACGGGTGTGTCTGGATCTGAGCCTGAATTTTTCGAACTCCAGTAAGCATCTGTATCAAAAATAATGAATATCGGGCTCTCCATAAGATCAATATCCGGTACTTCCTGCTTCTCCCAATATGGATATATTCCAGTTTTTTCAATATAAAAGTCTGTTAAAACACTACTTCCATAAAATAGAGTTAGCTCGCCGCCTTCTTTTGGCAATTCTCCCTGACCGACCGGAAGCTTCAGGCTTGCAAGCCCTTCCTGAGTCATCCCACATAAATTCATCCATGATATATACTTACCGCTTTTTGCAAGAACAGAAACAGTAAGCTTAGGATATACTCCAACCACATGCTCCATAGAGAATAGTTCCTGAACCAATGCATCATCTAACCTTATTTCTTCCTGCTGCTTTCCATCTGAATTCCAGGATCTTTCCGAATTTACAGTTATCTGCGTGATAGAAGAATAATTAGAGATACTTTCCATCATGGATTCTTTTAATCCATTTCCAAGAGCCATCATTACAACAATGGAGGTAATACCAATCACAACGCCCAGGACAGTCAGCACTGTCCTAAGCTTTCTCTTCCATAGATTCGATATGCTCATTAGCAATAAATCAGAAAGTTTCATTATACATCATCCTCATCTAACAAGTCCAAATCCTCTTTATGCTTCTTCGCCTTTTTTTTCTTAATAATGACAATAATAATAATTACAACAACGATTACTGCAGCTACAATTCCAACTATTACAAAGATGGAAACTGTTTTTCCATTTTCGTCCTCTATTGGCTCCGTAGGATAATCACCTGACATATCCTCTTCAAAGGACATTTCATAAACGTATAGATTAATATCCTTTTCATAACGTGTTTCATTACCTGCTTCATCTTCATAAGTGACAACAGCAGTTACAGTACCATCCCCCATATCGGGTGCAATACCTGTTACCATAGAATCAACATTACCGGTTGCTCCCGGTGCAATATTTCCAAGATATGTAATACCACATTCTACAGTATCCGATTCATAAGATACCTTTACATTATATAGAGTCGTCTTTCCTGTATTAAAAACACTGAACATGACATTAGACTGTTCTCCGACCGCAATAGATTCCGGCATTACTTCAAAGCTTCCGGTATCCATCTTTGCTTCCTGTTTGATAGGAACAGATACATTTGCAGTATCCGTATATTCCGTACATTCTTCATCCTCATATTGCATTTTTACAGTCAGTACATAAGGCTTCTGAGCAAGGTCAGACTTAACCTCCATCTCAATTGCTATTTCATAGGTTGCTCCCGGTGCAATACTCTCTGCATAAACTGAACTCGAACCGGAAGTAGGCAGAAATGCTGCATAAGCTGCTGTTTTGTCATTTCCTTCTACAGTAGCCTCCAAGTTAAATAATACATTCTTAACTGCCGTTTCCTTTGAAGTATTCTGAACCTTAACCGTTAAATCAAATACGGAACCGGCATAGACAGTTTCCGGTGATGTTGTATATCCGGTTACAATAATTCTTGGTTTTGATTTTTTCTCATCCTCCTCATCACCTGTAAGCTTTCCATTCTCTGGTTTACCTTTGATATTAATATATGTAGTGATATCTGTTTCCGTATAGGTACCATCCTGATAATAACGGGCATGGAAAGTAATCGGATAGCAGCCTGTCTTAACATCCTCCGAAACCAGGAAATTCCAACCAATATCCATCCTGTTCGCATAAGCTTCCTCTGCAGTACTTGCCGGCTTAATCAGAGCTATGTTCTGAGCATCATATGCCTGTTCGATTACAAATGGCCATTTCTTAATATCATTCGATACGGTCGGTGTTATTACAACGTCCTTAATATCTGTTTTGCCCATGTTAATCAAAGATAATACTACAAAAGCCGTCTGATTATATTCAGCACTCTGAATCGGTACCTCGTTAGAAAGCATCAGAAATTTTTCTGTAGATGCATACTTTACCTCATCATCTTCTACATATTTCTTAAGGTACCCTTCAATTTGAGACTCATAGCTCTTTAATTCAGCCTCAGAAAGATTTGCAAATTTTAAATAGTTCATTGCACTATTATAAATCTTGTCCATCTTCTTAATCGTTTCTTCAGATATATCATTCATCATTTTTAAATCTGTGTAATAACGGTTCAGACTTCCTCTGACACGATCTCTTGCTTCATCAGAAGCAGTCTGATACCCTGTTTCATCTGCAAAAACCGTTACTACATTACTGCATAAAAGCAACGCCATCATGATCATTACCAATAGTTTCTTAAGCCTTTTCATCCTAGTCCTCCTCAACGATATCCCCTTGTTTCTCTCTATTATCTATCATATCTATAATTTTGCCATCCTTAATTCGTATAATCTTATCTGCAAAGCTTGCAAGATAATTATCATGCGTTACCATGATTAAGGTCTGATTCTGATCCCTCACTACACTCTGCATAAGATTCATAATTTCCTGCGATGTATTCGAATCAAGATTACCGGTAGGCTCATCAGCAAATATAATTTCCGGTTTTACAACTAATGCCCTTGCTACTCCCACACGCTGCTGCTGACCACCTGACATTTGATTAGGTCTGTGATCCCAGTATTTATCAAGCCCAACCAAATGTACCATTTTCCTGGCACGTTTTATCCTTTCCTTCTTGGGAACTCCCTGAAAAGTCAATGGTAATGCCACATTTTCTACTGCATTCATAGTTCCCATCAGATTAAATGACTGAAAAATAAATCCTATATGTTCTCTTCTAAACTTTACCAATTGGTTTTCTGACTTCGTTTCCATATGCTCACCGGAAATCACAATTTCACCCTTTGTTGGTTTTTCCAGTCCTGCAAGCATATTTAACAGGGTAGACTTTCCTGAACCGGAAGTTCCAACAATCGCACAAAATTCTCCCTTATTAATAGAAAAGCTTACACCATTTAATGCTCTTACACGGTTATCACCAATCCGATAGATCTTATACAAATCCTTAACAGCAATGACCGTCTTATCTTTCTCTCTATTCATGCTAAGATATCAAATCCTTTCACACTTTTTTATAACTGTATTATGCAAAATAATACACTTTATTCTTATTCTATCAGATGTTATGTAAATTTACAACACCAGAAAAGTACATAGCATATAAACCATAGCATATAAACGAAAAAACAGGTCAGTACATACCAACCTGTTTATATACTATATGATAGTGTTTCACGTTTTATTCTATGTTAATAATCATAATCCATATATTCTGTATCCTTACGAAGCTTGCTTGTCAAGGAGTTACGATATTCCTTTTCATCATATGAAAGATATTTGATTCCCTTACGGATATTGCTCATTTTTACCCTTAGTTCATCATTCAGACTGTTTGGGATTTCGCATTCCACGACCTTCATCTTACTAACCTGTGTTACGGGCGCATATGCGAACTCGCTAAATTCCGTATAATAAGTATTCATCTTATTATATTCCCCATTATCCATATCCCATATATACATATCTGCTGCTTTATCATAACCTACCATAAATTGGAATATTGCTATCTGCCCTTTTAATTCCGTATTATCAGTCAGGGAATATTCAATCGTACGCCCTCCTCCTGTACTTTCCGCTGCAGTTCTGGTATAGTTCAAGGATATATCTTTATTTACCGGATCCGCATAGAGCATTTTAAATGACACAGCTGTCATATCATCTATTTTTGCAAACAAGATTATCTTTTGACCAATATAACTATTGAAAATATCCTTTTTTATGGTCTTTTCTTTATTTAAAACCATATACTCAAACGCATAGCCCAGTTCATCAGCAGTCTGCTTTGCATAGAATGCCTGTTTATCCGTAGGCGAAATTACACCAATATTACCGGCTGTTGTCAGACTGTCCATCTTACAATAAGCAATGACTCCTATATTAATACGATACCAGCCATTGGAATAACATCCTATTACTCTAACCGGAACATTTGCTCCTATGGTAGTTAATACCGTAGCTGTATAGGTTGGTTCTGCATATACCACACAGCCTTCTTTTGTATAATATACATCTTCCATTTGCACGTAGGTTGTACCTTTCGCCTGCACCAGTACCTCCGGTTGCATCGCCCCAAGCATTATGCATATCATGCCAATGAAAAGCCATAGCCTTTTTCTCATAACCATACCAACCTTTCCCTTTTCTATGCTCCTATAGCCCTTACACATGTGTGCCGTGTCCATTATCATCATAATACGGACTTGTTATTCTTCTCTTGTTTCCTGTAAAATCACGAAAAGCAACAATTCTGCCAACCAGATCCGGATGTTTTGCCACTCCCGAATCCAAAACCGCTACATATACACCTTTTCCCGTGAAAGCCTCTACATCCTTGCCTTCACATTCTATAGCTCTTCTCACTCTATCCAATTTGTATCACCATCTGCCTTTTTTGTGACACCTTTCCTGTTCTTATTTGTAGTATATGTGTCAAAAAAGTATTCAGCTATTATTTCGGCAAAAATCACATACAAATTAATAGTTGCTAATCGTAATTCCTTCCGGAAAAGAATCTGACTGATAGGAACAAATCTTATTGATGGTTATCTCTTTAAAGGCACAACCTGCAAATGCAGCTGATTTAATCTTTAAAGTATTCTTTGGAATGCTTACTTCAGACAGCTTCGTACAGCCGGAAAAAGCTTCTGCTCCTATACTGATAACTGATTTAGGAAGCTCTACAGAATCTAATAAAGTGCAACCAATAAACGCGCTGTCACCAATGGAAGTAACACCACTCTTAAAGCTAAGCCCACTTAAAGCGCTACAATTTGCAAAAGCAGATTCTTCTATTGTCTCAACACTTGATGGAATTACGATATCTGTTAACCCTAAACAGCCTTCAAAGGCACTTTCCCCAATCGTTTTTACATTCGATGTAATCTTACAACCGGTAAGGCTTACATTGTCGAGGAAGGCTTCTTTCGGAATTTCTGTCAATACCGGAGAAAGCTTTACAGTCTCTGCCAGGAAACAATCTTTAAAGCATGATTCTCCCATGGTATCAACAAGACTGCCAAGCTTGATACTTTCTGCTTTTGCACATCCCTCAAAAGCACTCTTTCCTATAGTAGTAACATTATCAGGTATTACGATTTTATCTATTGTCGAACATTCATAAAAAGCTTCATCACCAATACTAACCAGTTCTTCCGGCAGTGTAAGCTTTTGCAGGCTTGAGCAGCTATAGAACGCCTGTTTTTCAATCTCAGTTACACCATCCGGTAAGGAAGCCCTTGTCATGGAACTGCAATTATTGAATGTCTTCTCCAGGATTTTGGTTACTCCCTCCGGTATTGTTATTTTAACCAGATTAGTACATCCGTCAAATGCACCTTTGCCAAGGCTTGTTAAGCTCTCGGGCATAAAAACTTCTACAAGTGCTGCATTGCTCTTGAAGACGCTATCACCCATTGTTGTTACACTATTGGGTATTTCCACACGCACAAGCTTCTTTGCATTAGCAAAAGCTGATGAGGCAAGCTCTGTTACCGGCTGATTATCAATCGTGTCAGGAATAACCACATCTGAACTTTTTCCAAGATATTTCTTGATTACTACATGATCTTTATACAAATCATATTTATATTCTTTATTTTCTTTCGATTCCGGAGTATCATTTTCTTCTTTTTCCTCTTCTTCAGAACTCTGCGACTGTGTCGATGATTCTGGCATAAAATACTCCTGTTCATCATTACGATCCGGTTCTACGAATCCACTTTTCTCTACTTCTTCTTCATAAGTGTAGAGAAGCTCCTCCTGTACTTTCTCCTCAGTCTCTGACTCCGGCATTTCTTCCTCACGTTCTACCCAGTCATCCCCATAGACAAGAGCATACAACTCATCACTGTCCATGGTAGATTTCTGATTGATTCCTGCCGTTTCTACAGCTTCTGTTGCAGGTTCCGGCGATAAATCTATCACCCCTGTCTTGTTCAAATACATTGTGAGAAGAATACCGAATGCAAGGGCACAGCCTGCCACCATTCCCCAAAATGCTTTTTCCATTACGCCATCTCCAATAATCCAATTCTTATTGTGTTCTATTGTGTAAGATTTTCTTCATCCACCTTTGTACCATAGAACGCTCCTCGAATTACAGTTTTTACACCCTTGCAGCCATTTAAGGTCTCAAGGCTTGAGCAATTTCGAAATGCATCTGCGTTAATTCTGGTCACTGTTGCAGGCACTGTTACCTCTCCAATTTCTTCATGCCCCTTAAATGCTTCTGATCCAATTTGTTTCACTCCATCCGGAATGATAACCTTAGTGTCATTTCCTCTATATGCCAAAAGGATTCCATCTCCTGCGATAAGGAAATCACTACCATCTCCGGTGACATTCTCTCCATTTAACCAATTCTCTAACCATGGAGTATCTGCAAAGGCTTTTGTTTCTATGGTATTCACGGAATCCGGAATGTTAACTTCTTCCAAATTCTCACAGGCATAAAATGCACCATATCCAATCTTTTCAACACTATTTGGTATTTCAATTGATTCCAGACCACTTCTTGCAAATGCAAGTCTTTTTATTTCTTTTATTTTCTCACTTATTTCGTAATTAGTCAAATTATTCTGTTTGTAATGCGCTTTTTCTGTTATAATCTGAGTACTTACATTGTCAGAATCATCCTTTTTTTCTTCTTCCTTTTTTTCCTGGCTTGTTTCTTCTGAAGTTATCCCGGAAGTATCTTCTTTTTCAGAGGTTACATCTTTTTCAGTTTCTTGCTCTTTTGTTTCGTTTGCCGGTGTTCCATATACCTTCTGGTTTTCATTTCCAATGAGAACTACTGCTTTTCCACCTACAATAATTGTTTTGCCTATGACATCCTCTTCTTTCTCATCCAACGGACTGCCATAGATATTTCCATCACCGGACACCTCTGTAGAGTTTTCTTCCTCTGTGTTCTTCTTTGTTTCTTCCTTATTTTCTGTTATTTTGGTCTTTTTTGTTACCGTAACAGTCTTTGGTGGCTTTTCTTCCAGATATGTATTACTATCAACAAAATCTATCGGATATTCTGTCTCATAAATAACAGTCAGCTTATGATCTTTGCCATAGCTTTCCGCACTACTCCCCTTATTTACAAGAAGCTTCACATTTGGGCAATTTTGAAATGCTTTTTCATGAATATCCTTTGTCTCATCCGGTATCATCACCTGCTTCAAAGAACTGTTTTGTGAAAATGCTTTCTCTGAAATACTTGTAACAGAGGATGGTAAAATCACGTTCTCTACGCTTCCCATATTACTCATGGAAAAGGCAGGAATTTGGGATATATTTTCCGATAATAATACATTTTTAAGCTCTTTCATGCCCCAAAATGCATAAGTATCCATTTCCTCTACTTCCTCAGGCATAACATAATTCTCTCCCTTTCTGCCAGGAAGCACCTGATATAGAAATGTCATATTTCCATTATATAAAGCACCATTATAATAGCTAAGGTACAGATTGTCTTCATCCAGTATCAGTTTCTCTAATGATGTACATTCATTAAAGACGCCGGATCCCCATGAACTGACATTACTTCCGATTTCAAAAGAATCCAGCACTGTACATCCTTTAAATGCTCCCGGACCTACCTTTGTTACCGTTTCCGGAAGTGTTATGCTTTTCAAAGCTGTGCAATCACCAAATGCATTATATTCTATTGTTTCCAGATTTTTCGGAAGCTCAATGCTTTGCAAGGTAGCATTCTTTGCAAACGCGCCTTTCCCAATTGTTGTTACATAATCGGGAATACTGACAAAGGTGTCATCTCCAAGGTATGCAGTTAACGTCGAACCATCAATTCTAAGGTCTTCTTCTCCCTTTGCAAATACATGATAGCCGATGTTCCCTAATACGCAGGAGCCTATAAGGGCTCCTGCGGTAAGCACTGCTAAAACAACTGCTGTTTTTTTCTTCATATCAGTACTCCATTCTCATTATGCTATCTTAATCTTCTTTTTCTTATCTCCTGTTGTAAATAGAATCACAGAGAGACATGCCATGCCAATTGCAAGGAACCACTTTGGATGAATCGGATCCCCCGTCTTTGGTGTTGCATCCAGCATCTGCCCTGCTACCAGATTATTTGTGTCCACATAAACTACATATGGAGAAAAATGAGGTGGTACAAAGGACATGCAGGCAATTCCGTCAATCGTTGTGAATCTGACATTCAAATCCTGAAGCTGACCGTTTTCAATTGTTGCAACACGGGCATTTCCTCCATATTGAATCAGTTCATCGGGAATTGGAATAGTCACGGATACATTCAATCCCTCTGTATTGGATATTTTGTTCTTTCCCGTTGCATCATATAAAGATATATCCATTGGGAAATAAACAATTCCATCCAGGCTTCCATACTTGTTCTTTAGTGCTTCCTGTGCATCTGTTACAGCAGTTTGTGAATCTGATATCTTTACAACAAAGTTATCGGTTGCTCCATCTACAGTCGTTGAACCTAAATTCGTATTTGAGATTCCTGACTTATCTATTGCGATTCGATCCCCTTGTGTCGTTGTTGCTGCTGTCGATGCTGTCGTATTTGTTGTTGTACTTACTGTATTAGTACTTGCAGCATTGTTCGTTCCTGTTGTCACGGTTGCTGACGTACTGGTTGTCTTTCTTCTGTTTAATGCATCGGTGTCATCATCTTCATCATCGATCCTTGTTTTATAGTTAGCAGTAATGGTTACTGCAGAAGATGGCATTGTAAAGGTAGTAGTTGGAGAGGTTGCACTCGCAAATCCAACTCCGCTGTTTGTCGTAGTCCACTTAGAAAATACCTTTGTTGAAGACTCTGGTGCATATGCTGAAATCGTTACAACTTCTCCTGCTTTATATTCACCACTTCCTGAGCCATAATTTACTGTTAATTTATACTTTGTTTCCGTATCTGTTGATGTTCCTGAATTGCTTCCTGAGCCCGAACCGGAACCACTGCCTGAAGAACCGGAACCACTGCTTGAAGATCCTGTTGTGAAGTGTGCAGTAATTGTCACTTCCGCTGTCGGCATAACAAAAGTCGTTATCGCAGAATGAACATTCTTAATCTGTGATGAATAATCTACTGTTTCTGTTGTTCCATCTGCCTTTGTCACAGTTGCACTTGCAGTCCAATACTGGAAGATCTTTGTCGTATCTGTAGAATCTGCAACAATTGCTACTGCATCTCCACTTAAGACATTAAAGGAAGTCTCTCCCTCTGCACTTTTACCACCTGTAATGGATAACTTATAGGATTTACCGTCACCGATTCCTGTTCCATCAGGCTCGTATAATGCATAAATTGTTCTATTCTGTGTAACATTCTGGTAAGTCTGTTCATTTTGTAGAACAGTTCCATCGCTTAATTTACACTCCCATCCGGTAAATTTGTAACCAGACCTGTTTGGTGTCCATTCCGGTGCCTTACCATTTGCGACACCGCCATCCTTTCCAGGTTCAATATTCTGTGCTTCAATTAATGTATGATCATAATCATAAAATTTCAGTACATATCCAATAGACTCAAACTTAATGTTATGACTGTCACAGTAATTCTTAATCGCACTCGGCTCTGTATTATCCTGGTCAACATATGCCGGGCCATATACTGTTCCCTTGAACTTCATATCTCCAAAAGCACCGTTAATAGAACAGCTTGGATTATAGATAAATATACTTTGCAGACTATTACATCCTTCAAACGCATCTTCACCAAAAGACTTAACAGACTTCGGAACCATTACACTCATCAGATTTGTTGCATCCCTAAAGCATCCATCCGGAATTTCTTCAATCTGTGTTCCTGTCAAATCTACTTCTGTAATATACGGAGCATTCGAAAATGCCTCCTCAGCAATTGCCGTTGTGTTTGCCAGCATTGGATCATTAGAAACCTTAACCTGTGAAGAATATGGTGAATTTGCTCCTCCTCTTGGCTCCAGACATTCCACGATTGTATAGCCTGAACTTGCTCTTGCTGCACTATTTCCTGAATCATAAATAATAGACTGTTCACAAACGTACTTATTATTTTTGTTTGTTGTGATTGAATTCAACTTTGAACAGTTCTTAAATGGAAGCTTTCCTAAGTCATACATTGCACTTCCGATATCTACACTTAAAAGATTTTCACAACTGTCAAATGCATAATCCGGTAACGTTTCAACAGAATTCATCGTAACTGTTGTCAGGTTATCATTTCCTCTTTGATTCTCTTCTACATATTCCTTGTTGTTTGTTTCAGGACTTTCTGTAATACTTAAAATATGTCCTACAATACCACTTCCGGCTTCTTTGAAGAATCCACTAAACAGACCTGCTTTATTTGCGCCTAAAGATGTTCCATAGGTATCATCTGAATAGAGCTTTTCTACATCTGTACATGTAAGATCTTTATTGATATTTCTGTTGACAGTCACTCTTTTAATAGTATTTAGTACATTAGAAGAATCTACATCCTCCTTTTCATCATAGCCCAAATTCAGATAATCAAAATTAGCACGGTTCTTATCTTTTTGCGAGAAGAAGTTCGCTGCATCTATGGAATCTATACCATCCGGTAAATTTACCATCAAAGTGTTCATAACAACAGACCGCTCATCCTCGTCCATACTTCCGTCATACTTGCTATCCTGTTTCCAATTCTGATATACTTCAAACTTTGTCTTAATACTATAATCCGTTATGCCTGTCTGCTTTTCCTTATCCTTAATCATGCCATACTGATTAATATCATCAATCTCTTCATAATGCGGATAATCAATCAAGGTTGCCTTATTCGTAGAATTGTCCCACATTACTACCAGATTCTGTGGCTCATCTGTACGATAACAGATACGCATATTCGCTGTTCCATTAAATCCTGTATTGCTCATTGCAAGTTCAAACGGTGCATAATCAGAATGAATCTCTCCATGGAAAGTCAGATACTTGGAATCAGTCTTAAAGGCATCCTTTCCAATTGTAAGAAGCGAGCCCCATCCATCATCACTGACTCCTACATGACTGCTAAAATAAACATTTTCAAGGTTCTCACAACCGGCAAAGGCTTTTTCGCCAATCTTTGTTACAGAGTTACCAATGTTAACCTGTAGAAGTTTTGTTGCTCCCTCTAAGGCACCATCTTCCAGTTCTCCAATGGTACCGTCCTCAATCGTAAGCTCTATAATGTAGTCCCTAATATTCTTAAAGCATCCTGTTCCAAGTTTTGTAATGGTATATTCACCTATTTTATCAGGAATAATCAAATTTCTAATAGGTGTTCTGTTTGCTGCATCCAGATACTCAAAATTCTTTAATACACCTGTTTTATTGGTATCATCAATTACAACAACTGCTACATATTCATTCTTTTCGCCGTAGCTCATTTCTATCTGAATCTGTCCATCCTGCATATACTTATATGGGACATAATCTCTCACTTGTGTCTGAGCTGCTGCAGTACACTTTCTAGGAGTGGCTGTTGCATTAGTGTTTGTAAAGCCAGGCCCAGTTACATAAAAAGCCGGATTGGTAATATCCTGGAACAGCGTCTCCCCATCTTTATCTTTATCATATTCACCCGGTGTTCCGTTTTTCAAATCAGGTGAATCAAAAGTTACCTCTACGCAATCAAGATCCTTTTCGGAACATTTACCAAAAGTCACACATTCCAGATTATAGCACTGCATCAATGTATTATCAGGAATCTTCGTTGAAGCTAAAGTTCCTGGGAAGGTTACATACTGCAATGCACTTCTTCCAGCGAGGATATAATCATAATAGATTTCTCCATCTGTATTGGTTGATGCCACCGTAATTCCATTTCCGTTTGCTTTTAAGATACTATCTGTCAGACCAAATTTATCTGAAGTCTTGGACGCAATAATCTTACTCATTCCTTTTGGAAAAGTAAAGCTGGTAATATTGCCCAAATCTGCTACCTTATATAGTGCAAATGCCCCTAATCCAATTTCAAACGCTGAAGCATATGCAGTTACGTCAGGGAAATTAATGTTTGCCAATGACTGGCAATTATAAAAAGCAAAAGGCCAAATACTCAGTTTTCTGTTTGCGTTATTGTCACTAAAGTTAATAGTCTGCAAACCTGATGCTGCAAAACAGCCTGCGCCGATTGTTGTTAAGGCTCTTGGGAAAGATACCTCTTTTAAATTATTACACCCATAAAATGACTCTGAACCAAGAGCGCCCGCCTTATCTGTTGTTCCTTCTGTTCCAAAAGATACCGTTCTTAATGCAACACAGCCTTTAAAAGCTCTGTTACCGACTGCCTTACAATCTGCCAGATTTATTTCCTGAAGGTTTACGCAATTCATAAAGGCTTCATCACCTATAAATTCTACCTGACTTGACAGCTTCACGCTAAAAGGATCTGATACATTTACAAAAGCCTTATTACCAATTCCGGTAACAGATACCATATCTCCCATGATAATGAATCCATTATCATCAACATGACTTGCACGAAATGATTCATTGCCATTTGCATTATTTCTGTCATAATCTGCAATGCTTCCATTTTTCTGTGAATCCCATTTAGGAGCCCATACCATTTCATTAGGCTGACCTGCAATACCAGATCTAGTATCATCCATCTTAACATAATCAAAGCCAAGTAGATTAAATGTTTGATTATCGTATTTAAATGATACTCTTCTTACAATAGAATCCTGAACAAAGGTATCCTTTTCCTTAATTGTATTATCGTTAGATGCAAGAGTAGCTGTTAACTTACTATAGGTATTATACTTATCTGTTAATGCAATGGCACGTTCGTTTAATTGATTAAATCCATTTAAGTCAAGTGACTGATTATTTTGTGCTATAGCTATGTCCTGTTTTAAAGTTGCTACAGCATTATTGTAGCTGTTGATATCAGATTTACGTGTTTCATATGCGTCTTTTGCATATGCCCCTGTTTCAAATATATATTTATCTGGTATTTCTTTATTATCCGTACCTTTACTATATATAAATTCCTTAGTGTTATTATTAATGGTAACTGTAAAGTTTCCATTATTACGTGTTCCCTGTGTGAAATCAGGATTATTTAAATCAAGCGTAGCCGGAATTGAGATATTTCCTGTGCTTCCCGGAGTACCAGATGCATTATAATCATATCCCACCTGCTGAGTTTCACTTGTACCGGCATCTGAGAATACCACTTTGTATTCTTCTGTACTAATTTGAGATTTAAACTCATCTAAAAACTTATTTGTAATAACGAAATAATCCGTTGCCAGTTTTTCACCAATTGTAATATCACCACCGCCAAGATCTTGATTATAGTTTACTATTACATAACCAGTTCCATTATTTCTTTGTACTACGTCAAACTGTGAATCCATTCTATATGTTAACGGACTGCTACTTGTCTGAATCATAATCTGAGTCTTTTTAGCAGCAGAACTACTATCATATGACGTTACATCTGAAATTCCTGCTTCACTACTAAAATCAATGTCTGAATTCGTTGGATTTGCCATATATTCATCATACACAGCACCCAAATTAGCACTCTTTTCCTGTGTTGCTGCCTGCATGGTTCCAAGCTGTTCTACCGGAATCGCTGCTACAACGACTGCCATAATCATAATAATGGCTGCTATGGTCTTACGAACCGTTCTGCGCATTTTGACATTTTTTCTTTTCCTTCTTTTCGTTGTTGTCTTTGTCATATTGCATCTCCCCATTTTGTTAATTCACCCTTTTTGCAACTACTACAAATCTTCCGTCATTCTCCTGATAATCACAGGTGGATAATGTCAGAAGCTTATCTCCGTAAGCAGCAGTTACGCCTGTGTCATATAATGACAATGCCTGCATTTCCTTCATATAGGAATCAAATTCCTGTTTGGAACCGGCATTGATAAATTGGTAATACTTAAAGGTAACATCCTCCTCCGAATATACCTTTGAGCGAAACACATACATAATCTGATATACACCCTTCTCATAAATAGTGTCAAACTGAATCTCAGGGTGTTCTTTATAGTACGCCTCACTGCTATACTTGTTCAGTCCACCAAACATCTTTCCAGACTGCATATGATGTCCATACAAAATTATATTGTCACATCCGGCTACCACATCACATTGATAGTCCATGAAGATACATCCATTCTTATCCTCCTCCTGATTAAAATTATGGTTGAGATAATAATCATTATTGACTGTCTGCATAACCGGATAATCAATCAAAGTATCCTCAATCTTAATCCAGCCAATCAGCTTCTTATTTTTTTGGTATAAGGTTTCATATTCAGCAAGAATCTTTGGTGCAGCTTTCTCGCCTTCTGTCATATGTACTGTTACCTGACGATTATCAAAGTAAGCATTTCCTGTCACCTGTCCTGTATCACCCTTTAGCTCAGCCAGCTGGGCAAAATCATTTGCACTTTTTTGGGTGATCCAGTAATAATATGCCAGATATCCGAAACAGGTAATACAAATCAGGCTGCTAATGACAGAAATCCATATTCTTCGTTTTTCTTTCCTATGAAGCTCCTGCATGATTTCCTGTCGCATCTGCTTATCCAGCTTCTCCATTGGAAGCTTTTCCTTTTTGGACTGACATTTTGAATTCTGCCTTTCCTTTCGTTCCACACGTTTCAGCCTTCTAGCTTCCTTTCTCTTTTCCTTCTCTGCTTCTGCCTCTTCTTCCTGTTTCTTTATCTGATTATAAAGTTCATACACATTATCATCAAACTGTCTTCCTACAATGGACTCAAATTGGTATCTGCCATGTCTAAGCTCCTCATACACCTTCTTAACATCCTTTGCGCTTCCCAAATCTAAACCTTGCGTTATCAAATCAATTAACTGCTTATCCCGCATAGCTGCTTCATATTCTTCAGTATTCCGAAAGCGCCTTCCTTCTACCACCCATTGTAATGTTTGTACGTCCTTTCCCCTTTGCAAGCTATATACTTCCTTTCTTGCTCACGTTCTCTATTGACATAATTCTTTTCCATTAATTAGTTTACATATATATTGTACTATTTTTTCAGTTATTTTCAAGTATTTTTGCAATTTTATATGCTTTATATTCATATTTTCTTATATTTATGTGATTTATTGTAAATATTACTTATATATAATAGAAATTCCGGAATCTGTTCATTCCGGAATTTTTAATTTATACATTACTATATTTTGGTGTTTTCTTCTTTTGCCCAGACAAAAGCATGAGTATTCCCATAGAAAAGAAAATACATACAAAAATAGTCCGATACTCCATAGGATCTCCTGTCTTTGGTGTGGAATCTTTTACATGCCCCGCACTCGTATTTGTGCCCTGAGATGTTCCTGTTGGGGGAGTTACTGTCACACCTGTATCAGGCGTTACAGTCGGTAAAGGTGTCGGAGTTGGAACCGTTGTGCTAGTAGTAGTCTGTTGTGGTGTTGCAGAAGATGTATCGTTGCTAGTACTGTTTCCACCTGATGAACCACTTTCTGAAGAATTCCCGCCTCCTGATGAGCTGCCACCTTCTGAGCCACCTCCTGATGGAGTAGATGGGGTTGAAGAAGTTTCCGTTCCTATATAAACCAATGCATATTCTGAAAAATGTAACGGATGGAACTCTACACATTTAACGCCGCTTCCGTTTGTATAAAAGGAACTGGATAATTCCACCTTCTCCAAAACTGTTTTCGTAGCTTCATCCACAGTATATACTTCAAACAGCTTAGTCGCATCTTCTTCGTTTCCAATTAGTGATGCCCATTTTCTTGGAACGGGAAGAACAATAGTATAATATTCACTTCCTCCCTGACAGGTATATGTTTCTTTATTTCCACTACTGTCAATCAAATCAATTTCCATATAGTACACTCTGCCGGAAGGATATGCTTCGTTGAAATTCTTCCCATTTTTTAATGCTGTTCCTAATTCCTTGCTGGATTTTCCATCTACCATTTTCAGGCTATAGCCTCTGCCACTTAATGCACTTGGCAAAGCAAACTGCGGATAAGAAGGCAAATCTGTAACATCTGATGTATTTATGTCATTTAAGCTACTGTCTATATCTACCTTGCCTGAATCCCCCGACTCACTGCCATCACTGCTGTATTTAAAATATGTATATCTTGTTGCTAACTGACGTGCCTGTTCCGCTGCTGCATATGTTGCCTTTGATGTCTTTAACAATATTTTCTTTGTGATTGCTTCGGAAGGTGGAAATGCCGCATCCTGAATATTCTTTATTCCTGATGAGAGCGTTACTGTTCCTATATCCTGCAAAGAATCTGTGCTAAAAGCGCTAGTCGCTATAATTTCCACTGTTTCCGGAATGGTAACTGCTATCGCACCATTCGCATTCACATAATTATAAAGAATTGTATTATCTCCATTCAGTGTATAGCCATCCTCCGTAGTATGTATCCATTTCAGGTACAATGTTAAATCCTTATTAACAGTTTCTGCTACATCAAAAGGGATTAGACCATTTGAGTCCTTATACCATTGTGGTGCTGCTCCGTCTGCAGTCTTCTCATAATCATATCCATCCGGATGCGAATATGACTGCGTTGCCATCGATGCAAGAACCGTTTCCATCGTTACGCCATCCAATGTCTTTGAACATGATACCTGATCACCCGAATTGCCTCCGTTATAGTCAAAAATAACATTGATATTTTTCTTATTCCAGCCGGCATACAGATCTATGTTCTTAGTTACGATTTTATTCCAGCCATCCCACTCTGTGCCAGAGCCATCAGGCGCTGTATACCATCCTGTGAAGGAATATCCTTCCCGGACAGGCACTTGATTTGGTTTGTCGCCAAGTGGTTCACTGGCCTTCCTTGTAATGTTTGCCGGATAATTTTCTGCACCGTCTGTATGCACAAATGTTACTGTATATTCTTCAGTGCACTCCCATCTCGCATATAAAGTCAAATCATTCTCAAGCGCTATGCCAAATCCATACTCTGTTCCCTGATAGCTGCTACTCTCATACCAGCCCTTAAATTTATAATTCACTCCATTAATTGTATATTCTTTTTCTTTTTCTAAATCCTGTTCTGCACCTGCAATTTTGATTTTGTCAGGAGAAGTCGGTTTTGTACTTTTGGGAATTACTTTTGCAGCCACTTCTGCACCTTCTATCCCGGTATCAAAGTTTACTGTAACATCCGTATTTGCAACCGTAGCTATCCCCGCCTCTTCTGAAAGCATTGATATGGTTGCGTCTCCTGTATCGTCTGAAAGAGCCGATATGGCTACATTCCCTGTAGTATCTGACAACATTGCCGGCTCTGCATTCTCATTTGCCTGAGCATCCGGATTCTCTTGATTATTCTGTTTTCCCGCTTCGCCATTTTCATTCGATACAGCCTGATTTTCTTCCTCTTGCTGCTGCGTCTCACCTGTTGCTTCTGCTCCGGCAACTTCATCTGCTTTTACAGCATCCATCGGAATCTGCGAAAGTACTATTGCCAGAATAATAAAGCTTACCCCCAAAATATTTTTCAGTCTGCGATACATAACAATTCCCCTCTTTTATCGTTTGCTCCATAATATTATTGTCTGTAAATATATTATGTAATCTCGTTATATGCATACATTATAATATATAAATTCGTTTTTGTACAGTTAATTTAATATATTTTTCCAAATAAATATATTCTTTTCTTTTTTCTTTTCTGTAACACATTTTTATATTTCACATATAGTATAGAAAAACCCTTTTGGGAGGTACTTTATGAGCGATTTATCAGCAAGTCATTGCGGATGCAATCAAACAATTTCAACAAATGATGGATGTGGATGTGGTTTTAGCAACAACTGGATTTGGATTATTATCCTTCTTTTCTGCTGTGGCGGATGTGGCAACAGCTTTGGATTCTCCAACAACAGATGTGACTGTGATAATGGATGCAATAACAACAGCTGTATCTGGATTATCATCCTCCTCTTCTGCTGCTGTGGCAACAACAACGGTTGCTGCTAATCCTTAGCACCGCCAATGGGTTTCGTAACAACGAGCCCATTGGCTTTTCTTAGGAATATATCGTTTTCCTTAATCATAAGATACATTGAGTTAATTACATGCAGGAGGCTTTATGAGTGAATTGGACGATGAAAATGACTATACCTTAGTTTTTGACCACTTTTACACAAATAACCATATTCAGATATTAAAGTCTCTGCTTCCTTTTTTCGATGACCAAAATACATCCTTTCTACCTATACTGATTAAGTATTTAGAGCTTCAACATACGATATCTCTTACAATGAAAGGCGTGCATCCTCTGGGACACAGCATCAAGGCTTCCAGTAAGCAAACTCCTAACGTGGAAGAAGTTTATCATGCAATTAAAAAATATCTTGCACCAAATGAAGAGAAAAGTTTCCAGCAAATCATCAATATGATGCATACTATGGATAATGTAAAGGAAATGCAGAAAATGATGGAACTTTTTCAAAGCATGAATGGAGATGGCAATGATTCTTCCAGCACTTTTCCGGATTTATCCAGTCTGGAAAATATAATGGGTGATAGCTCCAATATGGGAGACATTATGAAATTAATCAATAGTATGAAAAAATAATATCAAGGAGGTATCTCATGAGTGATACGAATATGGAATGGATGAAGGATCCTGCACTTAAAGGAATTGATCAAAACAAACTTCTTTTTTTAGAAAAACTGTTTCATCAAGGTTCTAAATTAACGCAAAAAGAAATGATGCCTTTTTTACTTTCCTTAGCAAAGCAAAGTAAAGAAAAAAACATTTCTTTTCAAAAAGACGAGATTCAATTAATCTACTCTGTCCTGCAAAAATATTCTTCACCAGAGGATATTGAAAAAATGAAAAAGCTATCTCCTTATTTCCGTTAAGGAGATAGCTTTATTTTATATTTTCTTAGCAATAACAACAAATCTGCCATCTTCTTTATATCTGTCACAGGTAGAAAGTATAAGGCAGGAATCTCCATAGGAAAGCGTTTCATCTGTCATATATAATGCCTGCTTCGAAATATTCTCCCTGAAGTTTTCAAAGCTTTCCTCGGTACTCATATCAATCGCATCATAGTAGCGGAAAACATCTTCATCCGCATATGCAACCTCCGAAAGCATTGCTGCAACTACCTTAAATTCACATTCCTCATATAAGGTGTCAAAACGAATAATCGGATGTTCCTCACAAAATGTCTTATCCTTATAGTTTTTTAACGTACCGAACATAACACCCGATCTCATATTATGACCATAAATGATAAAGTTCTGTGTCCCTCCTGTTATATCACATCGATAATCAAGAATTAATAATCCATTTTTATCTTTTTCACCTTCAAAGTTCTTATCCAGATAATAATTATTATCACCATTTTTTGACATTACCGGATAATCAATCTTCGTTCCTTCAATAGAAAGCCATCCTGTAAAATCAGGATTCTCCCTATGCAGCTCCACGAATTTTCCCAGGGGTTCAAGCTGTTTTTCTTCCTTTTTGTTCTCCGCCGCCAGAGCAAGTGCAGTCTGTTCATCTAAAATGCTTTGGAGTCTTTCCTCCTGCTCCTTTTTATCCTTCCAAAGATTCTCAATTCTTGCTGCTCTTGCAGCCTCTTCCATTCTCTCCTGCAGCTTATATGCATCATAATTCGTTTTCATATCAAGAAACAGATTCCAATTCAGATAAACAAAGCAGATAAGAAATACTGTTGCAAAGATAAATACAACTATTCCCTTATTCGCTTTGGATACCTTTCGGCGATTGGACGCCTTTCGTTTCTGTAATGCTATCTGATTTCTAATTTGATGAATCTGTTTTTCTGAAAGAGCATCTACAATTCTGTCAAGGAAATCAATTCCCATCATAGATTCAAATTGAATGTCTTCCATTTGAATCTGATAATATATTTGCGCCGCCAATTGATTCGTCAGTTCTGTATTCCCTTTCATCAGGAGCTGCATTTTCTGTAAATCTGCATCTACTCCTTCATCTTCCTGATAAAGTTGAAGATTTTTATCAAATGTTGTCTTTCCCATTCTGCACCTTATATCTGTAAATGTTTTATGTCACCTTTTATTTTCTTTATTATAGTACAAATTTTCTCAATTGTATAGTCATTTTTGTATTTTTTCAGATATATCAAAAAAGAACAGTTTACCCGCTCTTTATATTATTTTATAACAAAATTTATGATTTTACCCGGGACATAAATCAAATGATATTCTTTTCCCTGTAAAAGCTGTGAAATCTCCTGTTTTGCTCTTTTTTCGACTTCTTCACAGGAAGCATCTGTTTGAATCGTAATAACCTTTTTGGTTTTCGCATTTACCTGAATCGGAAGCCTTAAGCTTTCTGCCTGCACTTTCTGTTTCTCCCAATTACACTGTAATACAGAACTGTCTTCCTTTTTCAGGCTCTGCCACAAGTGTTCTGCTAATACAGGTGAGAACGGTGCCAGCAATATAACCAACTTTTCCAATACTTCGTCCAGTATTACATTCCTTTGACCAACCTGTAAATCATATTCTGCTGTGTCTTCCAGCTGCGCATGTGGAACTGCCATGGCTATTTCATGAGTATGCATGTCATTTACAAGTTCCCCGATACCAAGCTCCTTATGCATCTCCTTCATTTCTTCCATAACTGTAGAAATGGCATTATGACGATTCGGCATAGTATTTCCCTTTTGGATATGATTCATGACCTCACTTTGAATAAGCATTACCTTATTATAAATACTTTTTGCATCAAGGTCTTTATATCTTCCCTTTTTATTCGCATCTGCTGCAACAAGAACCATGCGCCTGAATCTGCCAAGGAATTTATAACAGCCTTCTAAATTACATTCCTCCCATGTATCCAGATACCTGTCATCTGCCTTTGGAGTCTTTTCAAACATGAGATACAGCCTAATGCAGTCTGCTCCATAATCAAGTACTAAATCTTCCTGTATAACCTCTTTTTGTGTTTTTTCAAGCCATGTCATAAGGGTAATAGCAGCATCTTTTTCCTGTTCATCATCCCATTTAACAAATAGATTTGACACAGCTTGTTCATCAAGTTCATGAGTTTTCCAGAATTGTCTCGTTGTATATTCAATTTCCCTATGATTCATAGGTGTCAACATAGTCATTTTATCCTTTCTATTTCAGCCAAAATGTGAAAGGGACAACAAAGCTGCTGCCCCTTCCTAATAACATTTTCCCTACGGAATTATTTTACAACGATATTTAAAATTCTTCCTTTTACGTAGATTTCCTTGACAACATTCTTACCAGCCATCAGATCAGCAATCGCAGGAATTGCATGAGCCTTTTCCTTAACAGAAGCTTCATCCTCATCTAACGCAACGGAAAGTGTTGCCTTTACCTTACCATTAATCTGAACGGCAATTTCTACGGTAGACTCTACAGTCTTTGCCTCGTCATATTCAGGCCACTTCTGCTGATATACTCTTCCATTACCAAAGATAATTTCCCATAATTCTTCTGTCATATGAGGAGCTACCGGATTCAGTAAAAGAATCAGAGTAGCATACTCAGCCTTAGTAACGCTCTTTTCCTTATAGAAATCATTCACAAGTGCCATCATCGCTGCAATAGCCGTATTGAACTTGAGGTTCTCAAAATCATTAGAAACCTTCTTAATCGTCTGGTGCATCTTAGTCTCAAGGTTTGCACGATATCCATCACCCTCAATCAGCATATCCTGAAGCTTCCATACACGTTCCAGGAACTTTCTACAGCCCTTAACACCTTCCATACTCCATGCAGCACTTAATTCAAAAGCACCAATGAACATTTCGTATGTTCTTAAGGTATCTGCACCGAATTCATTTACAACATCATCCGGATTAACGACATTTCCTCTTGACTTAGACATCTTCTCGCCATTTTCGCCAAGAATCATACCATGAGAAGTTCTCTTTTTATATGGTTCCGGGCAGGAAACTAAGCCCTGATCATAAAGGAACTTATGCCAGAATCTTGAATAGAGTAAATGAAGGGTTGTATGCTCCATACCACCGTTATACCAGTCTACGGGCATCCAATAATCAATTGCTTCCTTGCTTGCAAATGCTTCGTCATTATCAGGATCAATATATCTTAAGAAATACCAGGAAGAACCTGCCCACTGAGGCATAGTATCGGTTTCTCTCTCAGCCTTGCCACCACACTTAGGACATGTGGTCTCAACCCAGTCACGCATAGCCGCTAATGGTGATTCTCCTGTATCTGTAGGCATATAGCTGTCTACCTCAGGCAGTCTTAATGGAAGTTCACTTTCATCAAGTGGAACATAACCACAGCAAGGACACTTTACAATAGGGATTGGTTCACCCCAGTATCTTTGACGTGAGAATACCCAGTCACGAAGCTTATAATTAACCTTCTTATGACCGATACCCTTCTCCTCCAGCCAGTTAATAATAGCTGCCTTTGCATCCTTAACCTCTAAACCGTTTAAGAAATCAGAATTGCAAAGCTTGCCTGTTGCAACATCCGTAAATGCTGCATTCTGAACGTCTCCTCCTGCAACTACTTCGATGATAGGAAGTCCAAACTTCTTTGCAAAATCCCAGTCTCTCTCATCATGAGCAGGAACCGCCATAATAGCACCTGTACCATAAGACATTAATACGTAGTCAGATACCCATACAGGAATCTCCTTGCCATTTACCGGATTAATAGCTGAAATACCCTTTAAGCAGGCACCTGTCTTATCCTTTGCAAGCTCTGTTCTCTCAAAATCAGACTTCTTTGCAGCCTGTTCACGATATGCCATAATTTCATCGAAATTACTGATTTCATCCTTATACTTATCAATTAACGGATGCTCCGGTGAGATTACCATATAAGTAGCACCAAATAAAGTATCAGGTCTTGTTGTATATACAGTCAGGAACTCTTCCTTATCCTTAAGCCGGAAGTTAACCTCTGCACCCTCAGAACGTCCAATCCAGTTCTGCTGGGATACCTTTACTCTCTCGATGTAGTCTACCTCTTCAAGACCCTGAAGTAACTTTTCAGCGTAATCAGTAATCTTTAACATCCACTGAGACTGCATCTTACGGATAACATCTGCACCACAGCGTTCACACTTACCGCCGACAACCTCTTCATTTGCAAGACCAACCTTACATGAAGTACACCAGTTAATTGGCATCTCGCTCTTGTAGGCAAGTCCCTTCTTAAATAACTGTAAGAAAATCCACTGAGTCCATTTATAATACTTTTCGTCTGTTGTATTGATTTCTCTTGACCAGTCAAAGGAATAGCCAAGTGCTTTCAACTGATCCTTAAAATGCGCTACGTTGTTCTTTGTTACAATCTTTGGATGAATCTTATTCTTAATTGCATAGTTCTCGGTTGGAAGTCCAAATGCATCCCATCCCATTGGGAAAAGTACATTATAGCCCTGCATTCTTCTTTTTCTGGATACAATGTCCATTGCGGTATATGGTCTTGGGTGACCTACGTGAAGTCCCTGTCCTGATGGATATGGGAACTCAACTAATGCATAGTACTTTGGCTTAGACTTGTCTACTCCTACCTTAAAGGCCTCTTCCTTGTCCCAGACATCCTGCCATTTTTTCTCGATTTCACTTGGAGAATATTCTCTGCTCATTTTTTCATGCTCCTTCTTAATTGTTAAATCTACGGATATAAATAAAAAAGACCTCTTCGTCTCATTGTTATAGAGACGAAGAGGTATAAAATCCTATCCGCGGTACCACTCTGATTCAGATTAAAAATCTGCACTTGACTTCTGTAACGGGAAGTCCCGCCTGCAACTACTAATCGCTTCCAAAAAGATTACATTCCCTGCAGGAACTCAAAGGCGAGTTCAAGGCTTTCCTATACTGTCTCGCACCTACTGACAGCTCTCTGAAATAGTTGACACCTCTACTACTCCTTATCCATGTTATTCGCATAATCCAAATATAGAAATAATTCTAGCATAAGCAAATTTAAAATGCAATGGGTTTGTTCTTAATTTTCTCTCTGATACGAGAGAGATTATCAAGTGCAGCATTCAAAGTGCTGTCTGTCTTTGCAAAATGCAAACGGATATAGTTATTCACATCTTCACGGAAAAAGCTGGAGCCAGGTACGGAACCTACACCAACCTCTCTGGCTAGCCATTCGCAAAAAACATTATCATCCTTCACTCCAAACTCTGACACGTCAACCAGTACATAATATGCGCCCTGTGGTTCCGTATAATTCAGTCCGATGCTGTCCAATCCGTCTAAAAACACCTTCTTCATGTGAGTATAATGAGCCTGAAGCTCCTTATAATATTCATCGCCAAAGTTGAGTCCTGTTACTGCTGCCTCCTGAAGTGGTGCCGGTGCTCCTACTGTCAGGAAATCGTGTACCTTTTTCACTCTGTCGGAGATTTCAGGATTTGCAATTACATAGCCAAGTCTCCATCCTGTTATCGAATATGTCTTAGAAAGCGAATTGCAGATAATCGTTCTC
>JALEWA010000038.1 GCA_022788085.1 Lachnospiraceae bacterium
CTACCAGTGCATCCATACAAGCTCTATTATCTTCTACAATTAAAACATTTTTCTTCATCATCTGTACTAATCAGTTTCTTCAAACTTTTCCTGGATAGAAAGCAAATCCTTCAGCTGTTCCTCTCTGTTTTGTCCATATCGGCATTCCTCACTGATTACTGACAGATAATAGCCATTTTCATTCATAAAGTAACTAGGTTTACACTTGGTCGCCTCATATATGTTAGCCATCAGTTCAGCATCCAGTAAAATATTTCCTTTTTCTAGCTGACGGTATTTCTTGATATTAACACCAATGGTATCCGCCATCTGCTGCTGTGAGACTCCGTATGCCTTTCGCAGCTTCTCAAGCGGCGTCATATCCGTATCTGCATGGACAAAAATCTTTAACAGCTTACTTCCTATCTGTTCTTCCTTTCCATCTTCTTCAATCCAGTGCTCCATTGCCCATTCGCATAGCTTCAGCCAGCTGTTGAAACGTTGTACATCACTTTCCACATATATCTTTTCCAGACTAGGTAATATGGCATTTGTGCCCTCTCCTGTAATAAGCATATCAATATCACAGCCACGTTTATATAGCTTGCTCAACACATCATAGGAAATTTTTGTTTTCCCTAATTCAAGCTTGCTATATTGGCTTTGTGTAATATTAAGATATTCTGCCATATCATTTTGCAGAATATTACTTTGCTTTCTATATGCTTCTAACCCACGCACAATCAAATCATACCGCATTCACTATTCATCCTTGCAATGCTTTTTTATATAGTTTGATTTTACGAAAGAATTATATTCCTATCTTAGACCTATATTTGACTATTTGGTATTTTTTACTCAGTACTACTTCTTTTGTTATTTTGATTACGCGCTTTCAGTTCAATTCAGATTACTCCCGCATTTTAATTAGACAATCCTTGCCAAAGAAAGCAATACCATACTTTATTACTTCTTTATAGCCATCACTATGAAGCTCTGCCGCATAGTTTCGTTCCTCTATCTGCTGAATTGCTGCATCTGCCATGCAATCCAAATCATCAAAGGATTTTGCTATCTTAAACTCAATCACGAAAGCTGCTTTCCTACGTGTGACAGGTTTCACAAATAAATCACTCCTTCTACTACCGCCCTCGCGATTAGACTTGACAATATATCCCTTCATTTTGGATAAGGCACCTGCGACAAATCCTTTTCCTCTATTTTTTCCTGAAACCATGAAAGAATCTTGGTACGGAAGATATACTTTACTTCTTTATTCGGAATCATCAGCTCTGCATAATGCTGCTGCGTATTATCATCCATTCTCTCACTTATCTTCTTAAAATATCCGGTAAAGAACATGAAGTTCCATAGATTATCCATCGTTTTATAAACCTCATCATAAGTAATATCCTCATGAATCGGTTTCTCTATCGTTTTGCCCTCAATCAGTGCTTCAATTTCTTCCTCAGTGAACCCAAAATATTCATCGTAGTTTTTGTTTAATATGGATATTATTTCCAGATTATTCATACCTGTAAAGATACTTTCCTTGGATATCCTTAAACATCCGGTAAGTACCGCAAACTCCAGACTACTGTTTGTCTTAAATGCAGATTCAAATAATGAACGGATAAAATCAATCATCTCATTATAAAATCCTCGCATAAAGGCATTTTCTAAAGGGACATCATATTCATCCAGCAGAATGATTGCTTTTTTGCCATAATACTTCTCTAAACATTGCGATAAAAACTGAAGGGAAGTATTAAATTCTCCACGCTGCGCCTTTTGCGCCAAAATACTTATATATTTCTCTTTCTCACTTGGAAGCAGAGCATCACTTTCACAGACAAAATAATGTCTGTTATATTCTCTTGCAATTTCCTCACACAGAGCCTCATACGCCAGCTTGAAATCCTTCTTATCCACCAGTTCCTGTACCATTTTAGTTTTATCTATAAAGTAATAGCCTCTCGTAATCAGCTTTTCAAAGTTATCCACACCAACAGGTAACGGTTTATAATCCATCCGATTCCCTCCCTCTCATTACCATACACGCATGTCTGTATAACTATGGTATATCCATAAATTTAGTTATTGGCAAACCTTTCTATGCTCATACTCTCCTGCCTTTCTTCATAAAAAGAGCTGCAAATCTACAGCTCTTTTTGTTTCATTAAATCCTGATATATTTTTATGATTCCTTCTATCATACTTTCATACGTAAAGTGCTTCTCCGGTATCGTATCAAATGCCTCATCTCCCTGTTCAATGACACTCTGCAATTTATCTGCAAGGTCATGATCATCCCGGTTGCGGAATCCAAGACATTTTCCGTAGACTACCTCCGGAAGTGAACAGCCATCTGAATAAATCAGCTTCTGTCCCATCTGGCATGCTTCCAATGCACTAAAGCCAAATCCCTCTGTTAAAGAAGGAACTACTACACAATCTGCCTGCTGAATGCACCTGCTCAAATCCTCTCTAGGCAAGGAATCCCTAATCAGCATGATATCTTCCAGCCCATACTTATGAATATTCTTAATATACTTCCTTCTCAAATCCGCAGGCTCTGCACCTAAAATGAAGCAGAACTTATATCCATCTAAAGAAACATTACGTTCCCTTAACCTTCTGATTGCATTTAAATATACATAGATTCCCTTCGTCTGCCCAGGTCTTCCATAGTATAAAAATACCTTATCCGTCTGTGGAATACCAAAGTACTCTCTGACATCAATCCTTGAATTCTCCGCAATCTTAGGGTTCATCTCATTGGCGTTGTATACCCTGATTACCTTCTTGTTTTTACCACAGAACTTATGAAAATCTCTCTTTGTCGAATCAGAAACTGCATGATACACATCAAAGGGCTGTCTGCAGGAATATTCTTCCACCATAAGAAATCCTGTCGCATGTACAAAATCTGTTGTCCAGTACCATTTTGTTCCCCGGACCTCATGAACAGTCAGAACACTTGGCTTATGATACTTTCTTGCCAGTTTACTTGCTGTATGTGCCGGAGTAAAGATAGAAGCATGCACGATATCACACCATTTAACATGCTCCTCTACATCCTTCGAGGAAATAATCGGATGGTCAAACATAGCCTTCCATTTACAATACCATACGTCCATTCCATCTATTTTCTTATGACCGGAATACTCATCATCTACACACATCGTTACAACTCTTACCTCGTGTCCTCGTGCAACAAGACCTTTTCCCAAATCATAAAACAATTTTTCACCGCCTCCTACATAAGGATAGAAATGCGGTAAAATCATACATATTTTCATTTCAATAACCAAGCCTTTCTGCAAACGCTTATCTACTCTTTCCCTTAAAAGCCCATAACTTATTCAACAAAAAGTTAATTGGAGTGGTAATGAACAGATTAATCACAGGTGCTATTGCAACCGGAATATGAAGCAACTCTATCTGAATCTGCAATAAAACGGCATTCAAAATCAAACTGGTGAACAGATAGGATGCATATACCTTGAGTAACGGTTTGAGAAATCCTCTCTCCTCTCCCTCCTGCTTCTTAAATACCAGATGTCCGTTAATCAGATATGCACTGAACACCGTGATAATATATGCCAAAACATTTCCGGTCTGATAGCCTAATCCTATCAAATCTGCCCCAACGATAATCACATAGGATAAACCAAAGTTAAAGCAGCCTACCATCGCAAACTTCACAAACTGCATCAGCTTCTCCGGGAGCGTAGCAAATACCTCCAGCACCATAAGATAAGCAACCATATAGCATAATGCCATATTATAGATCATATATCTTGTCTGACTTGAGATTACCAATGCTGTAACAAATACATTCGCACATACTAAAAGTCCGGTAAGCAGCGCAATTTTTACTACCTTGTCCAATCTTTTTCGCACCAGCAGATACACCAGCATAATCAGATATGCCAGATACGCCAGCGCAGAATAAAGATTTAACAGAGGATGTACCTTGGCAATTGTCTGGATAAAGCCTTTGATACAAGTTCCAACATATACCCGGAACATAATTGGAATATTATCCTTTAATACATCCTTCAGGATAGTGGTACGGATTCTGTCAGCCTCCATACTCTTTGCAACAGAATCTGTTATGCCTTCACTCTGTGCATACTCCAACAGCATAGGTTGCGTATTACGGATACCAATCTCGTCATAACAGTCAGAATAATAGCTTTCCAGATTCAGCAAACCATCCTCTGCATACTTATAATTAAGCTTCTGACTATCTAAGGCATCGTATAATGTCAGGAATACCTCGCGAAGCTCCTCATCCTGTATCAGCTGTGCATCCTCCCTGTCAGATGCAAACATCATATTCGTGAAAAAAGTATTCGAGGAATCCGTATACCCTACAAAATCTCCACGCAGAACATAATTATACACCTTTCCTACTGCATTTTGTGCCAGAAATAATCCAATCACTGCGCAGACAATCCATAAGGCACGTTTCCAACTCCACTTAGGAATGCAGTAAACACAGATCAAGACAACGAACAAAACAGGAATCGTGAGTAATAGCTGCTTTCTGGTACACATCAACAGCAATGCCAATCCAAAAGCCGCCATCAGATTCTTACGGCTCTTTTTACAAACAATCTGAATCAGACAGCATACCCATAATGTCCAAAGCGATACGGAAATTCCCTCTGTCTGAATGCAGTTGGAATAAGCAGCCCCTCGCAGTGCTATAAAACGATTCAGCATACTGATCGCATACTGCAGCAGTAGAATTGGTACATAGAGAAAATATTTTAATTCAAAAATCTCCTGAAAAGTAACTGTAATCTTATAAGCTGCATAAGCTGCCAAAAGGCTCTGTAATATGACTACAGCCATCAGATAACCTTCGCCAGAAACACCTCTTACCATTGCAAGAAAAATCGGATATACAGGCTCTCTTGAGATATCCATATTAATATAGGTTTCACTATCCGGTGATATATGGGGACCATCCAAAATAGCAAAAAAGCCATAAAAGATTACTGATATGACCGCCAGCCAGAATTTATAATTATTCAATATATTTTTTTCTATCTTTTCCATAAATACTTGTTCCACTTACTCTCCCATTGTTCATGAAATGATAAAACAAACCATTTCACCGTCTTGCATTATAGCATAGAGTGAAATGGCTGTAAAGCGCTAGCTACACGGAACCCTATACTCATACTCTCCTGCCTGTAGCTCCATATTCTGATACTGTACATCCGGCAGACTGACTGTTGCTGATGTATTGGCCGGAATCACAAAACGAAATACCAATTCATTTCCTTCTACTCTCCACTCGCTAATAATCGTACCATAAATGCTCTCATAGCTTCCCTTTGCAAAGGTAAGCCTTCCACCTACAACAGGCTTCAGATAAAAGTGCTTGAATCCGGGATTACTTTCATCTGGTCTGATTCCAAGAACATCCTCATATAACCATGCCCCAACAGCACCCAAACCATAATGGTTCAAAGAACCATTGATACCATAGGTTCCATCCTCATTATCATAATATGTACTCCATGCCTCTGTAATCGTTGTAGCCCCATGTGAAAACATATAATTCCATGAAGGATAAGTTGTTTGCTGTATCAGCCTATATGCCGTATCCACATATCCGTAATCACATAAAATCTGTAACAAATGAGGCGTAGCCACAAATCCCGTATTCAAATGATATTCGTTGAATTCTACTGCTGAATTCAGGCAGGAAGCTCCTGCCTCCTTTAGGTTTTCCGGATATAAATCAAAAGCAAGTCCCAAAGTATATGCAGACTGAAGCCAACAATCGATAGAGCCATCCTCATTGATATAATTTCCCTGCCATGCCTTTTTATATTGTTCCGCAATATTGTGATATTTTTCAGCAAGAGCTTCCTCTCCGACAACCTCACACATCTTAGTCAAAAGAGAAGCCACATATGCACACTGTGCCGTATTACACATCGTATCATCTAAAGTAGACACAGCATTATGGTCATTGTAGCCGGAACGTACACGTAAAAAATGATCACTTGTCCTTACCAGATAATCCATATATCTGCACATAGCATCAAAGTTCTCTTGAATGATGGTGATATCACCATATTGCTGATATAACTTCCATACCAGAATAATGCCTGCATCACTCCAGCCATTACTTCCTCCATCTGTACTTGTACTTGGTGCAAGCTCAGGATAAGAACCATCCTCGTTCTGTCCAAGCCGGAGTGCAGTCACATACTGTCTCATAAACTGGTATATGTCTGCATTATAAGCAGCAGTTGTTGCAAAAACCTGCGCATCACCTGCCCATCCGAAACGTTCATCTCTCTGAGGGCAATCCACCGGAACATCTACAAAATTATCAAGCTGTGTCCAGTAAATGCTTTGATACAGTCGGTTCATGTTCTCATCCGAGCATTCAAAATAGCCACTTCTCTCCAAATCGGTGGATAATACAAGCCCCGTAACCTGCTCCAACGGAAGAGCCTCTTCCATTCCTGTCATTTGAACGTACCGGAAACCGCGACATACAAAAGTCGGCTCATATACTTCTTCCTCTGTGCCTTTTAATACGTAATAATCTGTATTATCTGCCGTATAGAGATTTTGAGTCCAAATTGTTCCAACTGCATCATCCTTACATGACAAGTTTTCTTCATTTAGGGCTTCTGCAAAGCGCATTGTTACAACCTGTCCCGGCCGTCCCTTTACAGAAATGCGGCAAATTCCATTGATATTCTGCCCAAAATCATATACATAAACGCCCTCTATAGGCTCTGTAACAGCGACTGGCTTAAGTTCCTGTACACATCTTACCGGCTCACTGTCTGATGCCACAAGCCTTGCACCAGACTCCTTATATACATCTACATTTGTCCAATTCTCCTCTGAAAAATCAGCCTCTGTCCATCCATCTACCTCATAGCGGGCATCATAATATTCTCCCAAGAACATGTCATCACTTCGGATTGGTCCATCATCATATCCATGCCATGAGGAATCTGATACAATAACCTCTTTCCTTCCATCCTTGTAGGTCAGCACCAGCTTTCCGTAAAAGGCAAGGGTATCTCCCCAGGCAGATTTCGCCCTATCGTAACGGCCGTGACCAAGCATTACACCAATCGCATTTACACCATTCTTAATCTGCTCAGTAACATCATAGGTACGATAGTATACTTCCTTTGTATAAACAGACTGACCAGGAGAGAAATACTCCTCTCCTATCTTTTCGCCATTCATAAATAACTCATAAATTCCCAACGTTGATGCATATAATCTTGCAGATATCACCTCACCCGCTGCTTCAAATTCCTTACGAAGCATTGGTGCCGGCTCTTCTCCGCCAGGAGTCAGAATATAACCGGAGGAAGCCTCAATCCAGCCATCCGCAAGCTTTGTGTAATATGGAGAAAAGATATTTTCTTCTTTCTTGTCAAAATCCTCTTCCAATACACATTCACCTGTACTATTGGTTACTCGCACATTATCATAATATGCATAAAAAGCCCCTCTTGTTGTCCAAAAGCCAATTTCTCCAATTCCTCTTTGTTCAGACAATGCCTGCTGTGCTACCGAAATACCATCTAATGTAACACATAGATTCTGCTTTTCTACCTCTATCCTAATGTGATGGCTCGTTTTAAAAAAGGAATCCTTTTCAAAGCCACTCTCTGCTAAAGCATATCTATTCTCCTTCTGAACATTCTCTCCCTTCATTTCTGAAATAACAAGTTCAAAGGCATCTCCGGTTGTATCAAAAGCACATATCAGATGCTTACCATAAGACCTCTCGTCCGCTCCCCAGACAAATCCGGAATTTGATGCACTATCCATACGAAAATCATATACTATGGCATAACTGTCTTCCAGGTTCATTATCTCTTCCTGTTCCTGAAGGCAAATCCATTTAGCACCTGCCCAATCATCATCCGTAATTCCTGTCTCAAAAAATGCGTCCTGCTGCGATTCTATTTTTTTACCGTCCTTATCCCATACGATTACTTTCCAGTAATACCTTGTTTCCGGCGCAAGGGCTTCACCAGTATAGGGAATCGCAACAGAAACATCTGATTCTACCTTGCCGGAATTCCATATGTAATTTTTTTTATCCAAATTATCTTTTGTGTCGGACAGCACAATTGTATACGCCGTCTGCTTCTGTCCCTGTGTAGTATCCATGAGCTTCCAGCTAAATACAGGATTCTCATCAATAGAAAGAGGATTGGTACGATAATTTACTGTTAAATCCTCGACAGAACAGGAAGAGGCTGTATTACTACAGCCTCCAAGAAACAATATGCTTATACAAAAAAGAAAAAATTGCCTAAAAAACTTTTTCTGTTTCATCACAAACCTCTTTATTCTTTCTTACCCTGATACCACATAACCGCCAAAATAACCGGAACCATACACATCGTCCCGAAAGCATAACGAATACAGGTATTTACAGGCGAAATCATGCATACAAGCAGATTAACAATGGCAGGAATTGTAACAATCAATGATACATATTTCTTCCGGATAATAAGATAGACAAAAGCAAATATTACACACCAGGCATAGAATCCACAGCGATACAGCATTCCGATTCCCGGCACATGCTCAAGCTTACTTAACTGTTCCAGCAGGAATCTGGCTGGTGCAAGCTGTTCTATCTGCTTAGCATCTGACATACTCTCCGTAAACATATATCTTTCTTCTACGTAAAATCCAAGACCTTCCTTATATGTTCCAACCTCCGGATAATAGTAGCCATAAGAACATTCAAAGAATGCATCTATATAAGTAAGTGGATGTCTTAAGAACTGCGCAAACCATACCTTAAGATAATCCTTTTTGAAGGTTGCGAAGTGACTTCCTGTCGGATTCGTTTCACTTCCCTCCTGCTCTCTTAAACAGTTCTTCACCCAGTCCGCCAAATGCGGCTCATAATTGGAAGGAAGCTCGTCATAGTCAAACACTGCATCTAAAACAACCCTCTCCTCGTCAGTCACATCTTCCGGATGCTCCTTTGCATACTTTGCCGTCTGTTGAAATAGGATACAATAGGTATCCACCTTATCCTCAAGAGAGATAACTCCTAATGCAGGATAAACACAATTGTCCAATAATGCTGTAATACCAAGCATTACCACAACTGCTACCGCCATGCAAATCTTTCTTTTATTCGGTATGACAAAGAATACAAAAGGAAGCGTAAACAACAATACAAAAATTCCATTATTTCGAATCTGTGTCATCATGATCGCATACAGGACTAATAAAACAATATTTTGCTTCTTGGCAAAAAATTCTTCCTGAAAGAACAGGCAATACACAATCTGTACTCCAAACAGCAAAGCAAATGGCACATATAAGGAATCCTTGATTACTGTCACATCAAAAATACACCACACTGTGAAGGCCGCATAATATACTAAGATCCCCCAACGCATCCAGTAAGGACTCTTCATCTTCTTAAGGATTACACAAACCTGCGCCACAGCAAAAGCTGACAAAGTCGTCTGTATCAATGGAATCAAAAACATGCCGAGATTTGCGCAGCCCCATTTCTGAGAGTACCAGGCAATCGCTCCATAGAAGAAGCTCACAAATGGAGGATGATGATTTGTAAAAATCTCACGACCATAAAAGTTACTGATCTGTGCCCCTCCATCCCATGACATACTGCAAGGGAAAAAGGAAATCAGATATGGAAGTCTGCACAGGAATACAACCAGCATCACGCCAGGAACTACATGCTTCTCAAACAGCCAATCTGTCAATTTACCAGGCTTTTTCCCTGCATCCTGTTGCAATGACCGCTTATAGAACCAATCACCGCAGAAGGAAACCAACAAATAAAATGCCGGTACATATCCTGTAAACATAACAACTGCAAAAAGACCATATTTCAAATCCTCATGTGCAGTCTGTTCCTTACCTATTATCATGCATACTGTAAAAATCAGAGCAACAAGACCATAACCCATCCTCTCACGCAGCTTTTGCTGATGCCACATGCTATTAGAATTGATCAATTGCTGATAATATAAATATACTAATGCCGCCAACGCTACAAGCTGTGTCATTCCCGCTCCATTTAAAGCCACAGATAAATTCCCTGTAGATTCTACATCCGCAAATATTGCCACAGTAGAACAGATACCGGCAAGAACAGCAAATGCTGCAGTTCCTATTTTCTTTTGATTATTCATCTTTTTCTTCCCTCGATAACACGTCCCAGAAATAATATCTTGGTCTCTTCTTCGTTTCCATATAACTGCGTCCAACATATTCACCTATAATGCCAAGTGACAAAAGAATTGCACCACCTAATAACCAAATGGAAACCAGAATAGAAGACCATCCACTTACCGTTGTTCCAAAGTAATGCTCATAAAATACATGTATGATCATAATAAATCCAACAAGCAGTGCTAATACTCCCATTGTAAAAACCATTCGAATCGGCTTAATACTAAAAGAGGTAATACCATCTGCTGCAAGCGTTACCATCTTAGAGAGCGAATATTTCGATTCTCCCTGCATACGCGGAAAAACATCAAAATGTACTACTGAAGTTTTCAAACCAATATCAGGAATAATACCACGTAAGAACAGATTTACCTCAGCATACTCTGATAATGCATCCAATGCTTTTGAACTCATCAAACGATAATCTGCTGAGTTTTCATATATATTACAGCCAAGGAAATGCATCGTCTTATAGAAAAGAGTTGCTGAAAACTTCTTAAAGAAGGAGTCCGTGTTTCGCGAATTACGAACACCATATACAATCTCATTTCCGGCATAATATTCTTCTATAAATAACTCCATGGCATTGATATCCTGCTGTAAATCTGCATCAATTGTTATTGTAAAATCACAGAAATCCTTTGCATACATCATACCTGCAAGAATTGCATTCTGATGGCCTCTGTTATGCGCAAATCGCAATCCAATAATACTCTCATGCTTCTCATAAAGAGCTTCTATGATGCTCCATGTCTTATCCTTCGAACCATCATCGACAAAAACAATACGGCTCTTAGAAGATATCATTTCTTTGCCAATTAACTCTCCAAGCTTTCCCAGCAAGGATTTTGCCGAAGCCTCTAACGCTTCTTCCTCATTATAGCAAGGAACAACAATATAAAGAGTTCCTACTTTTTTTCCTTCTGTCACTTCTTATTCCTCTTTTCCTATCGTCTACTCGCAAAGCTTTACGACCCAGATATTATCAAGTTTCTGGATAGAACCTGCTGCCGGATACACTGACATATTCTGAAATGCCTCTGTTTCTGCTATTTTTTCTTTATCCCCCTCTGACAAATCTGCCATATCAAAACCTACATAATGCCTGATAAAATTATCCCTCGCTCCGGAAGTCATCAGACCATTCTCCAAAGCCACACCTGA
>JALEWA010000050.1 GCA_022788085.1 Lachnospiraceae bacterium
CCCATAGCCCTGTAAAAAGCAATCGTCTCTTCTGAAGAACAGGCAGATATGTATAATTCCTTAGCACCTGCTTTCTTAGCCTCTTCCTTTCCCAAGTCAAAGAGCTGTCTCCCTATTCCTTTGCCCCGGCATTGACTCGAAACATGCATCATGTCTAAAATCATGTAATTATCTACCAGCTTCTTTTTTAATCCAATAAAGCCAACTACCCTATTCTCATCCAGTGCAAGGTAAGTGATATAATCTTCACTACTAATATCCCTAGCCACTTCACGTTTTTTTTCAAGATTCCAGTCCTCTGTGTATGGACATTCCACAAGTACATATTCTTCCCCTTGCTTACGGTATACTTTTTTCACTTCATGTGTTCTGATGTAAGAATCCAACGCATTCTCGCTAAAATTTTCTTCTGATAATCGTTCAATTATAATCATTTTTCACCTCAACATTTTAAACATTCCAGGACCTTCCCACTCATATGATCTGGTCTCAAATCCTATTTTTTCATAAAATTTCTTAACTTCGATTGTGCTGAACAGTTCTAATCTCAATGCCCAATCCTTTTCAATATGCTCTTTTATATAATTCTAAAAAAAGTTCTGGTGTTAATTTATTAATCTCTACGTTCATACGCATTCCCTCCCCTGATATATGTTTCTTATTTTCTAAAAGAATTCATTCCCTTAAGTAACACGTCAAGTGAAATCTCAAAGCTCTCCGAAATGGAGATGGGATTTCCAAATGAATGATGAATCTCTAACATAATGAATCCTTCTAAAAACGACCTGTAAGTTCTAAGAAAATGGTTTGCCAAGCTTTTTTCTATTCCCAGTCTCTCCGTCTGTTCAAAGAAAAATTTATAAAGTCCTTCTGTTGCTGTCGATAGATCTTCACTTTCATATTTGTTGTACCAGAGCATCGCCTCAAATACACCTGGATTATCAATCGCAAATCTATAAAAAGCTTTCGCATAATTCTTCAAATTCTCTCCCGGATCTTCATCGGATATTCCGACAATGATATCTTCCGATACGCATCTCCAACCATAAATCATTATGCTCCTGACAACATCATCTATTGTTTTCATGTGATTATATAGAGATGGTTTTTTAATCCCCAGGTAATCCGAAAGCGTTGTTACCGTTACATATGACAACCCCTTCTCATTAGCAAGCTGAGCAGCCTTTTGAATAATCTCTTCTTTTGATAAACCTGTTCTTGGCATAGTGAAATCCTCTTTAAACTAATATCGTTAGTTTATATAATACTAACTTTGTTAGTTTTTGTCAATAAAAAAAACAGGCAGCTTTTTCTCGCCACCTGCTTCACTTTTGTTAGAAAATATATTAAATCTATGAGTCATAGTTACCCATAAAACAGGAACTTACTACCTCATCAAAGAACTGTTTGTAAGTAACATTGGACGAAATTCTATTTTCAAGTTCTTTCTCTGAATATCCGGTAAGCCAGCAGATAATTTCATTTTCCATATATTCTATTTGTTCCGTTTCACTCTCAATATGCCTCTGTTTCTCGCATCGGTTGTCCTATTCCTACCAGAATATTTTTCTCTTAAAAACAATCTTTCTTAACATCTTTAGCTTTTCCCTGTTACCTGACAGTTTCATTAATCCCTTTTCCAATGCTTCTTCTGTAGTCATAGTTCCCTTAGATAAAGCCATCAATGTTTCCGAAGAAATAACAACCAACGCATCTTTATCATAATAATCATATGGTTCTACACAGACCTTTCTGTCTGCTACCTCAATATAAAAGATTCCAGAACCTTCTCCCTCGATATTAAACTGCACTGCAATATGTTCAAAAATAGCTCTGGCATCCGCATTCTCATAATCTTCCCGTACTCTATCTACAATTTCTTCATATGTCATAACAAAATCCTCCTCTCTATTAATAATAGCATAAACTATTCTGTGATTTGTGTCAAATGCGCTATATTGCACGACCTTACTGTTATGTGAAATGATAAGACTTTTAAGCGATATTCCTCTTCCTTTTCCTCTAAATTATTTTTCTAAAAATGTTTTGCGTGTGCTACAGAAGTCGCCCATTCTATTTTCTATGCCCCACTTTACGTTGCCATTGAAGAGGGCTATTTTGCCGAGGAAGGCATTGACATGGAATTAGTGACAGGCTATGGTGCTGACAAAACCATGACTGCATTATTAAGTGGAGAAGCCGATATCGGTTTTATGGGCTCTGAGGCTTCTATTTACACCTATTTGCAGGGAGCAGAGGACTATGCTGTTAATTTTGCGCAGCTTACTCAGCGTGCAGGCAATTTTCTGGTAAGTCGTGAACCAATTGAAGATTTTGACTGGAGTATGCTAGAAGGTTCTTATGTTCTTGGTGGAAGAAAGGGCGGCATGCCTCAAATGGTATTTGAATACATTCTGAAAAAGAATAATATCAATCCGGACACTGACCTTACGATTGATACCAGTATCGACTTTGGTTCCACTGCTGCCGCTTTCTCCGGTGCCAAGGAAGGCGACTCCGGCTATGCGCAATTCACGGTTGAATTCGAACCTCATGCTACTTCCCTTGAACAGCAGGGCAAAGGCTATATAGTAGCCTCTCTTGGTGTAGATTCCGGATATGTGCCTTACACTGCATTTTGTGCAAGGAAGAGCTATTTTGCTGAACACAATGATATATTACTTGCGTTTACCAGGGCATTGCAAAATGGCATGGACTATGTCAATTCCCACAGTGCTGATGAAATAGCAAGAGCCATGAAACCACAATTTCCTGAAACAGACTTAGAAACCATTACCACCATTGTTTCAAGATACCAATCCCAGGAAACCTGGAAAACAGATTTGATTTTTTCCAAAGAAAGCTTTGAGCTCCTTGAGAATATCTTAATGGAAGCCGGGGAACTGGAAGACTTTGTTCCTTATGAAGACCTTGTTGACAATACCTTCTCTACTATGGTAGCAACGAAAAAATAATATTGTAAAAAGGGATGACTCATATCTAAACAAGCCATCCCTTTTATCTTTCTTTACATATATACAACTGCAAGAATCATTTCCTGCTCTACCATCTGACCTATTGCATCCTTACCTGTTACCCATACCCTGTATGCGCCAAAGGTATTCAAATCATAATTACCAGTCACATAAATCTCATAATCTGTTCCGCCATAGGAAAGTCCTTCCGCATTACGTAATCCAAGAGCAGCCTTTAATTCATCCTGTGTAGCACCTACCGGAACATAGATTACACCGTCTCCCATGTCTCTTGTTAAATATAAGGAAGGTATTGCGTTTTTCCATGGATTCTCTTCCTTTGTAACATCTGTCGGATCCCAATTGCCATATGGATGTGCTTCCATAATCTTCATTGCTTCCGGCTTTCCAAGCGGTCCCGGATTCATAGCATCATCATAAACGATTACCGTAGTTCCTTTCTCACAATTATCATAAATCCATTTGGAATCCTTTACGGATAATCTGACACATCCGTGTGATGCATCCTCTCCCAGCTTATTATATTCCTCTGTCAGAAGTGTATCTGCCGAATCCTTCACATATGGTACAGAATGAAACAGAATCCGATTTACAAAACGAACTGCATATTGTCCATAAGTGTTATCTACCATCAATCTCCAGTCATAGTAATCACTTGTTGAGAAAGTTCCCAGTGGAGTAGAACCTTCCTCCAAACCACAAGAACATGCCATTGCTTTTATAGGGATCGCATAGCTTCCCGTCTCATCTTTTTCATATACGGTCACACAATTAGCAGCCCTGTTAACTCTTATCTCATACCGAGGCGTCTCCTCCTCTGCATTTACTGTCACACTCATTCCAAGACTAAGCATTACCCCCATTACCAAACCAAGTCCAGACAAAACTACTTTTTTAGCCACTTTTGCTATCTTGTACATCCTGTTGTCCTCCATCCACTTTTTCTACATGTTTTCCTGCCCACTCTCTACTCAAGCCACGAACCATGTGTCACGAGTAAAGAGGCAACAATGTTCATTGTACTGAAAAAAGACTCTCTTGTAAAGAGAAAAAGACCACAGCCCCGTGGTCTTTTCGTAAAGATGCTACTCCGAATTCCCTTTTACACAATAAATGAAAGTTGCGCACATTTCATATACAAATTAATTATACCTTGACTCCCCAATCAAAGATTACATAATTAATCGTTATAATTATTTTATCAAATCAAGTTATTAATGTAAATAGTCTGAATATTATTTTTCTAGCATTATATTGCGCAAAAGAAGCACAGAGTTGCTTTCTCTCTGTGCTTTCTCTAATAACATCATGATTACCGGATTTCTGTCGATGATACCTGCGTTTCAGATTCTGTTTCCTCTTCCTCTACGATGAGATTTTCTATACCATCCATAAAGGAAGATATATTATAAGACGTAGTCGTATAAACTGTTTTCATATCATCTTCCAGACATAAATAATACGTACAGGTCATGTTATTATAATCGCCAACAAGCAATGTATAACTGTTTTTTCCATCTGATACAAGAATTGTTACAATTGGTTCATCCAAACCATATATAGAAGAATCCTCTACCTGTTCGATGCGATTTTCTGATGTCAATGCAGCCACCTTGCTTACCAGATTATCAACAGCATCTTCGTCCATATCAAGAGTCTTATCACCCTCATATACCCACGAATCTTCCTGCTTTTTCAACGTAAAGGTTCCATTATCATTAGTAAAAGAAAGCTTACATACTTTTTCCGTGTCCAGGCTTGTCACGGAATAGCTCTGTGTTTCCTCTGCTTCTTCCCCACTTGGTATCTGTGATACAAGCAGGAATGCTGCGATCGCTAATATTAGTATAAATATCAATAATAGCAATTGTTTTTTCTGTTTATTCATATTTCGCTCCTTACTTCGATCTCCTATTCAACCAGATAATCAAGCCCGCCGCAAGCAACGCTAATGGAAGGATAACCACAGCAATAATTCCAAAAACTGCCAGATCACTTGCTGATACAATAAGACTATCCATCTCATAGCTTTTTACCGGAACAGACACACTTGTCTCATGGTTTGCTAAGGTACTCATAATATTAGAAAACAACTGTTTGTTATTTCCTGATACTGCATTGTCAATACTGTCCGTAAACATCTGTGCACTGGCAAACAAATAAATCGTAGAAGTTCCACTGTCTAATGTTTTTTCTGCCTTGACGCCGATACATACCGGTCCCTCTATATCTCCTTCCTCCTTTTCATAAGTAGAAGCATTCGTAATATTTGTTTTCACAATAGAATTTTCAGAACCATTGAGCAGCTTTGTATAAGTAATATCTTCTATTTCCTCATCCGGCACATCAATTCCCTGTGCATACGGTGCAATCAGATACGTATAAGCACCTGTCAAACCGTTGGTTTCATCTGCATATTCTACATTAGGTAACAGAAAAATCGGTTTCTGATAATAATTACCTGCACTAGTGTCAACCGCATACCCCATTTGGATAGTCATTCCAAATTCAGATAATATCCTTTCAAAATTCGGCAGCTCGGTTCCAACATATTCAACTGTAATAAAAGCCTTTCCTCCCTGATTCAGATAAGCAATCACTTTATCTGCATCATCCGAAGAAAAATCCTTTTCCGGTGCATGAATGATAATGCACTCTGCATCCTCCGGAACAGCCTCATAATCCATCAGGTTGATGGTTTCATATTCTATATTCTCTTTCTCAATAGCTGTCTGGAAGCCGGAATCCAGTGTATATTCGTTATGTCCTGCAATCATATAAATCTTTGGCATATCCTCACTTGTACAATAAGCGATTGCACTAGTCAGCTGGCCTTCTGCATCATAGCCTGTAACATTCTGCTGATATGTTGAATAATCTGTCTGCGTTTCATAGATATCATTATAAGAAATCAGCTGATATCTCTTCGCACTTTCCACAACTATACTGTTCTGTGCGATACTACTGGTTGTGTACTGGCTCACAAACTGCGGATTTACCAGCGGATCTATATAAGTAACCTTTATATGAGAAGAACTATCTTCATAGTATTTTAAGGTCTGATTCAAGGTTGTATCTGCACTATCCTCTGAATTAATCACAAAGATGTTGATATCCTCTGTCAGATTCTCCAGCAATTTCTTTGTCTGATCTGTAATGGTATAAAGCTTATTGGAAGTCACATCAATATTGGTATATTTTGATGGAACCTTTCCTGCAATCAGGTTCACGATTACGGTAAGTGCAACTACAATAACAATCGTTATAGAACTATATGCTCCCATAGAGAAATTTCGTACAGATACACTGTATCTTCTCTTCTGAATCGATTGTGTTGTCAGGAACAATAATAATCCTATCACGCTAATAAAATATACAACAGCTGTTATATCAAGGATTCCATTTGTCATATTTGCAAATCTTGTCTGGAAATCGAAAATTCCTAAGAACTTTGTTAAAAGATTTCCTGTTGAAGAAATAATATTTTGAATGCCGGACATCATATATGTCAGGAATAAAATGCCAAAAGACAATACTGCTGCAATGACCTGGCTTTCCGTAATACTTGAGATAAACAGACCAACTGCAATACAGGTTAATCCATACAATGCAAATGCCAAAATTGCTACATAGGTTTCTCCCATTGAAATTGTTCCGAACTTTTGTAAATACAATGGGAATACGCACATAAGCAAAACAGGAATCATGAAAATAGCAGCCATGGCAAAGAATTTTCCAAGTACTATCTTTCCAACAGATACCGGTGCTGTCAGTATCAACTGATCTGTTCTCTGTTTTCTTTCCTCTGCAAGAATTCGCATAGACAAAATTGGTATTGCCAACAAAAATAAGAAGATAATTGCACTCAATGTATAAGATACATATGGATAACCTGATAACAGATTATATACCGTTGCATACAATGCAAAGAAAAAAATAGTTACTGCCATGAACAGGAATCCTACTACCGAATGCATGTAGGATAAAAATTCTTTCTTAAATATCGCCTTCATCCTTCTTATCCTCCTCTTTGCTTTCTGTTTCAGCTTCTTCTAAACCAGACTCTTTATTCTGTTCTTCTTCCTTCTTCTCCTCTCCTGTCAGTTCAAGGAATACATCCTCCAAGGTTCTCTCTGCAGGTACAAGCTCCATAATCGGCATTTTTTCTTCGCAAAGGCGATAAAACAGCTTTTCTCTGATATCTTCTTCACCCTCTATACTTAAGGTAGTGAATATGCATCCTTCTTCCTTAGCTTCCTCAAAACGATAGTCTGTAATTTGAGGACATTCTTTCAATACAGCCTCTAAGCTTTCTTTTCTGCCTTTTACGCTGAGCATCAGCTGCCTGCCACCTTTCATCATGGCCATAAGTCCTTCCGGAGTATCACTGGCTACAAGCTTTCCCTTCGAAATAATCATAATATGATCACATACTGCACTTACCTCAGACAAAATGTGTGAACTAAGAATTACCGTATGTTTCCGGGCAAGCTCCTTAATTAATTCCCTGATTTCAATAATCTGCTTTGGGTCAAGTCCTACAGTCGGCTCGTCAAGAATGATAACCTCTGGATAACCGATGATTGCCTGAGCCAGACCCACTCGTTGCTTATAACCCTTTGACAGATTCTTAATCAGTCTGTCTTTTACATCATAGACTCTTGTCTGCTCCATGATATCTTCGATCTGCTCTTTACGTTCTTCCCTTGGAACCTTTTTTAGTTCTGCCACGAATTTGAGATATTCATATACTGTCATATCAGGGTAAACTGGCGGTATTTCCGGCAAATACCCGATGGATTTTTTTGCCTTTTCCGGCTCCTTCAAAATATCATAACCATTGATTTTTACGGTTCCTTCTGTTGCTGCAATATACCCTGTCATAATATTCATCGTGGTACTCTTACCTGCTCCATTCGGCCCAAGAAATCCGTATATCATTCCCCTGTCTATACGAAAAGACAGATGGTCGACCGCAACATGGTCACCATACTTCTTTGTCAGATTTTCAATTTCAATCACTTTTTCAGTCCTCCTTTTTATGCATGGCATACCGTTCCTTTTTCAAGGCTTCGTTACACCCTACAAAACATTGTATGAATAAAGTATGAAAAAAGTATGGTAAAAATGTGATAAAAGTGTGTTCAAAAAAAACACGATACATGATTTGTACCGTGTTCTTTGTCATTTCTTATATGAATATAATCTTACTCAAATGGAACGAAACCTATACCATTCAGTTGATCCCTTAAACGATTCTGAAAGCCCATCATGCCTATCGCATCGTTCAGATATTCTGCATAGTCAGTAGACTGCTCCTCTTCCAGACTCTGCGTCATGGAAGTTTCCTGAAGTTCAAGGATCTCTGCAAAATCTCCTATTGCCGTACTTCTGGTATCCTTCAGTTCTCCATAATCTTTTACGTATAAATCTTCCTTCTTCTCCGGAGTCGCAATAACAAGAGCTTTCCCGTTATCTGCTGACGAATCCCCAATCTTCTGAATCGGACTCATACTATAAGGATTCCCGTGGATAGATGATATTCTATACTGCTCCATTCCTGTAATTGCTCCAATACCTGATATAGCCATAGAATGCCTCCTTTCCCGTTTACATCACCTACAGTATAATATAATTAACAGATTATTTCAACCATTATCAGTTATTTTTCATCTTTTTTATGATCACGCATATCATCAATCAGTTTTTCAATCAGCATCTTCTTCATATATACATCAAAGCTCAAAAGACAAATAAAAGAGAACTTCTGAAGAAATTCCTGATCCTCTTCGGGCGCTTCTTTAAAAGTATCTGCTGCCTTCTCATATTTTTCCATGACATCCTTTTTCAGTATCTCGACTTCTTCCGCCTGCATACTGAAAACTTCTTCATAAATATTTTCTATTGTAAACTTCTCTTCCGTCTGGAAAAACTTTTCCGTAATTGGCTTTAATAAAGTCTCAATATCTCCAATAGAAAGAAAACCTTTATAATAATAAATAAAAATCAGAACAAGTATATGCTCCTTAGAATACTTCTTCTTCTTAGGTGGAGGAAGCAAATCATTCTTCGCATAATTATTGATCATGGTCTTTGTCATGACCTTGTCCTGCTCCGGATATCTTGAGGTTTTTCTAAGCCTGTTATCCATAAAGGTTGTTACCTGATCCATATATAAATCGATATTTGGAACATCGATTGCCTTTATATAATCTACTCTGTCAAAGCTTGACAATATGCTGTTTATTAAGTCCTTTGTATCTATATGCATACAACTCTCGACCTTTCCCTTCATAGATATCTCGTAACTATTCAGTACCTTCATAGTTACGCTTTATTCATAATTCATAGTATATAGTATTCAAAACTACATATCAAGTCTCAAGATTATTTTTTTATCCGTTTACTTTTTCACTGTATTATGCTAATATATTTATAACTGTAAAGTTTTACCGTGTGAAAGTAAATGATTTTTATTTAATCATAGAAAGGCTTGGATATCAGAAATGAATAAGAAGATAAAAACAGCAGCTGTGGATCATCTCTTAGAAGCTATCCTCTGCTTAGAAACAAAAGAAGAATGTTATAACTTTTTCGAAGATTTGTGTACGGTCAATGAATTATTATCTTTATCTCAGCGTTTTGAAGTTGCGACTATGTTAAGAGATCATAAGACTTATCTTGAAATTGCTGAAAAGACAGGGGCTTCTACTGCTACCATCAGTCGTGTGAACCGTTCCCTTAATTATGGAAGTGACGGCTATGAATTAATTTTTGAACGCCTCGCTTCGAAAGCTAAGGATGTTGATACTGAATAAAACGCAAAAACTGTATTCCCCTAAAAAAGGAATACAGTTTTTTATTATCCATTGATTTCTATCAAACTCATCGGATCAATATATGTGTTATTTTCAATAATCTGATAGCTGAGTTTTTCATGACCCCTTTGAATTACAAAGAGTTCCGTAGTAGTAGTCACCTCTGTTCCTACCTCAACCTTAGGCTTTGAACCGTTTCTATATACAGAAAAATATCCATTTCCATGATCAACCATAATAATATATCCGGCTGTTGAATCTCCGGCAATAGAAGCCACTGTTCCTTCTGCGGTAGCAATTATACTGGTTCCCTCTGCTGCCTGGAATTCAGCCACGGGTTCACCATCCAATGTTGTATTTTCTTCATTATAGGTTACGGCTCCCTTAATTGGAAAACCTGTAGGAATATGAGCCTTGGCTATTTCTGCCTCCCTCTCCTCTTCCTGTTTCACCTTACTATTTACGGTATCACTCAGAATAGAAACCTTTTCCTGCAATTCTTCATTCTCACTAGCCAACAAATCCCTTTCTTCTGTTACCGTTTCCAGTTCGGTTCGCAAGGATTTGATTGTATTGTTCGCTGAAAGTACATGATTTGTCAAATAGTAGCAATAAATAAGCATCGCCAGAAACAGTAAACCGATACCTATCCCAATTGCTGTAAGCATTTTCTTTTTATCAATCTTCTTTAATTGTTCCAACCCATACACCTCCCAGATCTTATAACTATTCATTACATTCATAGTTACATAGCTATTATTCTACCACATAATGTAACAATGGTACAATGTTTTCTTAATGTTATTGTAATAAAAACTCTACATAAATTAAAAATTTGCAGAAAAGTTTGAAAAGTTAACATAATATATTTACTTTTCTGATACTCTGTGGTATTCTATATGTGTTGTGGTACACACAATATTTAATATATTTTGGAGGTAGCAAAATGAACAAAGGTACAGTAAAGTGGTTTAATAACCAGAAGGGTTACGGCTTTATCTCTGACGAAGCAGGAAATGATGTATTCGTACATTATTCAGGACTTCTTATGGATGGCTTCAAATCTTTAGACGAAGGTGCTAATGTTGAATTTGAAGTTGTTAACGGAGAAAAAGGTCCTCAGGCAGTTAACGTAACCAAGTTATAAGACCTGCTTGTAGCTCATTTAATCTAGTTTCGATGTGCCTTTCTTTATATTATAAATAGAAATCAGCTATTGTTTTACGGGATTAAGATGTACTATGAGGGGAATAGAAAAGAGGCTTGCACTAATCTGTGCCGCCTCTTTTTTATTGCATATATTTATTCTGCTATTCTCTTCATTACCTTGTCAAAATCAAGCTTTCCGCCAAAAATATCAAGTGCACTTCCAATTGTAACATGAATCTTGCCATTTCCAAGTCTTTTTAACTCATCAATATCTTCATAAGAATGAACACCACCTGCATAGGTAATCGGAAGCTTATTCCATTTACCAAGCTGTTCTACCAGGCGCCCTTCAATTCCCTGTGCTTTTCCTTCCACATCTACCGCATGAATCAGGAATTCATCACAGTAATTCATCAGCATATCAAGAGTTTTTTCATCGATTTTCTCATCGGTATATTTCTGCCAACGGTCTGTTACGATATAATAGGCACCATCACGATACCTGCAGCTTAAATCAAGTACTAAATGTTCCTTTCCCACTACATCATACAGCTTCTTCAAGTTCTCCATATGAATTCTGCCATCACGAAAGACAAATGAAGTCACAATAACGTGCGATGCACCTGCCTCCAGATATTCTCTTGCATTGGCATCATTGATTCCACCACCAATCTGCATTCCACCAGGGTATGCGCCAAGCGCCTTCAATGCCTGTTTCTTAGTAGCCTCATAATATTCACTTGTTACAGGATTTAGAAGAATAATATGGCCACCCTTGATTCCCTTTTGTTGATACAGCTTTGCATAATAATCTGCATCTTTTGTTGCAACGAAATTTTCCTTGACCTGATCATTCTGATCCGTTAGAGAGCCTCCAACAATCTGTTTTACCTGTCCATTATGAATATCAATACATGGTCGAAATTCCATGACTCCTCCTTTATTGAAAGACGCCACCAGCAAAATGCCAATGACGTCTGTTTCATTTCTTATCCGATTACATCGCTCATTTCATATCTTCCTGCCGGCTTTCCTGCAAGGAACTTAGCTGCCTGAACTGCTCCCTTGGCAAACACTGCCTTGGAATAAGCTCTATGTGAAAATGTAACCACTTCATCAATTCCTGCAAAGATTACATCATGGTCACCAACAATCGTACCGCCCCTGACAGAGCTGATACCGATTTCCTTTGCATCACGTTTCTTGCGCACCTGACTTCTGTCATATACATATTCATAAGAATTGTCACATTCTTCATTGATTGCATCTGCCAGTGCCAGTGCTGTTCCACTTGGTGCATCGACCTTCTGATTATGATGTTTCTCTACAATTTCAATATCAAATCCTGCCGGAGCAAAAACAACTGCTGCTTCCTTCAAAAGCTTTAATAATGTATTAACTCCTAAAGACATATTGGCAGATTTTAAGATTGCTACCTTTTTGGAAGCTTCCTCTACCGCTTCGAGTTGCTCATTGGATAATCCTGTTGTACATAATACGCATGGAACCTGCTTTTCAACACAATACTCCAGTAATCCGTCTACTGCTGCTGTTACGCAAAAGTCAATGACAACATCAGCCTCCACATCACATTCCTTAATCGTAGGAAATACCGGATATGTATTCTGAATATGATTGGAAACATCAATACCGGCAACAATTTCCATTTCTGCATCTTCAGCAATGATACCGGTAATAATCTGTCCCATCTTTCCATTGCAGCCATGCATAATAACCTTTATCATACTGTACCTCCTTAAGAATCACTATAAAATGCCGTACTCCTTCATTGCCTTCTCTAATTTGGCAGCGTTCGCATCTTCCATCTCGGTAAGAGGTCTTCTAAGAGGACCTGCCTGAACTCCCATAAGATTCATTGCTTTCTTAACAGGGATTGGATTTACTTCGCAGAATAATGCATCACATAAGCTGATTGCTCTTAACTGCTCCTGCATGCTCTTCTGTGTCTCACCCTTGAAATAATACTCACAGATATCATGTGTCTGCTGTGGTGCAACATTGGAAAGAACAGAGATAACACCTTTACCGCCAAGTGAAAGGATTGGTACAATCTGGTCATCATTTCCGGAATACAGGTCAACACAACCGTCAGCCAAAGCCATAAGTCTTGCAACCTGAGAAATATTTCCACTGGCTTCCTTCACACCTACAATATTCTCCACATTTCTGCAAAGACGCACTACTGTTTCTGGGGCGATATTACAACCTGTTCTGCTGGGAACATTATACAGAATAACAGGAATCTTAACAGAATCTGCAATCATTTTAAAATGCTCATACAGACCATTCTGTGTAGCCTTATTATAATATGGAGTAACAACAAGTAATCCATCTACTCCATATTTCTCTGCTTCCTGTGATAAATAAATTGCTGTTTCTGTGCAATTAGAACCTGTTCCTGCAATAACAGGGATTCTTCCTGCAACCTTTTCCACACAGTACTTAATGACATCCAAATGCTCCTCATGTGTTAAAGTAGAAGCCTCACCTGTTGTACCACATACAATAATTGCATCTGTATGGTTCTCAATCTGATATTCAATTGTCTTTGCAAACTCTTCATAATTAACATCTCCGTTTGCCTTCATTGGTGTAACAATAGCAACACCGGCACCTGTAAAAACAGCCATTCCTTTTTCCTCCTTTTAAGTAAGTGGCATCAAAAAACCGACCGTTTTGAATGGTCGGCGTACAATCCTGCATATGCTTCATGCATTTACTGATAGCTCCCCATCGAAACGATGACAGTCATATAGCTCTTAACTATATGCCCAAGACAAAGACCTGTAGGAAATCTTCTCTTTCGGCGTCTTTTCCTTTCCCTTTTAGTCATCAGTGCCTACCACCTCGTAAAAAGTACTAATAAAAAACGCGACCTCTATCCTTACTAACTATTTATGATGTTAACTAATCATAGCACTATGCTGTATACTATGTCAAGCACAAAAAAAGTACTATTTATTTTTCACAGAATACCTTATAATTCATCGCGTCAATTCTTGATATTTCGTCTGCTATTTCACATACTTTATCATTTAGATGAATTCCTGTCATGATAATACTGACATCATCTGACTTTGCTTCCACAATATGCTTCAGGTCTTCCACGGAAATGATTCCATTATCAATTAATCCTAAGACCTCATCCAGAATAAGAAGACTGCATTCTCCCGTCGTTAATACCTTTTTGGCAAAATTCAGACCATTCTTAATATTGTGAATCTCTTCCTGCTGTCTCTCCTCTGAAAGCTGGGCAAATTCTTCTTCACTTTTTTCAAAGCGGAAAATCTTAATCTCAGGCTCTAATCGCTTTAGGAATTCTTCATTTTGTGTTCCCTTGAGGAAATTAATGATAACAACATTTTTTCCACTGCTGGCTACCTGAATTGCTCTGCCTAGTGCTGCTGCTGATTTTCCATGTCCTTCACCACTATATATCTGTACCAGTCCCTGTTCCATGTTTCTCCTCCATCCGTGCACATGCCTGCGTAGCTTATGTACGCAAACATGATAGCACAGAGTCTTTTATTATGCAACTTATATGTTTTCCTCCGGAAGTTCAAGCTTGCTGACGGATACCTCGTAAGCAATCCTTTTCTCCAGATCCTCTTCTGAGATTTTCTTCATATATTCTCTGGACTGGATTCTTCCCCACACCAGACATCTTTCCCCTACCTCAAAGCCTGATGCATACCTTGCATTTCTTCCCCAGCAGATACAGGGAATATAATCGGATTTACCATATGGTCTGTTCACTGCAAGCAAAAGATCGGCTATTTCTCTTCCAAGAGGAGTCTTTCGATAAACCGGCTCCTTGCAGATATAACCGTCTAAGAATATCTGATTGGTCTTAACGCTGTCACTAATCTCATCCACGAATTCAATTTCCCTTGCGAAAACAGACAGCACCAGCTTATTCTTCCTCTCCTCATGCCTGTTGTAAGAACGGAATTGTCCGCTGATTACAACCATATAGCCCTTATAGTCCTCCGTTACATCAATCAGCCTTTCAGAAACCATGACCGGAATAGTATCCATTGATTCAGAAAGCCTTGCTACACGGATATCTACCATATAGAAGCCTTCACCAAATATTTCATGGCTGAAAGAAAAATCGCTTACGATTTCTCCCATTACTGTTACCTGATTGTTTTCAATAACCTTATCTGTCATAATATGTTCTCCCTTCTTATGCATACACTAAGAATTTTTTCTAGTATGTATTAACATTTATATTCTTTTCCACCCAACTTATTCCTGAATTGATCACTTTTTTCCAGGAACCGTTCGTGCTTTTTACCCCTTTTCGTTATCTTTCCAACTTTTCTCCCATTTTTTTTTCAAATTTCTACATATTTACACCAACACATTTTCATCACGCCATTGCAAAAAGAAAGGGCTGATGCTATAATGTGTAACGGTTCAGAGCCAAGCAGAATTACTGAGAAATGCATATTGAATGCTTGCATTCGGATATGTATTTCTCAGGGATTCTATTTGGCGGATACGCCACAGCCGGAAAATGCTTTGCATTTTCCGGCTTGGCTCTGAACAGTTATTTACTGTATGTGTGCTCGTAACTATGAGAGTACTGAATAGTTACGTACGTGTATCAAATATTTGGAGGTTCGTATGAAACAAAAAAGAGAAGACGTCAGAAACGTAGCCATTATTGCCCATGTTGACCATGGTAAGACAACTCTTGTTGATGAGCTGTTGAAGCAAAGTGGTGTATTCCGTGAGAACCAGGAAGTAGCAGAACGTGTCATGGACTCTAATGACATCGAACGTGAGCGTGGCATTACCATTCTGTCTAAGAATACAGCCGTAATGTACAAAGGAACAAAGATCAACATCATAGATACTCCGGGTCATGCTGATTTTGGTGGTGAGGTTGAACGAGTATTGAAAATGGTTAACGGCGTTATCCTTGTTGTTGACGCATTCGAGGGTGCTATGCCCCAGACAAAGTTCGTATTAAGAAAAGCATTAGAGCTGAAGCTCCCTGTCATCGTATGTATTAATAAGATTGACCGTCCTGAAGCAAGAGCCAATGAAGTTGTCGATGAAGTTCTTGAGCTTTTCCTTGAGCTTGATGCTGATGATTCACAGCTTGACTGCCCATTCGTATTCGCATCCGCCAAGGCTGGCGTTGCTTCTCTTGATGAGGGTGAAATGGGAAGTGACATGACACCACTATTTGAAACTATCCTTGACTATATTCCTGCTCCCGAAGGAGATCCTGATGCGGGTACACAGGTATTAATCAGTACAATCGACTATAATGAATATGTTGGTCGTATTGGCGTTGGTAAGGTTGATAACGGAACCATCAAGATAAATCAGGATGTTATCATCTGTAACCATCATGAGCCTGATAAACAGAAAAAGGTTAAGGTCAGCAAGCTGTATGAATTCGATGGTCTGAACAAAGTTGAGGTTAAGGAAGCAGGAATTGGTTCTATTGTTGCCATTTCCGGTATCGCAGACATCCATATCGGTGATACGCTCTGCTCTCCTGAAAATGTTGTTCCTATTCCATTCCAGAAGATTAGCGAGCCTACCATCGCTATGCACTTTATGGTAAATGACTCTCCTCTTGCAGGACAGGAAGGAAAGTTCGTAACCAGCCGTCATCTTCGTGACAGACTCTTCCGCGAGCTTAATACTGACGTATCCCTTCGTGTGGAAGAAACAGAAAATGCAGATTCCTTTAAGGTATCCGGCCGTGGTGAGCTTCATTTATCTGTACTAATCGAAAATATGAGACGTGAGGGCTTTGAATTTGCGGTAAGTAAGGCTGAAGTTTTATATAAGACTGATGAAAACGGCAAAAAGCTTGAGCCAATGGAGCTTGCTTATATTGATGTACCGGAAGAATTCTCAGGTGCCGTTATCGAGAAGTTAAGCCAGCGAAAGGGTGAGCTTCAGAATATGGGTAAAGCAAGTGGTGGCTATGCAAGACTCGAGTTCTCTATTCCTTCCAGAGGTCTGATTGGATATCGTGGCGAATTCATGACCGATACCAAGGGAAATGGCATCTTAAATACAAGCTTTGATGGCTACGGACCTTTCAAGGGAGAAATTCAGTACCGTAAGCAGGGTTCTCTGATTGCATTCGAAGCAGGCGAGGCAATTACTTATGGTCTCTACAATGCGCAGGAACGTGGTACCCTCTTCATTGGACCGGGTGAAAAGGTTTATTCCGGTATGGTTGTTGGACAGACAGGTAAGAGTGAGGATATCGAAATCAATGTCTGCAAGAAGAAACAGCTTACCAATACCCGTTCTTCCAGTGCAGACGAAGCTTTAAGATTAACACCACCAAGAATCTTAAGTCTTGAGCAGGCACTTGACTTTATTGATACGGATGAGCTTCTTGAGGTTACACCTACCAACTTAAGAATCCGTAAGAAAATTCTTGACCCTACTCTTAGAAAGAGAGCAAGCTTTAAGAAATAAGCAAAAAACATCAGCTGTGAGACTATTCTCAACGGCTGATGTTTTTTCTTATTCACTCCCCTGTCAAAAGTTCACCATCTACGATTTTCACGATTCTTTTTGCTGACTTTGCAACATTCAGATCATGTGTAATCATAACAATGGTATTTCCCATATCATTTAGCTCGCAAAAGAGCTTCAATACCTCCTGTCCGCTTGCAGTATCAAGTGCCCCTGTCGGTTCATCTGCAAGCAAAAGAGCAGGCTTAGAAGCAAGTGCCCTTGCAATGGATACACGCTGATTCTGACCACCTGACAATTCATTTGGTCGATGGTCAAGTCTATTGCCCTTTCCCCTGCGACGTCTCTTCCTGTTCTGTTGCAGTCCCCTTGCGTGTCATAAAAAATGCATATAAGCTTCCTCCATATCATATTTATAAAAAATCTATAAACAGCATAGGAAAAATTTGTTATGAAAAATTGTTTAAACTGTGAAATTTCTGTGTTTTTAAGAAGTGAAAATAAATAACTTATTTCTTTTTGTACTCTAATGTTTTTTCGATTTGTGCCGATATGATATATGAAAACCAAATTTGTACTCAGAAGGATCTGGTATTTTTATACATAATCAAAGGAGTGATTCATATGGCAAATATTTCATGGACATCCAGTTCCATTAATAGTTTTTTCAATACTTCACTTGGCAATCCAAGCTCCAGCTTCAGTGGGATATACAGCTCACTTGGCGATGCTTCCTTAATAAAGCGTGGTGTATACCATAAGCTTATGGATTCTTACTATTCCTCTATTAAATCTTCGGATGCCGCTTCCTCTGACAAGACCTCTTCCGATAAAAAAGCAGATACTACAGATACGAAGAAGCTCAAACATGCAAACGCCTATACCTATGACAGTACTGCTAAGAAAACCTCATCAATCACGAATAAGGTATTAGATGAGCTTTTAAGTAATGAGAAAAAGGAATCTACAGATTCGGCTGCATGTACCTATAACAGTACAGGAACGAAGACACAAACGAGCGAATCTACAATAGATCAGTCTATTTAATGCACCAAAAAAACTTCCCCGCATATATTATAAAAAAATATATACGGGGATTTTCTATGTCCAAACCTCATATTTCAATTGCTCAGAACACAAACCTTCCATATACCGGCAATCTTACTGTTAATGTAACCTCAACACAGGGTTTGATTCCTATTCAGAATGCTACCATAACGATAAGTCTTACCGGTGATCCTGAAAGTGTCGTTGAAAGAATAACTACAAATAATTCCGGACAGACAGAGAGCATTGCCCTGCCTTCGCCCAGCCCTTCCTATAGTGCAGAACCGGATCAGCCAATGCCTTATTCAGAATATGACGTTTCTGTCAGTGCTCCCGGCTATGAACCGGTTACAGTCTCCGGTACCGAAATTCTCCCTGACGTAACCGCTGTTCAGCCAATCTCTATGCGTCCTCTTGAAATTGCCAAAGAAGAAGGACCTATTATCATTCCCGACCATACGCTGTATGGTGAATATCCACCTAAAATCCCGGAGGATGAAATCAAACCAATGGATGAGTCCGGTGAAATCGTCTTAAGCCGTGTTGTGCTTCCTGAATATGTTATCGTTCACGATGGTGTCCCTCAGGATCCTACTGCACCAAATTATTATGTACGTTATACGGACTATATCAAAAATGTCGTGTCTTCTGAGATATATGCAACATGGCCGGAATCTACCATCTATGCTAATACCCTTGCAATCATGAGTTTTACACTGAACAGAGTATATACGGAGTGGTACCGGAATCAGGGCTATGACTTTACGATTACCTCATCCACTGCCTATGACCAGAAATTCATTTACGGTCGCAATGTCTATGAGAACATCAGCCGTATCGTAGACTCTATTTTTGCAAATTATCTGTCACGTCCCGGTGTCAGACAGCCAATCTTCACTTCCTACTGTGATGGACACAGGGTAACCTGTACCGGTTTATCACAATGGGGAAGTAAATACCTTGGTGAGCAGGGATACACTCCTATCGAAATCATTCATTACTATTATGGAAGTGATATGTATATTAATTCTACACAATACATCTCTGGTGTCCCTTCATCATGGCCCGGAAATGATCTGATGATAGGCTCCTCAGGGCCAAAGGTTCTCCAGCTACAGGAACAGTTAAACCGCATTGCTGAAAATTACCCTGCCCTTCCTACCGTGACCGAGGACGGAATCTATGGAAGTGCCACAGCGAACGCAGTGCGTGCTTTCCAGCGTATCTTTGGATTGCCCGCTACCGGTGTTGTAGATTTTCCGACATGGTACAAAATTTCAGCTATTTATGTTGGTGTTACCAGAATAGCAGAACCGGATTAAAATGAACTGCTGCGCTAATGATTTCATTCATTAACGCAGCATCTCTATTCCATATAATATAACCTCTCCAGCTCTTCCAATCCTGCCCTTGCGCTGGTTGCTTCCACTAGCTCTTTACACAGTCTGTCATATTCTTCTATCGGTACAAGCACAGTCATCTCCACATCTGCCGCATAGACAGAATCCTGTATGGCTATTCCCTTACTTCCTAACAGATATTGAATCTTTCCTACACCATTATAGTCCGTCCTGATTTTTAACTTCACGCCATAACGCTTTCTTGCCGTCTCACATTCCTCCAGTGCCGCCTTAACAGCCTGTGTATATGCTCTGACAAGACCTCCGGTACCCAGAAGAACACCTCCAAAATATCTTGTTACAACAACAGCAATGTTTCTGATTTCGGAACCTAACAGTACCTCAAGCATCGGCCTTCCCGCCGTTCCGCTTGGTTCCCCGTCATCACTGCTTCTGGTAAGTTGCCCCCGCTCACCTATCACGAAGGCAGAACAATTATGCCTTGCATCATAATATTTTTTCTTCATTTCATCTATAAAGGCAATTGCTTCCTCTTCCGTGGAAACCGGTCTTATGGTAGCAATAAACCTTGATTTCTTCTCTACGATTTCTGCCTCAGCTCCCTTAATGAGCACACAATAATTATCGAATTCTGTATTTTCCATGGCAAATCCTTCCTGTCTGGTATTTTCTGTCAACCGTTCATGCTGTAAACATACTCCCATCCCTTGAAATAAATAGGATTTTACCCCTAGATTGTATCATACCCCCGCATAAAAGGTAAAGAATATGTCAACAATTAACAGTAATAACGAGAAAAAGCCTTTATAAAAGTTATGTAATTTGTTATAATAAAAAAGCTAATGCCCATTGAAAAGAATTTTCATTAGCATAAATGATAAACAGGTAACTAAATATGCGGAGGTGACACTATGAATTATGGGAAAAGAGGAATCCACAAGATTCAGAAATCCCTGACTTCTAAATCAGTTAAGCTCAAAAAGATGTGTTGTATTTCTGCTTTGAAGCTGATTCTTATTGCGTTGCTTGCATTGTGTATTTCTGGTGCATGTCTTGGTATTGGTATGTTTAAGGGCATCCTGTACTCAGCTCCTTCCAGTGACAATGTAAATGTTATTCCTACAGGCTACGCAACGGTTGTATATGATTCAGAAGGAAACGAGATGACCAAACTGGTTGCTGCAGACTCCAATCGTAGCTGGGAGAAAATGAGCAAGATTCCTGAAGACCTTGCCCATGCCTTTGTTGCAATTGAGGATGAACGTTTCTATGAACATAATGGTATTGACATCAAAGGTATATTTCGTGCCGGTGTAGAATGTATTAAAGCCGGTAAACTGACACAGGGTGCTTCTACCATTACACAGCAGCTCATTAAAAATAATGTTTTTGATGATTGGGTAAATGAAAGTCCAATTCAAAGTATAAAGCGTAAAATCCAAGAGCAATATCTTGCTATTGAGCTTGAAAAGAGAATGACCAAGGATGAGATTCTGGAAATCTACATGAACTCTATCAATCTCGGTCAGAATACTCTTGGTGTTAAGGCTGCTGCACAGCGTTATTTCAACAAGCCAACTTATCAGTTAACTTTGTCTGAATGTGCTGTTATTGCAAGCATTACACAGAATCCATCCAAGTATAACCCAATTTCCCATCCTGAGGAAAACATTATAAGACGTACTAAGGTACTTAATAAAATGCTGGAACATGGCTATATTACACAGGAAGAATATGATGAAGCAATGGCTGATGATGTATATAGCCGAATTGCAACTGTAAATGAAGAAACAAAGAGCAATTCCGTCTATACATATTTCGTAGACGAAGTAACAGAACAAGTATTAGCCGATTTAATGGAAATAAAGGGATATGATGAAAGACAAGCTTATAATCTTCTTTATAGCGGTGGTTTGAGTATATACACAACGCAGGATCCTGAAATTCAGGCAATCTGCGATGAAGTATTCAATAATGAAGAAAATTATCCCGAAAATACAAAATGGTATCTTAATTATGTACTGACAATCAAAAAAGCAAATGGGGAAAAAGAAAACCACAGCACAGAAATGTTCCGTTCCTATTTCAAGCAGTTTAATTCTTCTTTCAATCTGCTCTACTCTTCTAAAGAGGATGCTTATGCAGCAATTGAAGAATATAAGGCTGCTGTTATGCAGGAAGGTGACAGCGTAGATGGTGAACGCGTTACTCTTACCCCACAGCCGCAGGTTTCTATCACTGTGGAAGACCAGTCAACCGGTTATATTGTTGCAATGGTCGGTGGACGAGGAACTAAGGAAGCCAGCAGAACCTTGAATCGTGCTTCTAACACTACAAGACAGCCCGGTTCAACCTTTAAGGTATTATCCACTTATGCTCCTGCGCTTGATAGTGCAGGTCTTACCCTGGCAGATGTCCAAAATGATGCACCTTACAATTATGCAAGCGGCAGACCAGTTTCAAACTGGTGGAGTAATGGTTATCGCGGACTTCTTACCTTAAGATATGGTATTGCGCAATCTGCAAATATTGTGGCAGTAAAGACCCTGACACAGATATCTCCACAGCTTGGCTTTGACTATCTGCTTAACTTCGGTTTCACTACTCTTGTTGACAGACGTGTAGAAAGCGACGGAACCGTAGTATCTGATATCGGTCAGCCGTTAGCACTTGGTGGTATCACGGATGGTGTAACTAACATGGAACTGAATGCAGCTTATGCCGCCATTGCTAACCACGGTACTTACGTCAAACCTAAGCTTTATACAAAAATCGTTGACCACAATGGCAATGTTTTAATTGATAATACTCAACCAGTTACCACACAGGTTATTAAGGAAACCATTGCATGGCTTTTAACAGATGCCATGGAGGATGTTGTAAACGGAAACGGTACAGGTGGCTCTGCTAACTTTGGTAATATGGCTATTGCAGGAAAAACCGGTACAACTTCTGATTACAAGGATGTTTGGTTTTCAGGCTTTACACCATATTATACAGCCACAACCTGGACGGGATATGACAATAATGTCAGCATGACAAGCTCTGCCGAAAAGAATCTGTCTAAAACACTTTGGCGTAAGGTTATGGAACAAATTCATGCAGAATTGCCTTATGAATCCTTCCAGATGCCAAGTGGAATTGTAACAGCTTCTGTTTGTTCTAAATCCGGCAAGCTTCCTATTGAAGGAGTTTGTGATGGTTGCGTTATAACAGAGTATTTTGCAGAAGGAACTGTGCCGACTACTACCTGTGATGTACATTATTATTCTAATATTTGTGCTTATACAGGGCTTACTGCTACAGAGGAATGTCCATTTAAACAGGCATCCATTGTGGAAAAGATTCCTGATCGTTTACAGGATACCTCTCTTGCCAGCAGTTTGCTGACCGATGTCCAAAATCAGGATTCTCTTGCAAACGGTAATTCCAATACCGAGATCACAATTGGCCCTGACGGCCTTCCTGTTGAACAGGCAACTTCAACGGATGTGACTCAGATGTGTCCACATAACAGCGCATTCTTTGCTGCTCCAAATGCAGAAGCAGTTATCGAATTACAGCGACAACAATTATTACAAATGCAGGCAGGTTTGATTCCTCAAACAACACAGCCTACAGAATAACAAAAAGCTCCTGAATCAGGAGCTTTTTTCATATGTAACACAGAAAAGAAAAACCCTTGAAAAATCAAGGGTTTTCGTAAGCTGATAACGGGAATCGAACCCGTGGCCTCCGCCTTACCAAGGCGACGCTCTACCGACTGAGCCATATCAGCTTGTATCAGCGACTACCGCTGTCAACGAATAATATAATATCATAAGGCTATCTGTTTTGTCAATTCTTTTTTCAAAACTTCGTGTTCATTCCACTGCCTTTTTATATAATCTACTCTCATTGCGACCATTCGAATATGTTTTATAAAATCGTTCCTTATCACGATACATTTTAGCATCTGCTATCTTTACCATTTCATGTATATCCATATTCTTGTCTCGCCATTCCATTCCACATGCAACATAAATTCTATTTGCTTTCATCTGTGCCTGAAATTTTTTTAATTCTTCCATCTGTGATTCGAAATTACTATCTTCCATAAATACAATAAATTCGTCACCACCTATACGATACTGCTTATCACTCTGAAAACAATCCTTCATAACCGTTGCTACTTTTTTCAGCATCTTATCACCGGCCTGATGTCCATATGTATTGTTATATTCATGTAATCCATTCACGTCAATATAAATACAACAGATGCTGGAATGCTCCTTTGATTTATATTTCATCAAATATGCATTATATGCATTTCTATTCAATAAACCTGTTGTCGTATCAATGATAGAATCCTCATAGAACTTCTTATTACGCTTATTCTCTTCATGCAGACTGCTACAAACATAAGCATACTGGAATGTAACAGAACTATTGACCATATAAGCCGATATTCCAAACAAAGTGCATATGAAAAGTACTAAAAAAAAGTCTCTCCATGACTGTATGGATATATCTTCCTGACTGATCATCTGTATCAAACAAATTGCCGCATTTGCCCCCCAAACACCATACATGATATTCAGAAATTTTCTATTCATATACAAAATACACATCAGTACCATCGGCAACAAAACAATCAAAACAATACTACCATCAAAGACTACATTTGCCATGGTAAACAATATTGATGCGAGAATCATTGTAAAGCATCCATAACAGGAGGAACATTTTAACCTGTCCAACGCAATAATCTGTCCAAATATGGCAAGCACAACACCAGCCAATAAAACCAAGTCCCATGCTGTTTTTCCTATCCAAAAGCACTTTATTAATATCCCCATCAGAGAAAATGCATAATTAATCATGCTAAAGCGAAAAATAATGCAATTTGAATTCTCTATTCTTTCGTGTTTTCTGCGCCTTCCCATACTCATATCTGCTTTCTTCATTCGCTTCCCCCTTACACCATAGTGTTATACTCATCTACGGTACTTACGAACTATATGTTAACACACCACCATTTTTTTCACAAGTAGATTAACTTTTGCCTATTTTGTATAATTATATTATTTACGCACCTTTTTGCACACTATTTTTATCATTTTATGTGCAGATATATTAAGATATTGTTACAGTATTATTAGCTTTTCCCCGATTTCTTGCTTATTCACATAATGTTCGCTATAATGAAGCATATCAATGTAATAAGCTATAAAGAGGTTCATATGAAAAAACGAACAATCAACAGGATTTTATTAGGTATTATTGCCTTTCTTACTGTAGCTATCTGTATCTTGATTGTCCAGATTTTGAATAGACCAAGATATACAGCAAACAATGAACTTGAAACTGCAACCATTACAGAAATCACACAAAGTGAAGCGATTCCGAATATTCAGGAAACACAGACAACCGAACCTGAAACAGTTGCAAATACTACTGTTTTGCGTGGCAAAGCATCAGCTAAAGTAAACATAAGAGAGCTGCCAAGTACAGATTCCAGAGTATTAGATACAGTAGAAGAAGGTGTAGAATTTAATATTATTGAAATTCTTGACTCAGGATGGACAAAAATCCAGTACAATGACCAGGAAGCCTATATCTCATCCTCCTATGTTATTTTGATTCAATCATGATGCAAATAAAAATCGGGCAGTAAGCTCGATTTTTTATTTGCCATAATAGTCTTTTAGCCTTTGATATTCTTCAGCGGTAAGCTTCATAACACCACCATGGCGTTTTCGATTACTTCCCATATCAAATTCATCCTCTGATAAGACTCGGAAATCCCCTTTTTCAAGATGATCCGTTACCAATGGCAGATAACCTTTCCCTTCCATGAAGCGATCCACGATAAGGCACCACTTTCCCTCTTCCGGTAATGGATAGATCTCCGGTCCTTCCACACCATATAGTTGTGCCAAAGTTTCAGATTCAATCGGTCTAAATTCCTCCGCCTCTAAATCATCCGCCACGTCAATATCTATATGCTTTGTTGTTTCATTCTTAGAAAAGCGATAGTATAAGTCTCCATACTCCACAATCGTTGTATCTATAACATCATTTTCTCGCTCTATATATTTCTTTGCTTTGCTAAAATGCACAAAATCCCTGGTTCTGGTAAAGTATATTCTTTGCTTTGCTTCCTTATCATCTGCTTCTTTTACATTAGATGCAAAAAAAATGAAATAATCCTCTCTTTTCCTATCATATATAGCTTCCGGTGCCCATACACATCCAGCTTCCGGAATTCCGATTTCCGCAAGCCTTGGATTACTCCAGTGTATCAAATCCGCTGATTCCCATATATGAATAGAATGGCTTCCATTCGTAACTGCATCTGCCCAGCCTTTTCCGGTTGCAATTCTTGCATCTGTAGCAATTAAATAATACCCTTTTCCATGTACATCCCTGATAATAAAGGGATCTCTTGCTCCCTTCTCCCCCAGTTCTGTGCGCAATACAGGCTGTTCTCCTTCTGTACAGTCTGTCCAGTGTAGTCCGTCCTCACTGATTGCAAAATAAATCTGTTCACCCAGAGGTGTATTTTCTCCTGTAAAATGGACAAATAAATATCCTTCCTGTTGACTCATCCTTTTCTACCGCCTTTATTCTAAATAATGCCTATAGACTATCCAACATTTCGTCCCTGTTCCATTGTCATCTTCTCTTCAAACCGTCTTTCTGATTCGCCCAAAAGCTCATCAAGCTCAATCGCTTCGTCAAGAACATAATCATCATATCCACATTTTACCCATTCCTGCTCCAGTTCTTCATCTGTGAGCTTGTCCCAGCACTTTCCCCTATTGCCGCAAAATACACACATCATATACTTTTTTCCCCCTTATATATTATATACTGTTTCTATTCGTTCTCCTTTTCCTTTGCTTTCTTTATCAGGAATAAATCACTGATTGCTTTTCCCAAATTATGTGGATAAAGCTGTACAATCGGACTATCAATGACACCTTCAACTGTCATTCTAAATCCTACCTTTACAAATTTATCGTCATTTGGGAACACATGAGCCATATATTGGCCATTATCCATATACTGAGTTTCAGGCGTTGAAATATCAGTCTTTCGATCCAGCATAATACTCATTGATGTTGCTGCTGCTCCCATCATTTGATTCATGGCCTCTGATACTGCACTTAAATGAAGCTCGCCTAATTCCATTTTCGCAAAATCACCATGTCCATCACTTCCCATCATTAAGTCCGCAATAGCCTTGGCATCCTGCTCCTCCAACATCAAAATGCTACATCCCTGAAGTCCCTCTACATAATTTACTTTTACAAAAACCTTCTTAGAAGATACACTTTTAATATATTCGCTTTTTTCTATAATTTCAACTCTTGGTGGGGTAATATCTACCTGCTGTCTGACTAGCATACTAAGGGTGGATGCCGAACTTCCTAAACAGATATTTGAAATCTCACCAATCGCATCAATTTCCATTTCTGTAAAAATATATTCGCTCATGTTAATCCTCCGCTTTCTATAATATTTGCATTACTAAACAATGATATCCTCTGGTTCACATTCCAGCGCCCTTGCCAGCTTATACACCAGTTCTTCCGGCTGTCTCTTCAAATCGCAGAAGAATTCTTCACAGTTCTTTACTGTTGATGTCTGATATCCCATGCGCTCCGCAATCTGCTTTTGTGACTTGCCTAACTCAATCCTTCTCATCTTAGCTGGTGAAATCTTTGCAAAATGAAGATACAGATTCTTTCCATCATAGTTCACTGAACTTACCAATTCAATAAGTTCTCCATAATTACTCACCGTGTCCTTATCGAGCTTATAGATGGAAACTAATGCCGTCATCATCTTTTGCATAAGCTTTTTTTCATCATAATGTTCCAGTGTTTCTTCAGGAATATACAATTTAATATATAAGTCCATCAATTCCTTTACCTGTTCTTCATTCAGCTTCAGGATGTAATTATTTTCACGTGCCATAGGATACATTTCCAGTATCTTTAGCCATAATTCGTTTCTATCAAACCCCGGCATGATATGCCCCCTTTAATACACCTTATTTTTCCCGTGGCATTATATACTATTATTATACGCTTGCACTACTTTATTGTCAATCAACTCAAGGTATATCAATTTATTTTCAAAATATACATCTTAAAAGGGTCTAAAAACCATTTTATATTGGAATAATCGGTATTTTCATAAATCCCACATTCTAATACATCGATTTCTAAATAACTATCCCATATAACTTGCCTGTTTTTCCAATTGCACTATTCCAAAAGCCTCAACGTAGGAAAACAAAAAAAGACCATATTTCAAGGCTTTTCCTTAAAATATAATCTTTATAAAATAGCAGGGGCAGAAGGAATCGAACCCTCGTTAACGGTTTTGGAGACCGCTGTTCTACCGCTGAACTATGCCCCTAAGTCTTGTATTATGTAACTCAGGTTTCTCACTGACGAAGACTATAATATCATACCCTCTACGAAAATGCAAGCATTATTTTTATATATTTTTCTTTTATTTGTCAACCAACCAATATTCTTTTGATATCAATTAAGACTTATCCTTATTCGCAGCCTTTTTAAGCTGATCTTGTACAATATATCTTCTTACGACACGCTCTGTATGGGAAAACAGGACATACATAATCTCATCAAGATTCATTCCCTTTTCGAAAGCCTGCTGAATTGCACTATCCATCTCACTCTTTGTAATTTTCTCGTCTAATGCCATTGCATCATCATTTAATGTAGCTCTATCCTCATTAAAAATACTCATCGTTTTCCCACCCTTTCCATATAGATATATCCAAAAACATTATATCAAGAACAAGCACTACCGTCAATCACACAAAAAAATCACCAGACCTTTATCTGGTGATTTTAGGGCTAAGCCGCTGAAAAATACATTTTCCCAATTTGAAATGCCGGATTATGGAATGAGTGATAATGTTCACTTCGAAACCATAATACATTTAAATCCAGTGTATTATTATCCAAAGCCTTTGCTACTGACTGTTTAACACTTTCTGTAATTGGAACATTGTTGATGATTCCATTTCCAACACAGGTGAACTGACCGCTCTGCCTTACTACTTCCTCTAAGGTATCAGGAAAGATTGATGACTCTATCCTGTTCAAAATGACACAAGCTACTGTATATTGTGTCTCCGGACTCTCACCTCGTGACTCAGCAGATACTACCTTTTGCATAAGCAGCAGTTCTTCTGCTGTTAATGCTGTTTTCCTCTTACCTGCTTCCACAACACTGGAAACCAATGGTATCGGTGTATCCTGAATCTTTGCCTGCGTATCAGCTATCGCCTCAACGCTTCGTGCTCCCTGCGTCTGTACTGCTACCACGTCCTTTTGCGTTGCATGTATTCCTTCCATCAGCAACTCTGTGGCTTGCGTTGTATCCAGCACTTTCGCAATTTCCTCTGTTCGAGTTTCGTTTTCCTGTGGGTATCCCATACCAAGTGCACTAAATGTAACTGTCATCACGGTTACGGCACCCACGATTCTTTTAAACATATTACTATTTACCTCCGTCTACCGATTGTGTTTCATACACACTCGGTGGCTAAAAGCCTCTGCTTCATTGACGCCTACTTTTACCAACTCATATAGAAATATATATGAATTAAACAATTTTGAAATCATCGCTTAACAAAGTAGTAACATTTTCAAGTACAAGAACCTATTATATCAGCGAGCCTTTAAAAATCAACCCATTTTTTGTACTTAATCGCATGCAACGTCAGACTATTTCGTATATTAGTACTATGTTTTTTCATTTGAACACGATATTGTATCATTATTGCTTCATTTTTCACTCAATTTTACACAAAGAATTCTTTTACTAGCATCACCAAATACCCTATATCCTTCACACCTGCTGTTTCATAAGCAGAATGCATGGCAAGCTGTGGTAAACCGATATCTGCTGCCGGCATGGATACCTGCGCCATTGCCAGATTTCCTAATGTAGATCCCCCTGCAATATCAGAACGATTTGCATAGGTCTGTACCGGAACATTACACTTCTCGCACAACAGCTTAACAAATGCCGCTGAATATGCATCTGTCGCATACTTCTGACTGCCATGATATTTCAGTACAATACCCTGATTCAAAAATGGCTTATTCGTGGGATCTGCCTTGCCTGACTGATTTGGATGGCAAGCATGTGCATTATCTGCGCTGAGCATAAAGCTTTCTGCTATCCAGTTTCTAAGAACTGCTGATGAAATCTGTAATCCTGCTCCTATATTCTCCAACGTATCCCTTAATAATGTTGAATCAGCTCCTTGCCTGGTCAGACTTCCAACCTCTTCATTATCAAATATTGCTAATATATCGATATATTGTGATGCTTTTGCCTGAATTATCCCCTTTAAGCCCCCATATACGCATGCAAGATCATCATATCTTGGAGCCATGATAAATTCCTGTTCTGCTCCTGCAAGAACAGCTTTCTCACAGTTTTCAACAAAAAGATCACCCGCAAGGATATCGTTCTCTTCTATCTGTTCACCCGTTTCCTTGCTTAATGCTTCTGCTACCAACCTTTTGATCGTCTTATGGTCTTGCTGCATGGATAAGAGTGGCAGCATATCAATCTGCGGATTCAATGCCACTCCATTATTCATATCACGGTTCATATGAATTGCCAGATTCGGTATCATGCAAATATTATCTGCCAGTCTTACCGGATAGGAAACAATTTCTCCATTCTTTGCAAGGCATACTCTTCCTGCAATAGTTAAAGGTCTGTCCATCCATGTAGATAATATCATTCCGCCATATTTTTCTGTATTAAGAACAACATATGCTCCCTCCCGTTCCATTTCCGGGTTTTCTTTTATTTTGAAAGCAGGTGAATCCGTATGAGCTGCATATATATGGAATCCCTTTATTTTGGCAAGCTCACAATCAGGAATCCGAAATGCCATAAGTGATGAGTCGTTTCGAACCACATAGTATGACTTTCCAGGCTCCAGATTCCATAGCTTCTTCTCGCTAAGTTCTTCAAAACCTGCCTTTTCCAATTGTTTTCGGACTTCATATACAGCATGGTAGCTCGTTAAACTATTATCTAAAAATTGCATCATTTCCTGCATTTCATTCATCATTTATCCCTCTCTTTCTTCATTTCTATCAGGAATTATTCATATACTTCTATATTAAATAACACCCTTACTGCTAAAAACACCTGTTATATTAAGTCAATTGCCTCGCCAATCCCGGATATTCCTATCATACGTATACCTGAAATATTTTCCAGTCCCTCCATAGATACCTTAGGTAAAACAACCGTTTCATATCCTAGCTTCTTTGCCTCTAATACGCGTTGTTCTGCCTGACTGACAGCTCTTACTTCTCCACTTAATCCTACTTCGCCAAAACAAATTGTTTTTTCATCAATTGGTCTGTTCTTAAAGCTTGAAACAATCGCAAGTATAATTCCCAAATCCAGCGCAGGTTCATTAATCTTTAAACCACCTGTGATATTTACATATGCATCACAGTCCCCAATCTGCATCCCTGCCCTCTTTTCAAGAACTGCCATTAGCAAATTCACTCTGTTAAAATCTGTTCCGGTTGTCTGACGCCTTGGAATTCCAAAATTAGTTCTGCATACAAGAGCCTGAATCTCTATCAATATCGGTCTTGTCCCTTCCATAGAGCATACAACAACAGAACCACTTGCTCCTACAGGTCTTCCATTCAACATAAATTCAGAAGGATTGGCAACCTCTACTAATCCCTCTTTGCGCATTTCAAACACACCAATTTCATTCGTAGAGCCAAATCTGTTTTTTACCCCACGAAGAATTCGGTACGAAGCATGTCTGTCACCCTCAAAGTATAAAACAGTATCTACCATATGCTCCAATACTCTTGGACCCGCAACTGTTCCCTCCTTTGTAACATGCCCCACAATAAAAATAGAAATACCCAGTCCCTTTGCAAGTTGCATGAATACATTCGTCGCTTCTCTTACCTGTGATACACTTCCCGGCGCAGAGCCAACCTCCTCCTGATACATAGTCTGTATGGAGTCAATAATTACTACTTCAGGATCAGCGCGTTTTATTGCTTCTTCAATCAGTCCAAGGTTTGTTTCACACAGCAGAAGCATGTTGCTCTTAAATTCACCTATTCGATTCGCACGCAGCTTAATCTGCTTCAAGGATTCCTCACCTGATATATACAATACCTTGTGACCATCGCCTGATAAATTCCTGCACACCTGTAACAAAAGAGTAGATTTACCAATTCCCGGATCACCGCCTACCAAAGTCAAGGAGCCTTGGATAATACCACCTCCCAGAACCCTGTCAAGCTCTTTGATATCTGTTGATATTCTGTCACTCTCCTCCATGGAAACAGAGCTTATCTCAACAGGCTTTGGTGCATCCTTATGAGCAAGTGTTTTTGCACTTCCTCCCATTCCACTTCCTGTAACACTTACTTTCTCCTCTACCAAGGTATTCCACTGTTTACATCCCGGGCACTGTCCCATCCATTTTGAGGATTCATATCCGCACTCCTGACAGTAGAATACCGTCGTCACTTTTCCCTTTGCCATACTCTTATTATTCCCTTTCTCATGGGAAGAAAAATGCCTTCTCTTATCGAGAAGGCATTTTTAACTTCCTACCAATCAAGTATTTATTCTTCTAAGGTTTCATTATGCTTTCTTTACAAGCTTTACATCAACCTCGCCGATTCCTTCCAGCTCAACACTTAAATTCAGCTTTCCGGAAAGATTTGTCTTCATTGTTCCGACACTCTCACCAGCAACAATCACTTCATATTCGGAGTCATCCTCAAGCCCAATGGTTATCTGAGCATCCTGATCTCCTTCTACCGTAAATGAAATTCCCTCTGCGGTTTCAGCAAAATTAAGAACAGAAGTTCCCGGAACAGATTCATATAAAAACAATCCGTTCTTTTCCAGCTTTGTCATTGCCTGAAAGGTCTTTACCTTGTAAATATCCCCTCCATGCTCATAATCTTCCTTCTTAGCCTTCTGTGCTAACTGATGATTTCCAAAGCTGATAGCACCATTGCTCTCGGAGCGTAGTAATTCTTCAACTACTGCCATTTCTTTCGTCCTCCTAAAACTTAACTCTATTGTCATTCTAATATGCAATTGTCTTTTGTAAAAATTTACAAGCCATCTCTTCGTTCATGAGATTATCTAAAGTATATACTAAAATATCGACTTTTTCCACTGAAAAAATTTAATTTTTTACAGTAAATGTTACCTTTTCATTTTTGATGCCTGCCTGAACAATATCACCGCGTTTTACCCTGCCTTCCAGGATTGCCGTAGCAAGCTCATCCTCTACGACATTCTGCACTGCACGCTTCAAAGGTCTTGCGCCCATCTTAAGATCAGAATATTTACGTACAAGATATTCCTTCAATGAGTTTGTAAAGGTCAATTCTATATCCATTTGTGTCCTGCATCTGTCACAAAGGTTCTTAGATAACAGCGTGATAATCTGTTTCATATCCTTTTCTGTCAATGGATGGAATACCATGATCTCGTCAATTCGGTTAATGAATTCCGGCTTGAATAAACGCTTTACTTCTTCCATAACATTGGATTTCATCTTGTTATAATCGGCTTTCTCATCCTTCTTGGAAGCAAATCCAAGATTCTTCGGATCAATAATTCTCTGTGCGCCGGCATTGGAAGTCATGATAAGAACGGTATTCTTAAAACTTACCTTACGCCCCTTTGAATCTGTAATATGCCCATCATCCAACACCTGTAACAACATATTAAATACATCAGGATGAGCCTTTTCAATCTCATCAAAGAGTACAACGGAATAAGGATTACGTCTGACCTTTTCACTTAGCTGGCCACCTTCTTCAAATCCTACATATCCTGGCGGTGAGCCAATCATCTTAGAAACAGAATGAGACTCCATATATTCTGACATATCTACACGAATCAAGGCATTCTCAGAGCCAAACATTGCTTCCGCCAATGCTTTTGACAGCTCGGTTTTACCTACACCTGTCGGTCCTAAGAAAAGGAACGAGCCAATTGGTCTGTTTGGATCCTGCAAGCCCACACGACCACGCTTCATAGCTCTTGCAACCGCACTGACAGCCTCCTCCTGTCCAATTACACGTTTGTGTAAAATAGACTCCAGCTTGAGCAGTCTTTCGCTTTCCTGCTGTGCCAGCTTCTGTACCGGAATCTTAGTCCAGTTTGATACCACCTCTGCAATATCATTTTCTGTTACAATCAGATTCTTCTGCGCCTGATTCTTCTCGTATTTATTAACAGCTTTCTGATATTTCTTAATCAGCTCCTCCTGATTCTGTCGGAGCTCTGCTGCCTGTGTAAATGCTTCTATTTTAATAGAACGCTCTATCTGAAGCTCCATTTTCTTAATTTCTTCAGACATGGATTTCAGATTCTCCGGGACATTCATATTCTTGAGCCTGATTGCTGCGGAAGCTTCATCAATCAGGTCAATTGCTTTATCCGGCAGGTTTCTATCATTGATGTAACGTTCTGAAAGCTTAACTGCCGCCTCAATTGCTTCCTTTGTAATCGTAACCTTATGATGTTCCTCATATTTATGAGCAATTCCCTGTAAAATACCAATCGCTTCCTCCTGCGTCGGTTCTTCTACCATGACAGGCTGAAAACGTCGTTCAAGTGCTGCATCCTTTTCAATATATTTACGGTATTCTGCAATTGTTGTTGCACCAATCAGCTGAATTTCACCTCTTGACAAGGATGGCTTTAAAATATTAGAAGCGTCAATAGCACCTTCTGCACCGCCTGCACCGATCAGAGTATGAAGTTCATCAAGAAACAGATATATATTTCCTGCTTCAATAACTTCCCTGATTACTTTCTTAATTCTCTCTTCAAATTCACCACGGTATTTAGAACCCGCTACCATACCTGATAAATCCAAGGTTACTACTCTCTTGTTCTTCACCGTATCAGGTACTTCTCCTCTCACAATACGAAGGGCAAGTCCTTCTGCAATTGCTGTTTTACCTACACCCGGTTCACCAATCAGACATGGGTTATTCTTTGTTCTTCTTGAAAGGATCTGCACAACACGCATGATTTCTGTTTCTCTGCCAATAACAGGATCAAGTTTTCCTTCCCTTGCCAGTTCAGTCAAATCTCTACTATACTGATTCAGCGTCGTTGTTGTTCCTTCTTTTTTCTTTTTATTTCGACTCTTTGCAAGATCATCCTTATGCTGTGACACGTCCTCACCCATAGCAATTAACGTATCCATATACAATTTCTGAATATTAATTCCTATGGTATTCAGCAGCCGTAATCCTACATTCTCGCCTTCGCGTATTAAAGCCAACAAAATATGCTCAGTTCCCGTCATTGTACTGTGATACTTTTCTGCCAGCTTATGACTATCCTCCAGGATTCTGGCTGCTCTTGGGGAATATCCATCCCGTTCCTCTACTGCCAGATTTCCTTCCGGTGCAATCAGATCTTTAATCATACTGTTAAGCTGAATCTCATCTACACCATTTTCCATAAGAACCTTTGCTGCTACACCGGTTTTCTCTTTTGCCAGACCTACAAGCAAATGCTCACTGCCAACATAATTCTGATGCAGATCCTTTGCTGCCTTTGATGCCAAATTCAGCGCAGTTTTTGCTTTATCTGTAAATTGCATCATTCTATGCCTCCATTATCATCATAATTTTGATAGATTTCATCGATTAATGCATGTACTTCTTCCTTCGATATCTTCTTACATCGACTCTTGGCAAGTAATACCTGCATATCCTTTTTCAGCTCTTCCATCGCCTGCAGTTTATCAATATCGATGGCGATTACTGCACCCCTTCTACGGTCAACCTTAACGAAGCCTTCCTGTCGTAAGACAGAATAAGCCTTATTTACTGTATGCATGTTAATTCCTATCGTATCTGCAAGCTGTCTCACGGAAGGAAGTGCATCTCCTTCCTGATACTGAGACGTAGCAATTCCGATTATAATCTGATTCCTTAGCTGTAGATACAATGCCTCATCACTATTAAAATCAATTTCTATAAACATTTTATAACCGTACCTTTCCTACATCCTTTTGGCTGTTATATAAATTCTAGCACACTGCTATGTGGTATACAAGTGAATATTTTATAAAGAGCTTTACCAGTTTCCTGATAAAGCTCTTCTTCATTTTCATTTTATTTAGATGTCAATAAATTCCATATCATCATCTTCAGCCTCTAAGAAGTTCTTAGCCCTGCGACCATTCTGTAGCTGCTGATTCTGATTACCCTTATTAGGACGATTCTGTTGAGGTGCCGGTCTTCTTGCTGGTCCCTCTCCCGGCTGACGCCTTGGTGCCTGCCCATTTCCCGGCTGCGGTTGGCGTCTTGGTGCCTGTCCGTTTTCCGGTTGTGGTTGACGTCTTGGTACCTGTCCATTTTCCGGTTGTGGCTGACGTCTTGGTGCCTGTCCATTTTCCGGTTGTGGCTGACGTCTTGGTGTCTGTCCACTTTCCGGCTGTGGCTGACGTCTTGGTGCCTGTCCGCTTTCCGGTTGCTGTGGTCTCTCCGGACGTCTTTGTGGTTGAGGTCTTTCAGGACGTCTTACCGGCTGCTGAACCGGTTCTTCTTCCTCTTCTAATTCCTCTTCCTCAAGTTCTTCGTCATCTTCGTCATAATTTTCTTCACCATCATCGTCATCATCATACTCATCATAATAGTCGGATGTATATTCTCTAAGCTTTAAGAACATTAACGCAATGATTACAAGCAGGATAACAATGACTACAACAAGAATAATAATTGGGAACAGATTGCCTGCTCCTGCTTTTCCGTCAGGAATCACAGCATCTGCGGTATCGTACACATATCTCTGATATATACCATTTTCTGAATCATATAAGAACCAGCCGGTTTCACCGTTCTGCTTCTGTGCATAGAAAAGATAGAACTTACCATTCTTATATGCATTGATATCCTGATCTTCCCACTTCAGAATAATCGGTGTAAATTCAGGAAGTACATATACTTGCTGATCCACATTCATCAGAATGATATTGGCATTTTCATCCTGTGGTTCTGATGCCTGCTCCTGTGGCTGTTCTTCCTCAACAGGTTCTGTACTAACTTCTGTCGGGATTTCCTCAGGTGTTTCCTCTGTACCTGTAATCTCTGACACTGCTGTATCAGGTGAAACACTATCAAAGGTAACAAGGTCTGCACGAATAAAACCTGTTATCTGCTTATTATTGTAAGAAAAAGATACCTGATACCACTTCTTACCATCCGGTGCCGTTGCCTCACCGTTTACCGTTAAGACCATACCTTTATTAGCAGTTGCAACTACATCATGCTGTGTAGAAGCTCCTTTTCTAATTCTTACATTGCTTGTCACTACTGTTCCTGTTTTCTGCTCCACTGCAGTGACCTGTGTTTCAGAAGTATCCACTGTAGTAGTTGTTGTATTTGCTGTCGTTGTTGTACTTGCATTTTCGTTTGGAACAGTTGCAATCGTTCCATCTGTTTTCTTCTGGACTAAGTCAGAACGAATAAATCCCTTTGTCTCAGAATTTACATACACCTGATACCAAATATTTCCGTCTGCTCCCGTTGTCTGTCCACAGATAGATAAGGTATCTCCACTCTTTACGCCTGCCAATGCTTCACTGGAGGTATCTGCTGTTGCTCGAATCTTTGCACCTGCCACAATTACAGTTGCCGGTACTTCATCTGCAAAAACTACTGTTCCTATGCTTAAAACCATGCAGAAAAGCATTACTGCAAATATATGAATCCATGATTTAAAAGCTTTTCCAGCTTTCCTACACATGGTATTTTCTACTTTTTCTGCCTTATTGTTATGTCTAAAATTGCTCATTCTCCTTCTCCTATGCTTCCCCTGATAGATTATGCTATGCTTCGTCTATCGCTTTTCCTATATCATGACGCATATACTTGTTGTCAAAATCAATCCATTCTGTTGCCGCATATGCGTTTGCCCTTGCTTCCTTAAGGTTTGCACCCTTAGCAGTAACACCAAGTACGCGTCCGCCATTTGTAACTATTTTACCATTCTTAAGTGTTGTTCCTGCATGGAAGCAATAATATCCATCCTTACCTTCAAAGTTCTCAAGTCCTCTGATCTCTAATCCTTTATCATATTTTACCGGATAACCCTCTGAAGCCAAAACAACACAAACCGCTGCATTATCTTCGAACTGAAGATCTATTTCATCAAGCCTTCCATCAATACATGCTTCCATTACCTCAATAATGTCATTCTTCATACGTGGAAGTACAACCTGTGCCTCAGGATCGCCAAATCTGGCATTGTATTCCAGTACCTTTGGTCCCTTTTCAGTCAGCATCAGGCCAAAGAAGATAATGCCCTTGAATTCTCTTCCTTCAGCAGCCATTGCATCAACCGTTGCCTGGTAAATGTACTTCTTACAGAACTCATCAACTTCTGCTGTATAGAACGGACTTGGTGAAAAGGTTCCCATACCACCTGTATTAAGTCCCTGATCTCCATCCTTAGCTCTCTTGTGATCCTGAGCAGATGTCATAGTTTTAATGGTCTTACCATCAACATAGGATAATACAGACACTTCACGGCCAGTCATAAATTCTTCGATTACCATACGATTGCCGGCCGTACCAAACTGCTTATCAAGCATAATGCTCTTTACGCCTTTCCTGGCTTCCTCTAACGTATTGCAGATTAGTACACCCTTTCCAAGAGCAAGTCCATCCGCTTTCAAAACGATAGGGAATTGTGATGTTTCCAGATACCCAATCGCATCCTCAGCATTATCAAAATTCTCATACGCTGCTGTCGGAATATTGTATTTCTTCATCAAATCCTTGGAAAATGCTTTCGATCCTTCCAGAATCGCTGCATTCTTTCTAGGACCAAATGCTCTTAAGCCTGCCTTTTCCAATTCATCAATCAAGCCTCCAACCAATGGATCATCCATTCCTACGATAGTAAGGTCAATTGCCTTTTCCTTGGCAAATGCTACAATTTTATCGAATTCCATAGCACCGATTGGAACACATTCTGCTATCATACCAATACCGGCATTTCCCGGTGCACAGTATATCTTATCAACCTTAGGGCTTTTTGCCACACTTGTTGCAATTGCATGCTCTCTTCCGCCGCTTCCAACAATTAGTACTTTCATTTCTGCCTCCAAATTTTCTATAATGATTCATCCTGTAAATAAGAAAATCACTGCAATGAAATTTCACCGTTTGCAATCATATTAATTGCCTGCGGCAATATCTTCCATTCAGCCTCTTCCATAACTCTTTGCTGTAAGGATTTTGGTGTATCATCCGGCAATACTTCTACCGCCTTTTGTAAGATAATGGGACCTGTATCCGTACCCTCATCAACAAAATGTACCGTTGCACCTGTTACTTTTACGCCTCTTTCCAATGCTGCTTCATGAACCTTTAATCCATAATATCCGGTTCCGCAGAAGGAAGGAATCAGGGATGGATGAATGTTGATGATACGGTTGCGATACTTCTGAATCATTTGAGCTGGAATAACCACCAGGAAGCCTGCAAGCACAACCAAATCCGGTTCCACTTCATCAATTGCAGCAAGAAATGCTTCATTAAACTGATCTCTTGACTCAAAATCTTTCGGTGAAACTGCAAGTGCATCAATGCCATGCTTCTGTGCTCTTTCTAAAGCGAAGGCATTCTTATTGTTACTGAAAACTCTTACGATTTCTGTATTCTTTATGGTTCCTGCATCTATGGCATCCATGATTGCCTGTAAATTCGTACCACCACCTGATACGCACACGCATATCCTTAGCATAATGTTACTCCTTTTTCTCCGACCTTGGTCTCACCAACAATGTATGGTGTTTCTCCGGCAGCCTTAATTGCCTCCATTGTTTTATCTACATCAGCAGGGTTCACTGCAACAATCATTCCAAGTCCCATATTGAAGGTATTGTACATCATCTGTTCCTCAATGTTACCCTTCTTCTGCATCAGTTTAAAGATTGCTGGTACTTCATAGCTGTCCTTCTTTACAACTGCATGAATACCTTCCGGAAGCATTCTTGGAATATTCTCATAGAAACCGCCACCTGTGATATGGCTGCAAGCTTTAATGCGAACGCCTGCATCCTTAACACTCTTAAGAGCCTTCACATAAATCCTGGTAGGTGCAAGCAATGTCTCACCAAGAGTCTTTCCTAATTCATCATAGTATGTATCAAGACTTTCCTTGGTCATTTCAAATACTTTTCTAACTAAAGAAAATCCATTGCTGTGTACACCGCTGGATGCAATACCAATCAGAACGTCTCCTGCCTTTAAGTCTGCTCCGGTGATAAGATCCTTCTCATCTACAACACCAACTGCAAAGCCTGCAAGATCATATTCATCTTCAGGCATTAATCCGGGATGTTCTGCCGTCTCACCGCCTACTAAAGCTGCACCTGACTGCTTACAGCCCTCAGCCACACCGGCTACGATAGTAGCAATCTTCTCCGGATAATTCTTGCCACATGCAATATAATCAAGGAAGAATAATGGCTCACCACCTGCACACGCAACATCATTCACGCACATTGCCACACAGTCAATACCAATGGTATCATGCTTATCCATCAGGAATGCAAGCTTTACTTTTGTACCACAGCCATCTGTTCCTGACAATAAAATAGGATTCTCCATATCCTTAATCTTTGCTAAGGAAAAAGCTCCTGAGAAACCACCGATTCCGCCAAGTACCTCCGGTCTCATGGTCTCCTTTACATGCTTCTTCATTAACTCTACTGACTTGTATCCAGCTTCAATATCAACACCAGCGTTCTTATAATCCATAATATCCTCCACTATTTCTCTAAGTACTTCTTATATCCGATTTCCTGTAACTTTGCATCCTTTGCTTCTACCTGGCTCTTAAGCTTTGCGGAATAATCCTTTAGCTTCTGCAGTAAATCAGCATCACTTGTAGCAAGAATCTTTGCTGCAAGAAGACCTGCATTTGCACCGCCATTGATTGCTACTGTTGCAACCGGAATTCCTGAAGGCATCTGTACGATTGAATATAAGGAATCGCGGCCTCCAAGGGAAGTTGTATGCATTGGAATACCAATTACCGGCATAGGAAAGATTGCTGCACACATTCCCGGCAAATGCGCTGCCATTCCTGCCCCTGCAATAATAACCTTAAAGCCTTTGCTTTCTGCAGACTTTGCATACTCAAAAAATACATCCGGCTCTCTATGTGCTGAGATAATTGTCATTTCATAGGAAATTCCAAGTTCCTCCAGAATATCAGCGGCTTTCGCCATAACAGGCATATCTGAATCAGAGCCCATTACAATACCAACCTGTGCCATAATAATCCTCCTAAAATTTTATCTTTTCCTCATAGCATGCCGCACCACGCAACACACCTAATTCTACCTATACAGTTTACAAATAATCCTCTCATACGTCAACTCAAATGTTGATTTTTTCGACAAGAATC
>JALEWA010000060.1 GCA_022788085.1 Lachnospiraceae bacterium
AAAATTGATGACAAAAATATGCAAAGATATGCCAAAATATGCCAGAATAAGTGAAAAATGAAGAAAGGTAAAAAGGCTTGAAAAGCCCGAAAATACTGGAAATATGAGAAAAATCAAGATTTTATTTGTTTGCCACGGCAATATCTGTCGTTCCCCTATTTCCGAGTTCGTTCTTAAGGATATGGTTGAAAAACGTGGCTTGATAGACAAATTCGAAATAGCATCAGCAGCTACAAGTACAGAGGAAATCTGGAATGGCAGAGGAAATCCAATTTATCCGCCAGCGCAGGAGGAACTAAGAAAGCACAATATTGGTAATACTCCTTACACGAATTTTGCAAGTAAACGTGCTCGTCAGGTGACAAGGGAAGATTATAGCTATTATGATTATCTGCTTTGTGCTGATACCAATAATATACGAAACACAATCAGAATCACGGGCTCGGACACGGAAAATAGAATAAAGCTTTTGCTGGATTTCGCAGACCGCCCGGGTCAATCCATTGCGGATCCATGGTACACTGGAGACTTCAAGGCAACTTATAGAGATGTTTTAGATGGTTGTAATGGTTTTATCAGCTATTTAGAAAAAGAAGGACTCATATAAAATGAAAAACGAAGCAAATGCAAACAAGTATCTTGCTTCGTTTTCATATCTTGAAAGCTTTTATTTCCTCTCATAAACCGTATATTGCAGACTTCTTAGCAAAGCGATTGCTTCCTCAAGAGCCTGTTGTTCATAGAACTCGACGTGAAGAACACCTTCCTCAAATTCGCGGTTATGTACAATACCGATATTTTTAATCGAAATCTTCTTATTTGCAAGAATCAGGGCAATCATAGCAAGAGAGCCGGCCTGATCAGGAATATCGACGTAGCAGCCAAAAACCTTCTTGATAGGACCTCTTGGCTGAGTGGCAAAGGAATCACGATATTCTTTGGATTCCTCAAAAAGTTTATAGGTATAGCCTTCCTGACCTGCTCTGACAGCATTACTGATTTCCTTAAGAGAAGCAATATAGTCATCCAGAAGATCTGCAATATTTTCTGTATTGGAAAGGCAGATGGCTTCCCACATAGCAGGAGAGGAGGATGCGATTCTGGTAATATCTTTAAAACCTCCTGCTGCCACCTGCTTCATGGTACCTTCTTTGGTATCATGGTCATGTACAAGATTAACCAAAGCAGCGGCGATTAAATGAGGTACGTGGCTGACAGCAGCAGTGATATAATCATGTTCCTTACAGTCGAGAACTAAAGGAATGGCACCCATTGAGGTCACTAATTCCTGATAAGCACTGACGGCTTCACTGGAAACTTCAGAAGTTGGTGCCAGGATATAATATGCATTTTCTAAAATCATTTCATTGGCATTTGCAAACCCCGTTTTTTCACTTCCGGCCATAGGATGTCCACCGATAAACTGTTTTTCCAGACCAAGTTCTATAACAGTGTCATGGATAGGAGTTTTGACACTTCCTACATCCGTAAGGATTGTTTCAGAAGAGAGAAATGGCTTTAACTTTACGAGATTTTCGTTATTCGTTGACACCGGTGCGCATAAAAATATCATGTCGCATTTATGAAAAGCCTCACTAATCTCTGTAACAATCTCATTAAGAATGCCATCCTGAACTGCTGCTTCAAATTTTTCAGGATGTGGGCCATAAGCCAAAATATAAGATTCCGGATTTATCTTACGGATTGCCTTTGCAATAGAGCCGCCAATAAGTCCAAGACCAATAAAACCAAATGTTTTAAATTTCATAAATTACTCCCGTTTTGTAATAAAAATCTTTTGCAACTGTATAGTATAGTAATTACAAGCAATAGTATCGCACTTTAAAGCATTAAAGTCAATAGATGAAACATTCCTTTCATTTCTTGTGATATGATATATGCAAAACGCTTTATTATCTATAAAAAGATATAATTATATTAGCACAATTGCACAATATTTATGCAATTTTTTGTAGAATATGCGACAGACAAATTACGTAAACTAACTTGAATATACAGATAACTTATAGTAAAATTTATGTAAAGAATGAAAATATAGGGGGATAAGTCTATGAATATTTACACAACGGATAAAATTAGAAACGTAGTTCTGCTTGGACATGGAGGCTCAGGTAAGACCAGTCTGGTAGAATCCATGGCTTATCTGGCAGGCATCACTTCACGAATGGGGAAAGTGGAGGATGGAAATACTGTCAGTGATTTTGGTAAGGAAGAGCAGAAGAGAAAGATATCCATTAGCACTTCCGTAGTACCGATTGAATGGGAAGGAACAAAGATTAATATTATTGATACACCCGGCTATTTTGATTTCATTGGTGAAGTGGAGGAAGGTATCAGCGCAGCAGATGCAGCAATTATCGTTGTATCCGGTAAAGCTGGTGTGGAAGCCGGAACAGAGCGTGCATGGGAGCTTTGTGAAAAATATAAGCTTCCAAGAATGATTTATGTAACAGATATGGATGTGGATAATGCTTCCTTTAAGAATGTAGTTGAGAAGCTGACCGAGATGTATGGTAAGAGGATAGCACCATTTCATTTCCCTATTCGTGAGAATGAGAAGTTCGTTGGTTACGTAAATGTTATTAGTGAGAATGCATGTCGCTGGCAGGGCAAGGAAGTTGTTGACTGTGAGATTCCTGATTACAGTAAGGAGAACCTTTCTTTATATAAAGATACTTTAATGGAGGCTGTTGCAGAGACCAGTGAAGAATTCATGGATCGTTATTTCGGTGGGGAAACCTTTACGGAAAATGAAATCCGTTCTGCAATGAGAGTGAATGTTAATGATGGTTCTATTGTCCCTATTAGTATGGGTTCCAATACTCTTTGCCAAGGTACATATACTTTACTTGACGATATTGTTAAGTATTTGCCGAGCCCTGAAAATAAGCAGATTGCCGGCTTCAACATGAAGACAAATGAAGTCTTTGAAGCTAATTACGACTTCTCAAAAGTAAAATCTGCATATGTATTTAAGACAATTGTAGACCCGTTTATTGGAAAGTACTCGCTGATTAAGGTATGCTCCGGCGTATTCAAGTCTGATGATGTCATTTACAATAAGGATAAGGACATTGAGGAGAAAGTCAGCAAGCTCTATGTTTTACAGGGAAGCAAGCCTATCGAAGTTACTGAACTTCATGCAGGTGATATTGGTGCCATTGCGAAGCTGACAGCGGCAAGAACAGGAAATACGCTTTCCACAAAGGCAAATGTCATTGAATATGGAAAATTTGAACTATCCAAACCATATACAGCATTGCGCTACAAAGTGCCAAATAAGAATGATATTGACAAGGTAGCACAGGCACTTCAGAAGCTGACTCATGAGGATCAGACTTTAAAGGTTGTAAATGACACAGAAAACAGACAGTCATTACTTTATGGTATTGGTGAACAGCAACTTGAAATTATCCAAAGCAGATTATTGAATGAATATAAGTGTCAGATTGAATTGAGCAAACCAAAGATTGCATTCAGAGAAACCGTGAAAAAGAAATCTGATGTAGAATATAAGTATAAAAAGCAGTCTGGCGGACACGGTCAGTATGGTCACGTAAAGATGCGCTTTGAAGCATCCGGTGAATTGGAGAAACCATATGTATTTGAACAGGAGGTAGTCGGAGGTGCAGTACCGAAGAACTTTTTCCCGGCCGTAGAAAAAGGCTTACAGGAATCTGTATTAAAGGGACCTCTTGCCGCATATCCGGTAGTTGGTGTAAAGGCTGTGTTATATGATGGTTCTTATCACCCTGTAGATTCTTCTGAAATGGCATTCAAGATGGCAACAATTCAGGCATTCAAGAAAGGTTTCATGGAAGCAGGACCTATCCTCTTAGAGCCGATTATGAGCCTGAAAGTTACTGTTCCTGATAAGTATACAGGTGATGTCATGGGAGATCTGAATAAGCGCCGTGGTCGTGTACTTGGTATGAATCCTATTGGAAATGGCAAGCAGGTTATTGAAGCTGACATCCCAATGATGGAGCTTACAGGTTATTGTACGGTACTTCGTTCCATGACAGGTGGCCGTGGCGATTATGAATATGAGTTTGCCAGATATGAGCAGGCTCCAAGCGACATTCAGGAAGCAGAAGTTACTGCAAGAGCAAGCAAGGTAGCAGAGAATAATGAAGAGTAAATAAAGAAGAAGAGGTGGTTTTGATGAAGAACCACCTCTTTTCACGCTATTTGATTTCCAGCATTTTATTAATTTCATCTGCATTCATTCGTGACAAATGATAGAAATAGAGATGAATCACTGGAAAAACGATGCAGAATATTATGGTTGCGTATATAAAACTTGTGTCAAAGAAAGAAAACCATTTTGCAAAATATCCAAATAGCAGTAAGCCTATATAAGCAATGAGCATTTCTGTAACAGCATAGGATAAAAAAGATTTGAAATTGATATTTCCCAAAATCCAGTCAAGAGCATCAACCATTAGTATAAATCCAAATAATTCTAACAGCCAGGAACTTCTCTGTGTTGAAAAGCCATTTACCAGGTTTATGACACAGGTACATACGGTTGTAAGGGAAAAAGTAATCGCTGCGGAAGGTAAATATATTTTTAAGAATTGTTTCATAAGATAACCTCTACTTTCTTAATTTTTCTTTCAATGATTCTACATAGTTACGTGAAATAATAAGCTGTTCGCCATTTTGCAGCTCCGCTTTTAAACGGTGATTCACATGTGGAGCAACACATTTCAGATACGAAATATTTAAAAGACAGCTTTTGCTGATCCTGATGAAAGTCATATTCCTAAGCTTCTCTTCAAGTGCTGATAATGTTTGCCTACAGGAATAGGTGCGCTCACAATCATAGATAAAGGTCTTATTGTCAACAGATTCAATATAGAAAATCTGTTCAACCGGAATTTGATACAGCTTACCATCAACCTCCCCCTCCAATGAAAAGGAAAATTGTCTGATATAATCTGTAAGCTTTTGAAGACGATCATCTACATAGGCACAATTTATGATGATTTCCGTTTCTGTAATGTGTTCGTCCTGATGTATGGATAGTTTCATAAATCCCTCCTAAAATTTATTACATTCGTGCACGTTTGTTATATGGTTATTATAGAATTCAAGGCATAGTAACACAAGATAGAAAAGGGCAATGTGCCATTTCGCAGGGGTGAAATGCCAAAAATGAAAATTGTATATTTATACAACTCTACAGTTGCGCTTCCTCTTTTTTCATGCTACAATCCATTTATAAAAACAAAAAGGAAATCTTTTCACTACATTTCAAGGGAGAAAGGCTTTCCTTTTTTTGCGTAAAAGCACACAACGAGGAGGAAACAGGATGAGAAAGTTAAGCAGTAGAACAGAGACCTTTACGGAGTCCGTTATTCGTAAAATGACAAGAATATCGAACCAATATGGAGCTATCAATCTATCGCAGGGATTTCCGGATTTTGATCCACCGGTAGAACTGATGAACAGGCTTAGTGAGGTTGCCAAGGAAGGACCACATCAATATGCGCTAACATGGGGAGCACAGAATTTCAGAGAAGCAGCAGCAAGAAAATATGAGCATTTTTCAGGGATTAAGATTGACCCAAATGCCGAGATTATTGCAACCTGCGGCAGCACCGAGGCGATGATGGCATCTATGATGTCAGTTGTTAATCCGGGAGATAAGGTCGCAGTCTTTTCACCATTTTATGAGAATTATGGTGCAGATGCCATATTGTCAGGAGCAGAGCCAATCTATGTTCCATTAGTGCCCCCAACCTTTACCTTTGATGCAGATAAACTGGAAGCTGCATTTAAGGAGGGCGCAAAGGCATTGATTCTTTGTAATCCATCTAATCCTTGTGGTAAAGTATTTACTTATGCTGAACTTAAGATTATTGCTGACCTTGCCATAAAATATGACGCGTATGTCATAACAGATGAAGTATATGAGCATATCATATATGAGCCAAATAGACATGTGTATTTATCATCCCTGCCTGGTATGCGTGAGAGAACGATTATCTGCAATTCGCTTTCTAAGACATATTCGATAACAGGATGGAGACTTGGCTATGTAATTGCAAATCCTGAAATCTCCGACAGAGTGAAAAAGGTACACGATTTCCTGACAGTAGGAGCACCGGCACCACT
>JALEWA010000077.1 GCA_022788085.1 Lachnospiraceae bacterium
GAACAGCTCGTATGCTTTGACACGGAAGATTTGGATAGAAGTGTTGTGCAGGCACAAATTCAGGCACAGGCTTTGGAATGCGGATATGCAGGAAGTGTACAACAGAGCAGGGAGATGACACAGGCTTATGAAGAGGCTAAGGCGCAGGATGCCTTTTATCAGGGGGCATATCAGGCAGCACTTGAAAATGTAAATGATACACAGCTTAATATTGAAGTAGTAGCTGATTCCGTAGAAGATCAGAGCAAGGAGATTAATCTTAAGATTGCACAGTTAAAGGCAGAGATTACACAGAAGAATGCCATTGCTACGGATGATAATCTTTCCCTTGAGGATAGAAATGATTATTTACAGCAGGCTGCATGGATGGAGGTAGAAGTAGCTAAGCTGGAAAAGAAACTGCTAGGATTAGAGGAAACAGGAGCAACACCAATTGAGAACCGATATTTCAAGGAAGCAGAGTACTTCTTAAATGAGCTTGCCACACAAAGAAGCATGCTGCAGCAGGAGATGTTAAGCACCAAGCATGCGGCTATGAATGCATCACAACTGGGACAGCTTGCAAAGAATGCAGAGCTTGCGCAGGAAACGGTAAGCTGGAATGAAACAGAGGTACAAAAGGCAATGGAAGGTGTGGTTGCTGATTTTTCCGGTGTTGTCAGTGAAGTCAGTGTAGAGGAAGGCGCTTATGTTGCTGAAGGAACAAGACTTTTTACAATTAAGGATAATCATAGCCTGCGTGCGGTTGTAGAGGTCACAAGCCATGAAATGAATCAGATTGCCAAAGGTCAGTCGGCGATAGTGGAAATAGGAGGAACCTTATATGAGGGCGAGGTCACCAAGATTCGTATGGAGACAGTGACTGATTCACAGAATAAGGCAAAGCTTCAGGTGGAGGTACATATCAAGAATCCGGATGAACATATTTATCTTGGAACGGATGTAGATGTAACCATTGAAACAGGAGTAAAGGAACAGGCAGTCCTGATTCCAAATACAGCATTGTATGCAGATGATGGCGGTGACTATTGCTATCTTTTAGAAAATGGTGTCATTGCAAAGAGATATCTGACCTGCGGGCTTTCCGGTGATGATATGACAGAGGTGACAGCAGGACTTTCTGAGGGAGAGCAGGTTATCACGGAGGCTATGACAGACGAGAAAATCGGAAAGAGCGCACAGGGGAAATAATTTATGGAGAGAGAAGCTTTTATTCAATTTGATAAGGTAAGTAAGGAATATGGAACAGGTGACAGGCATTTCTACGCATTAAAGGATGCAACCTTTTCGATTGAACAGGGAGAAATGGTTGTGATCTTAGGACCAAGCGGTGCCGGAAAGAGTACACTGCTGAATCTTCTTGGTGGGATGGACACGGCATCAGGCGGTAAGATCTGGTCATGTGGTGAGGACATCAGCAGCTACAATGATGCAAAGCTTACCGATTACCGGGCAAGAAATGTTGCTGTCGTTTTCCAGTTCTATAATCTGATTCCGACACTGACAGCATATGAAAACGTGGCATTGATGAAGGATATTGTAAACGATACACTTGACCCGTCAGAAGCGCTGAAGGCAGTTGGTCTTGCTGATCATATGCATCAGTTCCCGGCGCAGATGTCAGGTGGAGAACAGCAGAGAACTTCCATTGCAAGAGCGATTGCGAAGAATCCTAAGCTCTTACTTTGCGATGAGCCGACCGGTGCTCTGGATACGAATACAGGACGTGATGTTCTGGAGCTTTTGGTACGTATGAGCAGAGAGGAAAAGAAAACAGTTGTTATGGTAACACATAACAGCTTCTTTGCTGACATTGCGGATAAGGTAATTCGTGTAAAAAATGGAGGAATAGAATCTGTGACTATCAATGAACATCCAAAGAGTGCAAGCGAGGTGAGCTGGTAATGCTAAGAAGAAAACTTTTCAGGGATTTATGGCAGAACAGGACGCAGTTCCTTTCCATTTTTCTGATGGCTTTTTTAGGACTTTTTGTTTTTGCAGGAATTGATGCAGAGAGTAACGGTATCGGATTATCTACGGATGCCTATTATGAAGAAACGAAGCTTGCGGATAACTGGGTAGTAGGTGCAGGCTTTTCCAAAGATGAGGTAAAGGCGCTGGAAAAAATCGAACAGATAGAAAGTGTCGACAGAAGAATATCAGCAGAAGCGAAGGCGAAGCTTGGAAATGGCGAAGAGCTTGATATGGAGCTCAATTTTATGGAGAGCCTGAACAGTTCCCTCCCACTTCTAATCGAGGGAGAAAAGTTTTCCACAGATCAGGAGGGAATCTGGCTGGAAGAACTGTTTGCAAAGGAATGGGGGCTAAAGCCGGGTGATTATATAACCCTGACATATGAGGGCAGGGAATTTACGGAAGAGGTAAAGGGAATCATTCTTCATCCCGAGTATGTATTTTATACGTTGAACAGTGACAGCATGATGCCTTCGTATGGTAAATATGGCTACGGTTTTCTTTCTTCTACAGAATTCCCGGTGCAGGATAAGCTCGTATATAATCAGCTTGTAATCAGGCAGAATAAGAATAGCGATTCTATGATGGAGAAAAATGCCTTTAAGGATATGATCAAGGATGTGCTCGACAGGGATGACATTGTTGTGCTTGACAGAAGCCAGAATATGGGATTGGACGCAATTGCTTCCGAGCAGGCACAGCATGAGGCAATGGGAATCATGTTCTCAGCAGTATTTTTGCTGATTGCAGTTATGGGAATCGTAACAACGATGACAAGAATGACCTCGAACCAGCGGATTCAGATAGGAACGCTGAAGGCACTTGGCTTTTCAAAGAGAAAGATCACATGGCATTATGTTTCTTATGGAATGGTAATCAGTGCGGCAGGCAGTATTCTTGGTGCAATCGTAGGGCTTCTTACCTTACCATATCTTTTTCTGCCAACCATGTGCGAATATTATATTTTGCCTGAGTGGAAGACAGGGGTATCAGATAAATCATATTATGCGATTGCATTAGCTATAGTCGTAGCAACAATCGTAAGCTATCTTGCCTGCCGGAAGGAGCTTAAGGATATGCCTGCTATTACGCTAAAGCCGGCAGCACCGAAAAATATCCGCCATTCCCTGTTGGAAAAGAGTAGATTATGGCTTGGCATGAATTTCTCTACGCAGTGGAATATCAGGGATGTAAAGAGGAATAAGGCAAGAAGTATCATGGGAATTGCAGGTGTTGCGGGCTGTACCATGCTTTTAGTCTGTGCCTTTGGCATGAAGGACTGCTGTGAAGAATTTGTGGTATGGCAGTATGGGGGACTCATTACCGGACAGTATAAGATGATGTTTGCCGAGAGTGCCTCTAATCTGGAGAAAAGAGAATATGCACAGCAGCTTAAGGGACAGCTCCTTCAGGAAGGAAGCTGCGAATTCCGCAACGGAAATCTTCTGAAAACAGGAAGCATCACCATCCTGGAAGAAGGCAATTACATTCATTATCAGGAAGAGAATGGAAATGAAATCACGCTGCCACAGTATGGTGTCGCTTTATCTGCGAAAATGGCAAAGATTCTTGGCTTGCAGGTAGGCGATTTCATTGAATGGCATATGGTAGGCGAAAAGAATTGGGAAAAAAGCAGAATCACAGCCATTTACAGAACACCGACCGGACAGGGAATCACGATGTACAGACAGGAATATGAAGCGATGCAGTATGACTTCGAACCGACATCACTTTATACCAATATGACTGTCCCCCAGTACATGAAGGACAGTGACGAGGTAAGCGGTGTAATCAGCATCGAGCAGTTGAAAAAGGATCTGGATGAGAACATGGAAATGATGAACCTTATGGTAGTGATACTGATTATTGCAGCAGTTGTGCTTGGTATTATCGTTCTGTATAACATGGGAGTCCTCTCCTTTATGGAAAAGACAAGAGAAGTGGCAACCCTTAAGGTACTTGGCTTTTCGAGTGGAAGAATCCGCAGGATTCTGCGTCAGCAGAATTCATGGATTACGGTAGTTGGCATCATAGCCGGCTTGATTATTGGTTATCAGTTCCTTGATATCATGATGCAGACCATGTCAGAGGATAACGATATGCCGACCGTGACCTATATGCTTTCCTATGCCTATTCCATAATCGGAACATGGCTTGTCTCCACCGGAGTCAACACCATACTGTCCGGCAAAGTAAAAACCATCTGCATGGTAGACGCCCTAAAAGGAGTGGAATAACCAATCAAGGCTATCCCCCCTTTTCATACTCTTAAGATGGCAGCATATCTCTGTTTGAGCTTATTTAAAGCAAAGGCTTAGAGTTCCTTAATGCCCTCTTATGGCTGCAAGCACCCCCTGGAGAACTGTTTGAGTACCGCGCCCGTCGCATACCATGCCACTTATTTCGAGACGCTTATTTGGTATTTCCTAAATGGAGCGTTCGGCATCTTTGATTAGTCCTGCTTTCAGAAAACTCGCTCCGCTCAAACAGTTCTCCAAGCAGGACTTGATGCCTCCTTGCTCCATTAAGGAAATAACACAAAACGCTTTACTCATTGCGTGGCATGGTATGCGACGGGCGTGGTATGAGTTTTCGGAAGGGGGTGCCAATCAAAGCTGTCAGAAGAGGGCATTTAGCAACTCTTAGCTTTTGTGTCCCATAAGCTCAAACAGAGATATGCTGTCTTTTACAGAAGAAAGAAGGGGGGATAGCCTTGATTGGCTCGTAAAAATTCTTTACAAACCATATGCTCGTATATTAAAATAAACTGATAAACATGTTTCGGAGAGTAATTCTTCGGAAGCTGGGAGGAACAGTATGAGTGATATGGAAAAAAATGTGGAAGAAAACATGAATGAAGAAAAGGAAATAACATCCAGAAATTTTATTGAGCAGATTATTGATAAGGATCTGGCAGAAGGAGTTTATGATACCGTGCATACCAGATTCCCACCGGAACCAAACGGATATCTGCATATAGGACATGCAAAGAGTATTCTCTTAAATTATGGACTGGCACAGCAGTATGGCGGTAAGTTCAACATGCGTTTCGATGATACCAATCCGACTAAGGAGAAGGTAGAGTTCGTTGAGTCTATCAAGGCAGATATTGAATGGCTTGGTGCTGACTGGGAGGACAGATTATTCTTTGCTTCCGATTATTTCCAGCAAATGTATGAAGGTGCAGTAAAGCTGATTAAGAAGGGCAAGGCTTATGTATCAGACCTGACAGCAGAAGAGATTCGTGAATATAGAGGAACCTTAACAGAGCCGGGTAAGGAAGACCCTTCCGCAGGCAGAAGCGTGGAAGAAAATCTTGCCTTATTTGAGGATATGAAGAACGGAAAGTTCGCTGACGGAGAAAAAGTGCTTCGTGCAAGAATCGATATGGCATCTCCGAACATCAATATGAGAGACCCTGTTATCTATCGTGTTGCCCATATGTCACATCATAGAACAGGAGATACCTGGTGTATTTACCCAATGTATGATTTCGCACATCCAATTGAGGATGCGATTGAAGGAATCACACATTCCATCTGTACCTTGGAGTTTGAGGATCACAGACCTCTTTATGACTGGGTTGTAAGGGAATTGGAATACCCACATCCACCAAAGCAGATTGAGTTCGCAAAGCTCTATCTTACCAATGTCGTAACCGGTAAGAGATATATCAAGAAACTGGTTGAAGAAGGCATTGTAGACGGATGGGATGATCCAAGACTGGTATCGATTGCAGCACTTAGAAGAAGAGGATTTACACCGGAATCCATTAAGAAATTCGTAGAACTTTGTGGTGTCAGCAAGGCAAATTCCTCAGTTGATTATGCAATGCTTGAGTATTGCATTCGTGAGGATTTAAAGCTTAAGAGACCAAGAATGATGGCAGCGCTTGATCCAATCAAGCTTGTGATCGATAATTATCCGGAAGGTGAAGTAGAATACCTTGAGGTGCCAAATAACCTTGAGAATGAATCACTTGGCAGCAGACAGGTTCCTTTCTGTCGTGAATTATACATTGACAGGGATGACTTTATGGAAGAGCCTCCTAAGAAGTATTTCAGATTATTCCCGGGCAATGAGGTTCGTCTGATGAGCGCATATTTTGTAACCTGTACAAGCTATGAAAAGGATGAAAATGGCAAGGTTACGACCGTTCACTGTACTTATGACCCTGAGACAAAGCAGGGAAGCGGCTTTAATGCAAGAAAGGTAAAGGGAACGATTCACTGGGTTCCGGCTCCTTATGCAGTAAAGGCGGAGGTACGTCTGTATGAGAACATCATTGATGAAGAGAAGGGTGTTTATAATGAGGATGGGTCCCTGAACCTGAATCCAAATTCACTCACTGTGCTTAAGGAATGCTATCTGGAACCGGCATTAAAGGATGCAAAACCATATGAAAGCTTCCAGTTTGTAAGACAGGGCTTCTTCAATGTAGATTATAAGGATTCTAAGCCGGATGCGTTAGTATTCAACAGAATCGTATCCTTAAAGAGTTCCTTTGTATTACCTAAATAAATATGAAAATAGAAGGAGGAATCGCATTTGCGGTTCTTCTTTCTGTAATAGACAGAAAGGAAAAGGCATGAAATATAAGTGTTTAGTATTAGACCATGATGATACGGTGGTAGACAGTACGGCAAGCATTCATTATCCGGCATTCCTGGAAGCATTGAGGATTATGCGTCCCGGTGTTACAATCACACTGGAGGACTATTTCAGGGAAAATTTTGATCCTGGCTTTATCGAATATTGTACGGGTAAACTTCATATGACTGAGGAAGACCTTGAAGTGGAAGTGAATATCTGGAAGAATTATGTAGAAAATCACATTCCCCACGCATATTCCGGAATGAAAGAGATTATTGAAAGATTCAGAAAGGAAGGCGGAAAGGTCTGTGTGGTATCACACTCCTATGACTTTAATATACGCCGTGATTATGAAGCAAACA
>JALEWA010000125.1 GCA_022788085.1 Lachnospiraceae bacterium
CCAACCGCTCCAGCAGATCCTCAAAGCTTGCACGAACCTCCTTCAGATCCCTGGTTCTTTTATACTGTCCGTTTTTCCAGACGGTACACAAATGCCCCTGTATCACAAACGGCTGATCCAGCCTTTTTAATGCCTGTCCAATGCTGCTCCGAAGCCGGGGATCCGGGGAATACAGATCCATACAATTGATTCCTGCTTCGGCTGCGCATTTCAGCATGTTAAGCACTTCTTTTTCGTTCTTATCCGCAAAGCCTTCACAACCAAGGCCGATTTCACTGACGGTAATTCCTGCTTTTTCTGTTACGCGATAATTCATCTGTTTTCCTTCCTGAGAACTTGTTCTCTTTTGTTTTCTTTATTGTAGCTGATATTCCACGATGAAACAATTCATAATTTTGCCCGTCTGCTTATCCTTAATTTCAACTCATCCATCATTGCAGGTCTTCTGCGATAAGTCACTTTCCATTCTTCTGCTATCTGGTCTGCTGTCTCCCTTCCACCAGGATATTTTGTGATCTTTTTCATATAGTTCATTAAACCTTTATATGCTTTTCTGTCATTCGATTATTTGGCGGTTACTTTGAGTCAGTTGAACAAAGCGATTATTTAGTGTATAGTTAGCAAAGGGAACTATGTGCTGAGCTCAACTTAAGGAGAGGGGACGTAAAATCAGTATGGATAGCATGATGAAGTGTTGTTTGGCGACAGTTGAGAAGATATCCTGGGAAAGAATTTTTTTGATTTTGGAAATTAATGTGAAATACTCAGAAAATCGGTATCCGGATATTCCGCTTGTGTTTTATGCGGTTGCTTCTGATCATGTGAAAAGAGCACGGTTTAAACAAGAAAAGATTGACGAGAGCCATTATCGTCTGACATTAAATATAACGAATCAAGGGGAAAGAATGTGTGTGGCCCAGGGTGATTACAGGCTGATAGTATGTCAGGGAAAATGTGTGCTGGCAGAATGTGAGACGGATATTCGCTTGGTGGCACAGTTGGAAAATTTGTCAAAAAATTTTCTGTACAATAACCGTTCGAAAGTTTTTTCGGTGAGCTTTTACGTGGCAGAGGGAGAAAGTACTTTGCCGTTTCGTATGTACATTTTGCCGGCAAAAAAGATAGAAATCGCACCTCCTGAAAACCGCTTATTTCAAAGTTCATCAATGAACATTAAAAAAGTTCTTAATAAATACAGGCGCCCCTTTTTGTGTGCAGCCTATAGATTTTATCGAAAAAGATATGGTGAGAATAAAAAAACAATTTTATTCATGTCTGAACAAAGTAGTAGCCTGGGAAGCAATCAGACCGCTGTGATAAATCGTATGAAAAAGCGGGGATTAGATAAGGAATATACGATCCTGGTCAGTACCAGGCCGGCATCTTCCCAGCCTCAGTCCAAGAAAAGCTGGTTTCAACTGATTCAGAAATTGGCAAAGAGCAGTATGGTGATTTTAGATGATCACGCGCCGGTTTTGGATTGGCTTAAACTGGATAAAAGTACCACAGTGGTTCAGTTATGGCATTCTGGAGTAGGATTTAAATCATCCGGTTATAGTCGTTGGGGGCATGAAGGCTGCCCTGGTCCCTGGAGTGCACACAGACAATATAAATATGGGATTGCAGGTTCAAAAACGATGGCTCATATTTTCTCAGAAATGTGGGGTATCAACGAAGAAGATGTGCTTCTGACAGGACTGCCCAGAATTGATGAATATTTGGATCAAGAAAACAGAGAGAAAAAAATAAAAGAATTATATGAGAAATACCCTATGTGCCGTGGGAAAAAGGTTATTCTTTTTGCACCAACCTATAGAGGAAAAAATAAAAAGAATGCCTTTTATCCGTACGAATTAATTGACTTTGAGCAGTTGTATCAGGTATGCGGTGATGAATATGTAGTTCTTTTTAAAATGCATCCATGGGTGTCTGAAAATGTTCCGATTGATTCGAGTTATGAAGATAAGTTTGTAGATGCAAATAAATATCCAAACATTAATGATCTGTTTTATATTACAGATTTATTAATAACCGATTATTCTTCCAATATTTTTGAGTATTCTCTGATGAGAAGGCCAATGCTGTTTTTTGCTTTTGATAAGATTCAGTATTCTTTTTCTCGTGGTTTCTTTAGGCCTTACGAAGACTCTGCCCCTGGAAAGATATGTTATTGCTTTAGTGAAGTCATAAAAGCTATTGAAGAAAAGGATTTTGAATTTGAAAAGGTAGAACAATATGTGGAACATCATTTTGATCTTATTGACAGCAATTCCAGTGATCGTGTAATTGACTGGATTATTCAGGGACAAATACCGGAAGATATACAGAAGGGATTAATGGCAGTAGATGAAGCAAATAAAGCAATGCATAATTTGGTTATATACCATTGATAATGAAGTGCATTTGACAGGAGACCGTTTATGAATCAATTAGAAGAATTGTGGTTGGAGATGCTTCAGTATGAAAAATTGCCGGAAACATTAAGTGGGGAATTTGTATTGATTATTGATCAACCGTCATTGGAAAGGTTACTAAAAGAAGCCTCTTATCGCCTATTTGACAGAGACGGGTGTCATATTCATATAGATAAAAAAATGCCCGATCCAAAGGAAAGAAAAAGTGATGTGAGATATTGGATTATTACAGATCATGTTTCTTCTATTTATAATTTCGAATCAGATAGAGTAAATCAGATTATAATCCCGATTATCTATGGGTTGAAAATGGAAGAGTGCACTGGTTTTTCTTCATTTGAGGCTTATAGAGATACATTCCTTCCGGACGAGAGATATATTTGTGCCGGAGAATTTCTCTGCTGTCTATTCAGAATTCTAACTAAACAATTGTTTTGCACAGAGCCAATTGTAATGCCACAAGGGGAAATATCAGTTGAAGATGGTAGTTACATGGTATGGAAAGCAGTTCATAATCCGGGGGCTTTCTTTTACTTTGATAACACCTATGGGGGCAATCTAAAGAGATTGCAGCAGTGTCAACTCGCTTGTTTGGAAGAATTTGATCGTATTTGTAAAAAGTATGAGATATCTTATTATTTAGGAGGAGGCACATTACTGGGGGCAATTCGACATAAAGAAATAATTCCGTGGGATGATGATATTGATGTAATGATGCTGAGAGATCAATATGAAAAATTTGTGTCAGTAGTCAAGAAAGAAATTCGTACGGACTTTTTTTATCAGTCCAATCAGACGGATTCAAATTATCATAGTATTTTTGATAAGATTCGAATGAATGATACAGTATTTATGACGGAATTTTCACAAAACTTTCCTCAAATGCATCAAGGGATTTTTATAGATATATTTGTTCATGACAGGACTTCTAACCGAAAATGGGGTCAGAAACTTCATGTTTTTTTGACGTTATTGGCGCGTTCTCTGGTGTTCCATAAATGGGCAAATACAGATATGCAGTTTTATGGGAAAATGAAATTATTTTGTTGTCTCTTGACATGGTATAAAAACAAAGCTGCAATGAAGACTTTAGAAAAAATTCAATATATGGTAGTAACATTTTTTGATAAAAAAGATAAGGGATTTCTTTATGATGGAACCGGAGAACATTTACGCCATGGAGCTTTCCCGGAAGAATGGTTGTCTGGGGGGCGTGTTTGTATGTTAAATGGAAAAGAATATCCGGTGCCTCTGGAAGCTGAAAAATATCTGGCATATTCTTATGGTGAGGATTTTATGCAGCTTCCCGCACCTCAGAATAGAAAGGCAATGCATCCTGTAGTTAAATTGGAATTTAAGACCTGATGATTTAATTTGATTGGGAAGAGGTTGAGCATTGATGAAAAGGATTATGATGAATAGAGAAAATTTGTCAGATAGAATAGCAGCTTGGGATAATATTAAGTTTTGCTTAATGATTACAGTTGTTGTTGGGCATCTTGCTAATCCATATACAAAGAATTCAGCTTTTTATAGGAGCATATACCTGCTGATATACTCTTTTCATATGCCATTGTATATTTATATTGCTGGTTTGTTTCATAAAAACACAAAAATTACTGAAAAAATAGTATCTTATTTATCTCTGTATCTTATTTCAAAAGTATCTTTTTATTTATTAAAAAGTTTTTGGGGAGGTAATCCTTCTTTTCATTTACTTTCTGAAGATGGGATACCATGGTTTATGTTCGCAATGGCAGCCTTTACTTTCTTTTCTTATATTTTCAGAAATATTAATAAATCCTTTTTGCTTATTATGAGTATCATATTAGCTTGTTTCGCTGGATACGATAAATCAATTGCAGATTTTCTGGTTGCCTCAAGGATTATTGTGTTTTATCCTTTTTATATTTTAGGGATGATGACAAATCGTGACAGATTAGAAAAAATATTATGTAAGAAATACAGTAAATTAATTGGAATATTAGTTCTTGTTTTTTGGGGGCTGTTGTGTGTTTTCTGTTTGGATAAGGTATATGTTCTCAGACATTTGTTTACTGGAAGGAATCCTTTTAATGACGTAGTTCGCTCTTATGGTTTCATATATAGATTGATATGCTATTTGATTTCTTTTATTGCCGGATTTTCGTTTATGTTGGCAATACCAACCGGAAATTTAGGGATTCTGACTATTTTGGGGCAAAGAACGCTGCAGGTTTATTTCTGGCATAATATTTTAAGAGATATTCTGGTACATATGCATATCTGGGAGAACTGTTTCAGTGCTTCTCCTATAACCAGAATACTCTGGCTTTTATTGGCAATTCCAATCACACTTTTTTTCTCATTAAAATGTTGGGGAATTCCCACCAATCTAATAATGAAAACGTCTTTTTTTCAAATAAAACAAGTTATGAAAATGGTTTTGCAGCATATTATTCTGCCATTAGCCTATGATTTTTGGTGTATAATTGACGGACGCAAGAAAAAGAGGCTGATTATTTTTGCCGATGCCCGTCATGAGTCCATACCGGCAAGCATGGAAATTATTCATAAAGAGGTTATCCGAAGAGGTCATACAGTTGTGGATTTCTTTTATGATTTTTCGGAGTTGTCTTTGATTCAAACCGTGTTTTGCTCACTCAAATTTATGAGACTGTATGCGAATGCAGGATACATATTTATATGTGATAATTTTCTTCCGGTTGCGTCCTGCAGAAAAAGAAAAAGAACCAAAGTAATACAATTATGGCATTCCTGCGGTCTTATGAAGAAAATAGGATATGACACACCTGAAGATATTCCGGAACATTATATAGGAAATGTCTATAAAAACTATGATATGATTACAGTCAGTGCACCGTGCTGTGTAAGACCGCTTACAAGTGGAATGAGGCAGAAGCCGGGAGTAGTAAAAGCTACGGGAGTCAGCAGGACAGATATATATTATAATGAAGAATGGATTTCTGACAGCAGGAATCAGTTTTATAGCATGTATCCGGAAGCCAAAAACAAAAGGATTGTTTTATGGTGTCCGACTTTTCGGGGAAATGCAGCTCATCCATATCAAGTGGGTGAGAAAGACATTTTTGAATTGGAAAAGAAACTGGGAGATGGGTTCTTTTTTATCCGAAAAGTTCATCCACATGTGGAAAAAATATATCATTTGTCGAACTGCGAATTGTCGACAGAGATGCTTTTAACAGTTGCAGATATTATGATTACTGATTATTCATCCACAGTATTTGATTTTTTGTTTTTCAGGAAACCTTTTGTTCTTTTTGCACCTGATCTTAAGGAATATCAGGAAAAGAGAGGGTTCTATGTGGATTATTATTCATTGACTCCATATGTTGCCAGTGATGGACAAGAACTGTATGAGCATGTTATGAAAGCGTCATGTGATGATAATAAGGACTGGATTGACAAATGCAGGAACTATCATAACTATTCTTGCGATGGGCATGCAACAGATAGAATATTAAAGTTATTGGGATTATGAGAGGAAGACATATATGCTAAATCGATTTATAAAGGACATGAAAAAATATTTCAGATATTCTGCTATTTCGGCAAAATCACAGCTGAAAGCGGAAGTGGCAGATTCTTATCTGAACTGGGTTTGGTGGGTACTGGATCCGCTGTGTTTTATGTTGATTTACAGTTTTATTTTTGGCTATGTTTTTAATAGTAAGGAAGAATACTTCCCAATATTTATTTTTATAGGCTTGTCTATGTGGGATTTTTTTAACCGCACAATGACAAATAGTGTTAAAATCATAAAGAATAATAAGGCAATTGTGTCAAAAGTATATTTGCCAAAATATATTTTGATTATTACTAAAATCTGGGTTAATGGATTTAAAATGATGGTTTCCTTTGGCATTGTTGTACTTATGATGATTGTGTACAGAGTTCCTTTATCGTTTAATATCTTTTTTTTTATTCCTATTTTGGCAGTACTGCTTTTGTTTGCATTTGGATGTGCAACATTTCTTTTGCATTATGGAGTGTATGTAGAAGATTTGTCGAATGTGGTATCGATTGGATTGCGCTTCCTGTTTTATTTGACAGGAATTTTCTACAATATTGAGAAACGTATTCCAAATTGGGGAGGACTTCTTAACAGGTATAATCCCCTGGCATACCTTTTGACCGCGATGAGAAAAAGTCTGATATATAGAGAAACCCCGGATGTCAAGCTGTTGTTGATCTGGTTTTTATTCAGTTTAAGTATCTCTGTATTGGGGGTTCGAAAAATTTATCGGGAAGAGAATAGCTATGTAAAAATGATTTAATAAAACTTGAGGAGAATATGTATGTGCGAATATGCAATTGAAGTTAATGATTTGTGTATTAGTTATAGAGGGTTAAAATCATACTATATTAAGCAGAGCCTTTTAAAGGGAAAAAAGGAAAGATCAGAAGTTTTTGAGGCCGTTAAGCATGTCAGCTTTCGAGTGAAAAAAGGAGAAATACTAGGAATTGTAGGAAAAAACGGAAGCGGGAAATCTACAATGCTTAAGGCAATTGCGGGAATCTTCTCTCCAAACAGCGGTACGATTGATCTGCATGGAAATTCCGTTTCTCTGCTTTCTATTGGAGTAGGATTCCAGAAAGAATTGTCCGGACGAGATAATATTCTATTGTCTGGTATGCTGTTAGGATTTACGGAAAAACAGATAAAAGAGCGTATGGATGAAATCATTGAGTTCTCTGAACTGGGAAAGTTTATCGATACTCCTGTCCGAACGTATTCCAGTGGAATGTATTCGAAGCTTGCATTTTCCATAACAGCAATCTTAGAGACAGACATTATTTTGATTGATGAAGTCCTTAGTGTGGGAGATGCCAGATTTAAAAAGAAAAGTTTTAATAAAATGAAGGAACTGATCACGAGTAATGATCGAACGGTTATCATCGTATCTCATGCTGCAGGAACCATAGCAGAGCTTTGTGATAAAGTGTTATGGATTAACGATGGCGAACTGGTAAAATACGGAGACACAGAAGTAGTACTAAAAGAGTATGAAGATTTCATGAGTGAATAATTGTATTGTCAGATATTGAATAGTGGAATGTGAAAAAGAGGTTTGTAATGAATATTGCAATTATTTTTGCAGGAGGAAGCGGAGTTCGCATTGGGGAAGGAATTCCGAAACAGTTTTTGGAGATTAATGGGAAACCTGTGATTATTCATACATTGCAGCTGTTTCAATATCATGAAATGATTGACAAAATATACATTTCTGTATTAAACGGCTATATTCCATATATGGAAGAATTGATAGATGAATATCGTCTTAATAAAGTATCGGCGGTAGTCCCTGGGGGAGAGACGGCGCAGGATTCCATATATAATGCCCTTAAAAGGGCTGAAAAGGAGAATCCGGGGGACTCCATTGTATTAATACATGATGGCGTACGTCCATTTGTATCGTATGATGTTATTTCCAATAATATTTTTGGGGTAAAAGAGAATGGAAATGCGATTACATGTACATCATGCTATGAAACGATTTTGCTAAGTAAAGATGGAAAAGAGGTTAACAGCGTTCCATACCGTAAAGAGACTTTTGCAGCTCAAGCTCCGCAAAGCTTTTATTTACAGGATATCATAGCAGCACATGATACGGTCAGAGCTTTGCCTACCCGTTATGAAAATATGGTTGATGCGTGTACGATTTTAAAGAGTCAGGGGCTGAAAGTCCATATGGTTGAGGGGAATCGTGGAAATATAAAAGTTACGACTCCGGAAGATGTATATATGTTTCGTGCATTATTACAGTATAAGGAAAACGAACAGGCATTTGGTCTCGGATTGACAAATCGAATTGATGCAAGGCGACATCAGGTTAGTAATAATTAGAAGATTCAGGAGTATGTTATGGAAGAAGAAAGCTTAAATCGTATTTTACAGGAAGATATGGAAGCTGTTGTGAATAGCAATTGTCCGCTGAGTTTATTGGAGAATGCGACAGTATTGATAACAGGAGCTTCTGGTCTGCTTGGCTCTCAGATTGTAAAAACATTGGCTTGTGCAAATCGATTAAAAGGATTAAATATAAGAATATTAGCGTTGATAAGAAATGAAAAAAAGGCAATTCAGGTATTCGGTGATTTGCTAAAGCGGGAAGATATTCATTTGGTTTGCTGTGATATTAATCAGATACCGGATATTGAAGATTCAGTAGAATATATAATTCATGCGGCAAGTCCTACAAGCTCTCGCTACTTTGTTACAAATCCTGTGGAAACTATTCTTACTGCAGTTGAGGGAACCAGGAATATTCTGGAGCTGGGGCGAAGAAAGAATGTAAAAGGATTTGTTTATCTGTCCTCCTTAGAAGTGTATGGAGTACCGAACACAAAAGATGGGCATGTCACGGAAAAAGATTATGGTTATATTGAACCATTGAATATTCGAAGCAGCTATTCAGAAGGAAAGAGATTGGTAGAGTGTCTATGTGCTTCCTTTGCAGAAGAGTATGGGGTTCCTGTAAAAATTGCTCGATTATCCCAGACGTTCGGCGCCGGTGTAGAGTATGATGACAGCCGTGTTTTTGCAGAATTTGCGAGATGTGTGATGGAGAAACAAAATATAGTTCTGCATACGGAAGGAAAAACATTGCGAACATATTGTTATACGAAAGATGCTGTTTCTGCAATATTATTTATCTTATTGAAAGGAAAAGCCGGTGAAGCTTATAATGTAACAAATAGTGACACTGCTGTAACGATCAGTGAGATGGCGCAGTGCGTATGTGATTTATTTCCGGAAAAGAATATTTGTGTACAGTATGATATCCCTGATAACCTGACTTCCTTTGGTTATAATCCTGAAATGGTTATTCGGATGGACTGTACAAAGCTGGAAAGCCTGGGATGGAAAGCAACTGTGGATCTGAAGGGTATGTTTTTTAGGATGATACACTCCTTTGGAGATTTCTACTCACACACCTCTTGCGAGGTGTGACTTCCAGAGACCGTTTCAAAGTCTGTGTAAACTCAAAAAACTGACATAAGATTTGATAATAGAAACATGAATTCAGGGCCTGATCAGGCAACTGAATCCTTACCTGTATGATAAACCAGGATTTTTACATGTCAAGAGGGAGATCCTGAAACGGGGGCTGCGCGCCCCCCGGATCCCCTGCGTTACGCCCATATAAATGCAGCTGTAAACAGCAACATTTATATGGTGCGTCTTAGTATTTATGTCCTTCCAGACGTTCTTCAAAGAAAATCTCTAACTGAGAATGAATCTGCCCCCAGTCCTGACGATGCCCGGTCCATTTCTTGGTGATATCGATCATGGCCAGATAGAGCATTTTCAGAAGACTCTCGTCTGAAGGGAACACCGTTTTGGCTTTGGTTACTTTTCGGAGCTGCCGGTTGAAACCTTCGATGGTATTGGTTGTATAAATGATGCGGCGGACCGCTTCCGGGTACTTGAAATATGTCGACAGATTTGCCCAATTTTCTTTCCAGGACTTGGAAATCTTGGGATATTTAGAATCCCATTTTGCAGCAAACTCATCCAGATATTCCAATGCAACCGTTTCATCAGGCGCAGCATAAACTAGTTTAAGATCTGCCATCAGTTTTTTTAAATCCTTGTAGGAGACATACTTGGTCGAATTCCGGATCTGATGGATAATACACTGCTGGATTTCGGCTTGAGGATAAACGGCATCGATCGCCTGGGGAAATCCAGTGAGACCGTCAACGCAGGCGATCAAGATTTCTTCAACACCGCGGTTTTTCAGGCTGTTCATGATAGATAACCAGAACTTGGCACTCTCATTTTCTCCGACATACATGCCCAGGACATCTTTTTTTCCGGACATATCGATACCGATAGCGATATAGACAGCTCTTTTAACGATACGTCCTTCACTACGGACGTGATAATGGATGGCATCCATGAAGACAACAGCATAGACTTCCTCAAGCGGACGTTCCTGCCATTCCTTGACAAGAGGAAGGATCTTGTCCGTGATGCGGCTGATTGTGCTGTCAGAAATCTCGATATCGTAGAGTTCTCGCATATGACTCTCGATGTCAGATGTAGACATGCCTTTCGCATACATGGAAATGATCTTTTCCTCCATGTCCTGCGTTACGGTGTTCTGATATTTTTTTATCACCTGAGGTTCGAATTCGCCTTTGCGATCCCGGGGAATATCAATTTCCATATCTCCGTAACTGGTATGCATTGTTTTGGATGAATAGCCGTTTCGACTGTTGTCAGTATCCTTATTCTTATAGTCGTACTTGGAATATCCGAGTTCTTCATCCATCTCGGCATCCAAAGTACCTTCCAGGATAATAGACATCATGTCGCGCATAATGGAATTAACATCCGTACCATCTTTGACCTTGATGTCGTTTTCTTTGAGAAAGCTTGTCATCATTTCTCGAAGAGCTGCTTTCTGAGGTGAATCCGTTTTTCTACGTGCCATAAATAAAACCTCCGAACTGAATAAGATTATCTTACATCAATTCAGAGGTTTACACAAACTTTGGGAAACTCCCGACTTCCAAGCATGCCTCGCCATGTATCCCCGATCATTTCTACTCACACACCTCTTGCGAGGTGTGACTGGCTGTCTTAGCGGTACGCCGACTGTTGGTATAATTTCTACTCACACACCTCTTGCGAGGTGTGACCAAGCCCATCTAATTTGTTTGGCGGTACATGGGATTTCTACTCACACACCTCTTGCGAGGTGTGACAGAATCCGCAAGCGCTGCTCAGATCCAGATGATAATTTCTACTCACACACCTCTTGCGAGGTGTGACAAAAAATTCAACCATAAAAACACCCCTAAGAAAAATTTCTACTCACACACCTCTTGCGAGGTGTGACGCGC
>JALEWA010000132.1 GCA_022788085.1 Lachnospiraceae bacterium
TCCTATGAATCTTATGAAAAATGGTGTTGCTGATTATATTGTAACAGGTCAGTGGGCAAAAAAGGCATATCAGGAAGCATGTATTTATGGCAAGGCAAATAAGATTGCATCAAGTGAGGATAAGACATTTTCTTATATTCCCGACTGCTCAGATTTACCGATTTCTGAAGATGCAGATTATGTATATATTTGCGAGAATAATACTATTTATGGTACAAAATTCAAAACTTTACCTAATACAAAAGGTAAACCATTAGTTGCAGATGTATCTTCCTGCTTTTTATCTGAGCCGGTAGTTGTAAAAAAGTATTGTGTTATCTATGGCGGCGTTCAGAAAAATATAGGTCCTGCAGGTGTTGTTCTTGTGATTATCAGAGAAGATTTGATTACAGATGACACATTGCCTGGAACACCTACTATGTTAAAGTATAAGATTCATGCAGATAACGGTTCTTTATACAATACACCACCAGCATATGGCATTTATATTTGCGGTAAGGTATTCAAGTGGCTCAAAAAGATGGGTGGACTTGAGAAAATGAAGGAATATAACGAAAAGAAAGCAAAGATTCTTTACGATTACCTTGATGAAAGTAAATTATTCAAGGGAACTGTTAGAAAGGAAGATCGTTCTCTCATGAATGTTCCTTTTGTAACAGGAAATGAAGAATTAGATGCTAAATTCGTTAAAGAAGCCAAGGAAGCAGGCTTTGAGAACTTAAAGGGACATAGAACAGTTGGCGGTATGCGTGCAAGTATCTACAATGCAATGCCAATCGAAGGTGTTGAGAAGCTTGTTGAATTTATGAAGAAATTTGAGAAGGAGAATTTATAATGTACCAGTATCATTGCCTTAATCCTATTTCCAGTATTGGATTAAAAAGATTTACCGATAACTATCAGAAGACAGATGATATTGCACAGGCAGAAGGTGTGCTTGTCAGAAGTGCTTCTATGCATGAGATGGAAATGCCCAGGAATCTTCTTGCAGTAGCAAGAGCCGGAGCAGGCGTTAACAATATTCCGCTTGAGAAGTGCGCAGAAGACGGTATTGTTGTATTTAATACACCGGGAGCAAATGCAAATGGTGTAAAAGAACTTGTTATTGCAGGCATGTTACTTGCCTCCCGTGATATTGTAGGTGGTATTAAGTGGGTAGAAGATAATAAGGAAAAAGAGTCTATTGCAAAGGACGCTGAGAAAGAAAAGAAGAACTTTGCAGGTACTGAAATAGCAGGAAAGAAGTTAGGTATTATTGGTCTTGGTGCTATTGGTGTAAAGGTTGCAAATGCTGCAGTAAATCTTGGTATGGAAGTATATGGTTATGACCCATATCTTTCTGTTGATGCAGCATGGAGCTTAAGTCGTGATGTTAAACATGTTATTAATGTTGATGATATCTATTCTCAGTGTGATTTTATTACGATTCATGTTCCTCTTATGGATTCAACAAAGGGAATGATTAATGCAGAAGCTATTGAGAAAATGAAACCGGGCGTGATTATACTTAATTTTGCAAGAGATCTTCTTGCCAATGAAAAGGATGTACTTGCAGGCTTAGAAGCAGGTAAGATTAGAAAATACGTATCTGACTTTGCAAATCCTACTACAGCAGGACATCCTGGATGTATTGTTATCCCACATCTTGGAGCATCTACAGAAGAATCAGAAGACAATTGCGCAAAGATGGCTGTTGATGAATTAAGAAACTATCTTGAAAATGGTAATATCAAGAACAGCGTTAATTATCCAAATTGTGATATGGGTGTTTGTGCATCAGCAGGAAGAGTTGCTGTATTACATAAAAATATTGCTAATATGATTACTCAATTTACGGGAGCTTTCGGAGAAGCAGGAATTAATATTTCTGATATGACAAATAAATCCAGAGGAGAGTATGCATATACTCTTATGGACATTGAGTCTCCTGCAAATGATACCATTATTGATAAGTTAAAGAACATTGATGGTGTATTCAGAGTAAGAGTTGTTAAATAATTGTTCGAAAAAGAACATTGTTCCTTTTTGATTATTTTTATTCTTTTCAAAAGCGAAGACAGATGTGTGTTGCATCTGTCTTTTTCTTATATATTTTCTGATAAAATTGTATATGTTGCAACATTTTATATAAGAAAATTAGAACATAAAATAGAAAAAATAACAAAAAAATACAAAATAACGGTTGACAATAACACTGTTCTGTGCAATAATCATTTCATAAGAACAACGTTGCACATATTAAAAGAACGATGTTCCATAAAGAGTAAATAAGTTTGTGTGAAAGTGGAATTTTTACGCAAAAGGGGAATTGTGTGTAAAAGGAAAATGCGTAAAAGGGAAATTCTTACGAAAGTGTAAAGGGAATGAAAAAGGATGCTTGGGGGAGCATCCTTTTTTCTTGTATTTTAAAGCAGAAATAATAATGTTGATAAACATATATCTTTGTTAATTAATAGAAAAAGAATCGTGAACATCACCATATTGAGTCATGTTTCCAACCGTATTCTGGAATTTTCTTTGCGTTGCCACATTAGCTTCACTTGCAAGATCCATATATTTAATAAAAATATCTTCAACGGTGGAATTAGTTTCTGCTGCAATTTCTTCCATAATTGGTTTTAGTTTTTCAAGTTGAAAAGAAATTCTTGTTTTTTGCGGATCGATATCATGTAAAACATTGTCTGCAAATGCATTGATTCGATTAAGTAAAGCTCTATCTTCTGGTGTCATATTAACGCCGTCCTTTCTATTATGTATATTCTTATAAATTTAGTATCATCGTAACTATCTTATACCTTTACAGTTACGTTCTACCTATTCTAACACCATATATGTCACTTGTCAAAATCTGCTTTTTACAGATTTTTATTCATAGTAACAATTCGTTTATAATCTTAAATCAGCTATAAAAGCTTTGTTACTGTTCGCTTTGTCCCAATAACAAAACTGTTGCCAATTTATTCAAAACAAAGGGAAAAGGCTTCATTTTTATCACATCTTTTGATACAATAAAAAATAACATATTACTGAAGAAGAATGGAGAAAATAAATATGGCAGACATAAGACCTTTTAGAGCATATAGACCAAAGAAAGGCTTAGAGGCAGAAATTGCAGCACTACCTTATGATGTATATAACAGAGAAGAGGCATCAGCAGAGGTTAAGGAAAAACCGTTATCCTTTTTGAACATCGATAGAGCAGAAACACAGTTCGATTCATCTGTAGATACTTATGATGACAGAGTTTATCAGAAGGCGCATGATTTATTATGGGATATGATTGATAAGGGACAATTTGTGCAGGAAGAAAAACCTGTTTATTATATTTATGAGCTTACAATGAATGGAAGAGTACAAACTGGTATCGTTGCCTGTGCAAGTGTCGATGATTATCTGAATCAGGTGATCAAAAAGCATGAGAATACCCGTGCGGACAAAGAACTTGACCGTATTCGCCATGTAGACAGTTGTAATGCACAGACAGGCCCGATATTCCTTGCTTACCGGGCAAATGATGTATTAAGAGAAATCTTAATCAGGACAAAGAAAAATGATACACTTTATGATTTTACTTCGGAAGATGACATTACACATCGTGTATGGTGCATTGAACAGGATGCAGATGTTGAAGCTATTCAGAATACATTTTCAGAAATTGAACAGATTTATATTGCAGATGGACATCATCGATGTGCATCTGCTGTAAAGGTTGGACTCAAAAGAAGAGAAGAGAATCCGGATTATACAGGAAAAGAGGAGTTTAATTATTTCTTATCTGTTCTTTTTGCAGATGAAGAACTTATGATTATGGATTACAACCGTGTAGTTAAGGATTTAAACGGATTATCTGAAGAAGAATTCTTTAAAAAATTGCAGGAAGTTTTTCTGATTACAGAAAAGGGAAGTGCGTGTCATAAGCCTGAGAAAAAAGGCCAGATTTCTATGCTGTTACAAGATACATGGTACCTTTTGGAAGTAAAAAAAGAATATCAAAGTACTGACCCTGTTGATGGATTGGATGTTGCTATTTTACAAGATCACTGTCTGGCACCAATTCTCGGTATTGAAGACCCAAAGACGGACAAGAGAATTGATTTTATAGGTGGAATTCGTGGTATTGAAGAACTGGAACGAAGAGTACATACGGATTGCAAAATTGCCTTTGCAATGTATCCGACTTCCATTCATGAATTATTTGGAGTAGCAGATGCAAATCGTTTAATGCCCCCAAAATCAACATGGTTTGAACCAAAGCTTAGAAGTGGATTGTTCATACATACATTGTCTTAATTTGGCATAGGCTTATTGCAACAAAACCGATAACGAGGAAATAGATGGTAGAATTGGAGCAGATTATGACACAGGAAGAAATACAGGAATTGAATGAGAACATGAATGCCTTGGAGAAATTTCTTGAAGAATTACCGGAAAAAGCAATGAGTCTTGGCATAAGAGTACTTTTTACAGTTATTATCTTTTTCATAGGTATTAAGCTGATAAAGCTTATCCGGAAAATAGTCAGGAAATCTTTAACAAGAGCGAATGCAGAAATTGGAGTGATTCAATTTCTGGATAGCTTAATAAAAATATGTCTGGATATTATTCTGGTTTTAATCATTGCAGGAAATTTTGGATTTGATGCGACAAGTATAGTAGCACTTGTTGGAACTGCAGGTGTTACTCTTGGACTTGCTTTACAAGGAAGCCTGAGTAATCTTGCGGGAGGAGTTCTGATCCTGCTCTTAAAGCCTTTTCGTGTTGGCGATTATATTGTAGAGGATTCAAAGGGAAATGAAGGTACTGTTAAGGAAATCGGTATTTTCTTTACGAAGCTTCAGACAATTGATAATAAGATTGTTATACTTCCTAACGGGACGCTTGCAAATAATTCCATGACAAATTTCTCAGAGGCTGCATTAAGAAGAGTTGATATAACAGTTGGTATTTCCTACAACGCTGATATTAAGAAAGCAAAGGACGTACTTCAAAGAATCATCGATGGAGATAAAGATGTGAAGCATGAAGAACCAAAGAAAATTTATGTGGATTCGCTTGGCTCGAGTGAAGTAGTGCTTGGTATCCGTGTTTATTGTGACAACCCCAAATATTGGGAATTGAAATGGAGATTATTAGAAACAATTAAAGTTACCTTTGATCAGGAAGGTATCGAAATACCATATCAACAGATATCTGTGCATATGAAATGATGCCCAGAATATGGTTATTGGAATGGGACACGAGTAAACGATACCATAAAATGTATGAATTGTATCACAAAATTTGAAAAAGGTCTTGTCAAATTACAAAATACTAGATATAATATCTAAGTCGGCATTATTAACATAATGTTACCTTAAGCTTTCGTAGCGCAGTTGGTAGCGCAACTGATTCGTAATCAGTAGGTCGAGGGTTCAAGTCCCTTCGAAAGCTTGTAGAAGAGCCTTGAGTAAACTACCAAGGCTCTTTTTATACTAACCTATTCTTAATGTTATTTTCTTTTCTAAAACATTTAATCCCCAATAAATAATCATGGCAATAAAACATAAAATAACAATGCTAAGAATTACTAAGTCAAGTTTAAAGGTTTGACTACCGTAGATTATAAGAAAACCTAATCCACGCCTTCCGGCAAGAAATTCTCCAATAATGACACCTACAAGTGCAAGGCCGATGTTTACTTTGGAAACAGAGATAAAGGCAGGAAGATTACCAGGAAAAACCACCTTAGTAAATGCCTGCATTCTTGTTCCGCCAAGTGTTTCTACCAACTTAAGCCTTTCCGGGTCTGTTTGCTGAAATGTCTGATAAAGATTAAGGATACACCCAAAAACACCAACTGACATACCACAAAGGATAATTGTTTTCGAACCGGTTCCAAGCCATACAATAATTAAAGGTGCTAATGCTGACTTTGGAAGACTGTTCAGCACAATCAGAAATGGTTCGAACATCCTGCCAAGAACAGGATAAAACCAGAACAAAGTAGCGGTAAGCAAGGAGCATAATATTATGAGTAAAAAGCTGATACCTGATTCCATCAGGGTAATACCAATATGATGCAATAGGGACATATCTTTGATATCATGAAGGAAAAGAGAACCTATTGCAAGTGGCGAACTAAAGTAAAAGTCATCAATCCATCCAAAATCTGAAGAAATCTGCCATAGAATCAAAAAACCTGCAAAGATTAAAATTCTACTCCATATAATAAAAATCTTTTGCATTTTTATATTTAATAAATATGCTTTCTGACCATCAGAAAAGGAACTGCTTTTTATATCATTTTTCTTTTTTTTCATCTTGTAAATCCCTCCATATACAATCAAAATATTCCTGAAAAAGAGGAGATTTTCGAACAGCATTTCTTGATACTCCATTCTTTTCAAATTCAATTGGGATGATGCTCTTAGCCTGACAAGGGGATTTTGTCAAAAGGATAACAGTATCCGCCATGGAAATTGCTTCGGAAATATCATGTGTTACAAGGATTGCTGTTTTTTGCTCTGATTTAATGATATCATGAACATCCATGGAAACGGTTAGTCTGGTCTGATAGTCTAATGCACTAAAAGGTTCATCAAGAAGCAGTAAATCAGGTTTTAATGCAAGTGTCCGTATTAGAGCAATTCTTTGTCGCATGCCGCCGGAAAGAGAAGAAGGCTTTTGCTTTTTTACTTCAGATAGATTATATTTTTCAAGAAGCTGGTCAACCAAATTGATATTTTCCTTGTTTACTTTATGCTGAATCTCAAGTCCTAGAAGTATATTATGATAAACATCACGCCACTCAAGTAAATGGTCATGCTGTAACATATATCCGATTTTAGGGGCATTAAAGTCTTCGGAATAAAAAGTAATATAGCCTGCTGTTGGTTGCAGGAGTCCTGCGATCAAGGAGAGAATCGTAGATTTTCCACAGCCACTTGGACCAACAAAGGCTGTAAAGCTACCTTTTTCAATGGAAAAACTTAAATCTTTTATGACTTCGACTTCGCCTAAATCACTATAGTAGGAAAATCCAACCTGTTCCAGATGTAGAAATGATTTATTACTCACATAGATTCACATCCCTTTGTGTTTTCTTATAGAATATGATATGAAAAATATATTTGAATGTGATATCGTGAATGCTTATCTATACAAAAAGTCTATAATATTTATGCAACTTGTTCTAATATTATGAATAATCATTCTTGATTCATGAAGAAAGTTATGTTACATTAAGAACTAAGATTTATTTATATATGGAGGACATGACTATGGCACAACTTTGGGGCGGTCGTTTCACGAAGGAAACAGACAAATTAGCGTATAATTTTCAGGCTTCCATATCTTTTGATCAGAAGTTTTATGCTCAGGATATTAAGGGAAGCATGGCACATACAAAAATGCTTGCAAAACAGGGCATTCTGACAAATGATGAGATGCAGCAGATTCTTTCAGGTCTGGAAAGTATTTTAAAGGACGTAGAAGAAGGAAAGCTGGAAATTACAGACGAATATGAAGATATTCACAGCTTTGTAGAAGCGAACCTGATTGACAGAATCGGAGACGCAGGAAAGAAACTGCATACAGGAAGGAGCCGTAATGATCAGGTAGCTCTTGATATGAGACTTTATACAAGAGAAGAAATTACTCAGATCAATGAGCTGTTAAAGGAGCTTCTTGAAGTTCTGATCCGTATTATGGAAGAGAATCTTGAAACCTATATGCCTGGCTTTACTCATTTACAGAAAGCTCAGCCTATTACGCTTGCCCATCATCTTGGTGCATATTTTGAGATGTTTAAGCGCGACAGACAGCGTTTGGATGATATTTATGAAAGAATGAATTACTGTCCTCTGGGCTCCGGTGCTTTGGCAGGAACGACATATCCGTTAGACAGGGCATATACAGCAGAACTTCTTGATTTTAACGGCCCTACCCTAAATAGCATGGATTCTGTATCTGACAGAGATTATGTGATTGAACTTTTATCAGCATTAAGCACTATCATGATGCATTTAAGCCGTTTCTGTGAAGAGATTATTATATGGAATTCCAATGAATACCGCTTCGTTGAAATTGATGACGCTTACTCAACAGGAAGCAGTATTATGCCACAGAAGAAGAATCCTGATATTGCTGAGCTTGTCCGTGGTAAAACAGGACGTGTATATGGTGCGTTAATATCTATATTAACTACCATGAAGGGCATTCCACTTGCATATAACAAAGATATGCAGGAGGACAAGGAGCTTACCTTTGATGCCATTGATACCGTAAAGGGCTGTGTGGCTCTATTTACAGGAATGCTTGATACCATTAAGTTCAATAAAGATGTAATGAAAGCAAGTGCCATGAAGGGATTTACGAATGCAACAGATGCCGCTGATTATCTCGTAAATCATGGGGTACCTTTTAGAGATGCTCATGGAATTATCGGAAGATTAGTATTATACTGTCAGGAAAAAGGTAAGGCAATTGATGAGCTTTCCTTAGATGAACTGAAAGAAATCAGTCCGGTTTTTGAGCAGGATGTATTTGATGCAATCAGTCTGGAAACTTGTGTGAACAAAAGAATGACGATAGGAGCTCCCGGCCCTGATGCCATGAGGGAAGTTATTCGTATCAATAAAGAATATTTATCCATAAGTTAATGCTCTGATACTATCAGACTAAAATAAATAGAATGTATGAAATGAGGAGAAAAGTAATGAGTGAGAAATTGAAAGTTGGTATCCTTGGCGGAACCGGTATGGTTGGACAGAGATTCATCTCTTTATTAGAGAATCATCCATGGTTTGAAGTAACAACTATCGCAGCAAGCCCACGTTCAGCCGGAAAAACATATGAAGAGGCAGTAGGTGACAGATGGAAAATGACAACACCTATGCCGGAAGCAGTTAAGAAAATCGTTGTCATGAATGTAAATGAAGTCGAAAAGGTAGCAGCAGAGGTTGATTTCGTATTTTCAGCTGTAGATATGACAAAAGAAGAAATTAAAAAGATTGAAGAAGAATATGCAAAAACAGAGACACCTGTTGTCAGCAACAATTCTGCACACAGATGGACTCCGGATGTTCCTATGGTGGTTCCTGAAATCAATCCTGAGCATATGAAGGTCATTGACTTCCAGAAGAAACGTCTTGGTACAACCAGAGGTTTCGTAGCAGTTAAGCCTAACTGTTCCATCCAGAGCTATGCACCTGTATTGACTGCATGGAAAGAATTCGAGCCATATGAAGTAGTTGCTACAACATACCAGGCTATTTCAGGTGCTGGTAAGACCTTCAAGGACTGGCCTGAAATGGAAGGAAATATTATTCCATACATTGGTGGTGAAGAAGAGAAGAGTGAGAAAGAACCATTAAGAATCTGGGGACAAGTTGAAGATGGTGTAATCAAGCCGGCTACTTCTCCGGTTATTACATGCCAGTGTATTCGTGTACCGGTATTAAATGGTCATACAGCAGCTGTATTTGTTAAATTCAAGAAAAAGCCAACAAAAGAGCAGTTAATCGAGAAGCTGGTAAACTTCAAGGGTGTTCCACAGGAATTACAGCTTCCAAGCGCTCCAAAGCAGTTCATCCAGTACTTAGAGGATGACAACAGACCACAGGTATCTTTGGATGTTGACTTCGAAAACGGTATGGGTATTTCTGTTGGACGTATCAGAGAAGATCATGTATATGATTGGAAATTCGTAGGATTGTCCCACAATACCGTAAGAGGTGCAGCAGGTGGTGCTGTTCTTTGTGCAGAATTATTAAAGGCACAGGGATATATAACAAAGAAATAATATAAGAATATTTATCATGCTCATAAAATATCTCCGGCTATATTAAGAAATAGTTGGAGATATTTTTTACGCTTTGCTGGAAAATGGAGAGAAAATAACGTATAATAGAAAACATTATGACAACCGGATGCACTCTCGGAAATACAGATACAAAATATTTCGGGAGTACATCCAAAGAACTAGGGGGAAATAACTTGGGTAAGAAATTGATCATAACGGAGAAGCCATCCGTTGCACAGGATTATGCAAAGGTATTTCAAGTGTCCGGCAGGCAAAATGGTTATATTGAAAATGACAAATATGTCATAACATGGTGTGTCGGACATTTAGTAGAGATGGTATATCCGGAGGAATATGATATTAAATATAAAAAATGGATGCTTGAGGATCTTCCGTTTCTGCCGCGAACCTATAAATATGGCATTATTCCAAATGTAAAGCAACAGTATGATATTGTGCATGGATTACTTCATCGAGATGATATAGATACTGTCTATTGGGCAGGAGACTCTGGAAAAGAAGGACAAACAATTGAAGAAAATATCCGTAATTTTGGTGGCGTTCGTGAAGGGATTCAGGAACTGAGAGTCTGGATCGATTCTCAGACAGAAGAAGAAATCAAAAGAGGCGTTGCTGAGGCAAAGCCTATGTCTGATTATGCTAATCTTGGATTTTCCGGCATCATGCGCTCTATTGAAGATTATGCGATGGGTATTAACTTTTCCCGCGTTATGTCTGTAAAGTATGGAAAGCTTTTAAATGATGCTGCAGCAACCAATAGCTATACAGCCATTGCAATTGGGCGTGTCATGACTTGTGTGCTTGGTATGGTTGTAAACAGGGAGAGAGAAATCCGCAATTTTAAGGAAACTCCATTTTACCGTATCGTTGGTGATTTTACAGATGCCAATATTGAAGCAGAATGGAAGGCAGTAGAAGGTTCAAAATACTTTGATTCACCAAAGCTTTACAAAGAGAATGGCTTTAAGGAAAAAGAAGATGCAAATACCTTAATCCATGAATTAGAAGGTAAAGAAGCGGTGGTTCATTCCTTAGAAAAGGGAATTGCGAAGAAAAAAGCTCCTTTGTTATTCAATTTGGCTGAATTGCAGGCTGAATGTGCAAAGCGATTCAAGATCAGTCCTGATGAAACCTTACAGGTTGCACAGGATTTGTATGAGAAGAAGCTTACTACGTATCCAAGAACAGATGCGAGAGTTCTTACTACAGCGGTTGCAAAAGAAATCGGGAAGAATCTGAATAAATTAAAGGGCTATTCTCCTACACAGGCATTTACGGATAAAATTTTGCAACAACGTTCTTATGCAAATCTGGCTAATACACAGTATACGGATGATAGCAAGGTAACTGATCACTATGCAATTATTCCGACAGGTCAGCTTACTGAGCTTCAGTCTTTGTCACCATTACAGAATAAGGTTTTTGATTTGATTGTAAGACGTTTTTTGAGTATTTTTTATCCACCGGCAGAATATCAGACCTTAAAGCTTGTAGTCGGAATAGATAAGGAATCTCTTTTTACCTCTGCAAAGGTATTGAAAACGTTAGGATTCTTAGAGGTTATGGGAAAAAGCCTGGATGATGCTGACGAAGGTGATGGTCAGGAAGAAGATACAAGTGACGAAAATCCTAATAAAGATAAGAAAAGGGATGCCCGTAAGATGCTTGCTGCTGCAGAGAAACTAAAGCAGGGTGATATGATTACTGTGAATGGCTTTGAAATCAAAGACGGAAAGACACAGCCTCCAAAACGTTATACATCAGGATCGATGATTCTTGCTATGGAGAATGCAGGTCAGTTAATTGAAGATGAAGAGTTGCGAGCACAGATTAAAGGCTCGGGAATCGGAACAAGTGCCACAAGAGCAGAAATTATCAAGAAGCTTATCCGTATTGGTTATCTGAACTTGAATAAGAAAACTCAGGTTATATCACCGGAGCGATTCGGTGAAATGGTATATGAAGTGGTTGCCATGACGGTACCGGCACTTTTGAACCCGAAAATGACAGCTTCCTGGGAAAAGGGACTGGATGGTATTACGAATGGTACGGTTGATATGCAGGAATACCGTAGCAAACTGGAGGACTTTATCCGAAGGGAAACCATTCAGATACGTGATAAGGACTTAACAAAGCAGATTGCGGCTCAGATTAGTTCTTTTACGGGAAAGGGTGCAAGAGGTCTTGGCGCACGTAAGAAAATAGGCGCAAGCTGCCCTGTTTGTGGTGGCGACATCATTACGACGCCATTTGGCTATGGCTGTTCTAATTACCGGAAGGATGGAACGGGCTGTAATTTTGTAATTGGAACCATAGCAGGAAGAGACTTAAGTGAAGAAGAATGCCATAGTCTTTTAAAGGATGGACACACAGAAGTTTTGAATGGGTTTGTAGCAAAAAATAAGAAAAAATTTCAGGCTTCTTTGATGTTACAGAAAAGGGAAGATGGAAAGGTTGAGATTGCATTTGATTTTTCCAAGAATCGTCCTCAGGTAATGGAAGGCATCGTATGCCCGGATTGCGGCGGTGAAATGGTAGTTACCGGATTTGGTTATGGATGCGCCAATTTTGATGCTCAAAAACCTGAAAGCTGCAAATTCTCAATTGGAAAGATTGCAGAGAAGGAATTAAATCTTTCACAGGTAAAAGAATTACTTACAACCGGAAGAACATCTACGATTCGAGGCTTTAAGGGAAAAACAGGGAAGAAGTTCGATGCTTGTCTTGTGTTGGATAAAGATGAAACAGGAAGGCACATCATAAAATTCGATTTTGACCATGTAGAAGCAAAGAAAATCAAGGATGTGGTATGTCCCTTATGTGGTGGAGAGATTGTGCAGACGCCATTTGGCTTTGGTTGCGCTAATTATGATAAGAATGATGAAAACAGTTGTCGTTTTTCTATTGGGAAAATGGCAGGAAAGGATATTCCGGAAGCACAGATTAAAGAACTTCTCAACAATGGCAGGACAGCGACAATAAGAGGCTTTAAGTCAAAAACAGGTAAGAAATTTGATGCAAGAGTTGCATTAAGCAAAGATGAAGAAGGCAAAGTAACAGGATTGAAATTTGATTTCGAGGATCTAGAACAGCCAAAGGTAAAAGATGTTCAGTGTCCTTTATGCGGTGGAGATATCGTAAAAACACCATTTGGCTATGGCTGCTCAAATTACAATAAGGATGATGAAAGTAAGAGCTGTCGCTTTTCTATTGGAAAAATCAGTGGTATAAAATTGAATGACAGTCAGGTAAAGCAGTTATTAACCATAAAGAAAACGGATGTCATTCATGGCTTTTTATCTAAAAATGGTACGAAATTTGATGCTCCACTCAAGCTTACAGAGGAAGGGCAGATTGCATTTGACTTTCCGGAAAAACCAAAGCCAACGGAGACAAATCTGACTTGCCCCAGATGTAAGGAAAGAAAGCTTTTCAAGAGCCAATGGTATTATGAATGTAATTTTCAATGTGGATTCCGTATTGGACATACTGTGGCACAGGTGCCGATTTCAGAGGAAATCATGCAGGAACTGTTTACGACAGGTAAAACCAAAAATAAGATAACTGGCTTTGTATCGAAAGCGGGCAATCAGTTTGATGCTTGTCTGAAATATGAAGATGAGAGAATTCAGTTTGATTTTGATAATCCTGGAGAAACGCCTGCTGCCGACAATACGCAGAATGAGCAGCCATGGTTGAGTGAAGACACATTGACACCGGAAGCTGGGGAAATGACAACGGCTGTTCCTGCAAGTGACAGTCCGCAGCAGGAATCAGATGGATACTGGGAATCACTTATGGCAGGTGCAGCACAGGAGAATGCTTTGAATGAGGACATGGACAGTATGATATTGTCAGAACAGATGTTAGAGGATGATGGATTACCATGGAATTGATTATGCAGCTATAGATGCATAAAATAAAAATATGCATTTACAGATGCATAAATCTTATAGAACGAAATAGCTTTTAGAATCAATTTGTAGTAATATCAAGAAAAGAATCTTAAAAAGGTATGGTGATTAACATGGAACAATTACAGATTAAGAATTTATATGATTTAAATGAAACAATTGCAGCTTCGCTTTTTGACGGAGCAACCTATCCTTGGGAGCTGCTTCCAAAGATTGGTGCTTTTATCGTAGAGCTTGGCAATACATTACCCGCTGATAAGTATGAGAAGCGTGGTGAGAATATCTGGATTGCAAAATCTGCCAATGTATATCCAACGGCTTATATCAATGGTCCCTGTATCATTGATGAGGACGCAGAAGTAAGACATTGTGCCTTTATCAGGGGAAATGCCATTGTAGGAAAAGGAGCCGTAGTTGGTAACTCCACAGAGCTTAAAAATGTCATTCTTTTCAACAGGGTACAGGTTCCACACTATAATTATGTTGGTGACAGTATTTTGGGCTTCAAGTCGCATATGGGAGCAGGTTCCATTACATCAAATGTAAAGAGTGATAAGACACTCGTTACTGTAAAGTCTTCTTATGGAAATATCGAAACAGGACTTAAGAAAATGGGCGCAATGCTTGGTGATAACGTAGAAGTTGGCTGCAACAGTGTCTTGAATCCGGGAACAGTAATCGGAAGGAATGCTAATGTATATCCGACCTCCATGGTAAGAGGTTATGTAGAGGCTAACAGCATTTATAAAAAACAGGGAGAAATCGTTTCCAAAAGATAAACAAAGGTAATTATGAAAATACAACAAAAAATTTGATAATAATTTGACAAAAAAGTGTATTTTCCAATTGCTATTTTTCGTATTTTATGCGAAAATGTCATTGTGCGATTATAGCTTGTCAGAGAGTATACATAAAATATTATGTCATCTGTCAAGTGAAAGGAATGGTTTATTCCATTCGAAAATATAAGTTATGCAATCGAAAGGAGTTTTCACATGATTTATTCAAAAGAAGTTGAAGAAATGTGTCCAGTAGCACAGGGTGTTAACCACGGTTGTGCTCCTATCCCAGAAGAAGCTAAATGGGTAAAAGCAAAAGAAGTTAAAGATATTTCCGGTTTCACACATGGTATCGGCTGGTGTGCACCACAGCAGGGTGCTTGTAAGTTAACATTAAATGTTAAAGAAGGTATCATTCAGGAAGCATTAGTTGAGACTATCGGATGCTCAGGTATGACACATTCAGCAGCTATGGCAGCTGAAATTCTTCCAGGTAGAACAGTTATGGAAGCTTTAAATACAGACCTTGTTTGTGATGCTATCAACACAGCAATGAGAGAATTATTCTTACAGATCGTTTATGGACGTTCTCAGTCTGCATTCTCTGAAGAAGGACTTGCAGTTGGTGCCGGTCTTGAAGATTTAGGTAAGGGACTTCGTTCTCAGGTTGGTACTATGTATGGTACATTAGCTAAGGGACCTCGTTATCTTGAAATGGCTGAAGGTTATGTAACAGGTATTGCATTAGATGCTGATAACCAGATTATCGGTTATAAGTTCGTAAGCCTTGGCAAGATGACAGACTTCATCAAGAAGGGTGATGATCCTAACACAGCATATGAGAAGGCTTGCGGTCAGTACGGTCGTGTTGCAGATGCTGTTAAGATTATCGATCCTAGAACTGATAAAGAAGTGAAATAAGAAGAGGAGGAGAACTATAATGGCTTTATTTGAATCATATGAAAGAAGAATTAATCAGATTAATGCTGTATTAAATAGCTATGGTATCGCTTCTCTTGAAGAAGCTGAGAAAATTACAAAAGACGCTGGATTAGATGTTTACAACCAGATTAAGGGTATCCAGCCAATTTGTTTTGAGAACGCTTGCTGGGCATACATCGTAGGTGCTGCAATCGCTATTAAGAAGAATTGCAGACGTGCAGCAGACGCAGCAGCAGCAATCGGTGAAGGACTTCAGGCTTTCTGTATTCCAGGTTCTGTTGCAGACACACGTAAGGTAGGTCTTGGACATGGTAACTTAGGAAAGATGTTACTTGAAGAGGAAACAGAATGTTTCTGCTTCTTAGCTGGACATGAGTCTTTCGCAGCAGCTGAAGGTGCTATCGGTATCGCTGAGAAGGCTAACAAGGTTCGTAAGAAACCATTAAGAGTTATCTTAAACGGTCTTGGAAAGGATGCAGCTCAGATTATCTCAAGAATTAACGGATTCACATTCGTAGAAACAGAATATGATCCATATACAAATACAGTAAAAGAAGTATACAGAAAAGCTTATTCTGATGGACTTCGTGCAAAGGTTAACTGCTACGGTGCAAACGATGTTTGCGAGGGTGTAGCAATCATGCACAAGGAAGGCGTTGACGTATCTATTACAGGTAACTCAACAAATCCTACAAGATTCCAGCATCCGGTTGCAGGTACATACAAGAAAGAATGTATCGAGCAGGGTAAGAAGTACTTCTCCGTAGCTTCCGGTGGTGGTACAGGACGTACACTTCATCCAGATAACATGGCAGCTGGTCCTGCTTCTTATGGTATGACAGATACTATGGGTCGTATGCATTCAGATGCTCAGTTCGCTGGTTCTTCATCAGTTCCTGCTCACGTAGAAATGATGGGACTTATCGGTGCTGGTAACAACCCTATGGTTGGTATGACTGTAGCAGTTGCAGTAGCCGTACAGGAAGCAGCAGACGCTGGAAAGTTCTAATTTTATTTGAATAATTTGATAAGGAATTAATGTGGTATCATATACACATTAATTCCTTATTTTATGTGATAGGAAATTGCTGTAACGTAGTGGAAGTTAATCAAGAATTTGCAAGGCAAATTCTTGTAGCGTTTGTTGCTGAGCAAACGCTTTTTTATTTACTAGAAGAACGGCAAGAAATAACGAAAAAGAAACGGAATAAAAATTTATAAATGAGAGAAAAAATACATATATTATTATTGATTACATCTATTTTGCTTCCATGTATGATTTCAGGATGCTCCAGTGAAGATAATACTATTGAGGAATCATCAGAAATTATTGTGGAAGAATATAATACGGAAGAGACAGAACATACAAAAGAAGATAATTCAGAGGATGCTATAGAGATAAACGAACCACAGTATCCAATGCTGATTACTCCAACCTTGACAAAGCAGATTGACTTTGCCATTGAATCAGAAGATATATTCTGTATTTATAATGGGGAAAAATATGGATATATGACACAGTCAGGTCAGGAGATTACAGATTATATCTATGATGTTGCATTTCCTTTTTCAGAGGGTCTTGCATGTGTTAATAGAAATGGAAAATATGGTTTTATTGATACGGATGGTAATGAGACCATACCTCTTATTTATGAAGATGTCGCTCCATTTCAAGAAGGATTGGCATATTTTTCTACGGAAAAGGAATATGGATTTCTGGAAAAGGATGGAACAGTTGCTTTCTATCTGGAGTGCGACAGTGTCAGTTCTTTTCAGGAAGGATTAGCATACTTTAGTTTAGATGGAAAATATGGTTATATCGATAAAAAAGGTCAGATTGCTCTTGAACCGGCATATAGTGATGCGGATTATTTTGAAAATGGTTTAGCCTTCGTTGAGATAGATGGGTTTAAAGGAGCTATTAATGCGAATGGGGAGGAAATAATTCCCGTAGAATATGACAATATATATAGGCTCAATGACTATATTGTAGCAGAATTAGAAGATAAAACAGAGTATTATACTTTTAGTGGAGATGAATTTTCACCGGCAGAATCTGAAACAGGAACGGGGACAGATGATGAACAACAGGAAAATATTTTTCTTTTAGAAGGAAATAAGAATATCGATTTATCTTCGATCCTTTTAAAGAATGCCATTACACCAAGAATAGAGCAGTACTGGAATCTGATTCACAGAAATAATGCAGATATAATCATGGATGAGCAGGAAGAGATTAATTTGCCGAATTTTTCTTCATGGAGCAGATATGATTATATAAAGCAGACAAAGCTATATGATTTGGAGCAATCCGGATTTCCTATCTTATACTGCAAGGAAGTACCAATCATTGATGAGATGTTTCCAATGTCAGCCAGTGCCTTATATGCCATAAAGGACGACCAAGTACAGTGCCTTGTTTCAGGATATGAGTGTGGTGGTTCATTAAGAGGTGACTACGTGTGCTTTTGGAGAGATAAAGAGAGTGGAGAAATCTTAATCGGATATCAAGGTGCGGCAGGCGGCTTTGGTGGTTTTTCAAACTATAGTGGAATTTATGATTATCAAAATGGAGCTGCTTCGGAAAAACTTTCTTACGTATGGATTGGTCAGACTACCGGCAATTACTCGCAGGAAGAGTTGTTAGAAAATGCATCTATGTTTTATGATGATAATGATGTACCTTATACAAAAGAAACTATACAGGAAACAGAAACTGTTAATGAATATCTTGTGAATGATGAAAGAGTTTCTATAGATATATATGAGAATATCTGTAGTAAATATCAATATTTTAAACTGTTTAAATAGTCGTAATATCCCCTCGTTAATATAAGAAACATATTTACGGGGGGATTTCTCTTTTAACATTCTGGATTCTTCTGCTCATAGTATCGAGCTTCCGCATTTACCAGATCGATGAAATGATATTCCAGTTCACCAATGAATTTTGTAAATATCCCTGCAAGTTCACGATTTCCTTCACAGGCAATTCTTAGATGCTTTTGGCATACATTTTTTACTATTGATTCAAAATCAGAAATGGGATTGCTTTTCAAGCTATACAAAATATTCTGGATTTCAGATGTTAAGGAAAATTCATATAGTTCTGGATAGCGGATTCGATACTGTTGTACATTTCCCCTTCTTTCACTACATAATAATGATTATACATATTTTATCGTCATGCAAACAGTATAAAAATAGAGAGTCATTGTATTTTTTTACACAGAAAAGTAAGGCTAATTTTGTGAAATACAGATAATATTTATTAAATTCATCCATATCCCATTGATTTATATTTACTATATATGGTATTAATGTTATAAATATAAGTATCGTCCGGAAAGGAGGAATTATGGGAACTCAGACACAAACAGATGAGAAATATATTGACATTGAAGAATTAATTAAAGAATCTTTATCAGATAAAAATATGACAGATGAGAAAGAAGACTTAGTTCTGGAGTATCTATGTCAGACTATATCAAAGACCGATTCTCATGGCATTTTAAAGAAAAAAGCCCAAAATGGTGATTCCTATGCATATATTCAGCTTGCAAGCTGGCATATTGCACATGCAAAGAATATTAAAGATTATTGTGAGGCTTTTCAATATGCTTCAAAGGCTGCAAAGCGGGGATATGTAGAAGCTTATTATATTTTAGGTCAGCTATATCTGTATGGAGTTGGATGTAATAAAAATATTCATAAAGCAGTCAGATATTTAAGCAACTTCGTAAATCAGATTACAAGCAAGGAACTTCTGAATGACGATGTTCTGATTGATGCATATAAAAAACTGGCTGAAGCAGAAAAATCATTAGGTCATTATGGTAAGGCTTATTCCTATTATCACAAGCTGCAAGAATATGATTCTCATTATGATGCACATGCGAAGGAAATGCATCAGGAAATGCAAAAACATCGTAATTCCTATGTTTTCAATTTCATTTTTGTGGTATGCTGTTTCCTCGTTCTGTGTATTGTGATATATTTTTTAACCCAATATATCTTTGCGGAAACAAAAGCTTATGCAAATCGTTACTCGCAAAAAGAGAATATTACAATCATTGAACCACAGGAAGTAAGCCTGGAAAAGCAAATTACAGAAGATATGATTATTGTTCAGGAACCAGTTTCATATCGTTTTGTATCAGAAGAAGAATTTCTGGCACTTTCATTATCTGAGCTTGAAATAACAGAGGCTCAAAGTACATCGGAATATAAATCGCAAAAAGGAAATGATTACAGTGCATCAAACCTTATTGACCATGATTCTGGTACAACATGGCAGGAAGGAGAAGAAGATGCCGGGATTGGGCAACAGTTAACCTTTGTTTTCAAAGAACCGGCTATTGTAAACGCAATCAGATTGGAAAATGGTAAAAGAACGGATGCAGATGCATTTTATGCTAACAACCGTGCTGCTTCTTTACGCATTTTTGAAGAAGATTCCATACTTATTGAATTACCGGATTCACAACAGGTTCAATATATTGTATTTGAGAATCCAATCATGGAAAGTCAGGTAGTTATCACTTTAGAAAGTGTATTTAGTGGTACAAAATGGAATGATACATGCATTTCAGAAATAACATTTTATGAATAAGAAAGCCTGTACCTTTTCGGCTTATACCGATTAAAGGGCAGGCTTTTCAATTTTATTCAGAAAATGTATCAGTGGCTTCCACTGGCATGCCTTCTATAGCTTCTTCATCATCATGAAGAAGCTTATCTAATAATTTATTCTCCCTTGTTTCCTCGTGAACCGTTATGTTATCGCCTTCCGGAATTTCACCGATCAGTATGTAACCAATATACTGTACACGAGTCATTGCCCTCGTATAGTATTGATAGGCAATATTCGCATCCTCTTCACTGAATTCCTCTGCTTCATAAGCACTGTGATAGTAGGACACAGCGTTTGTCATATTAATACTGGCCTCGTCAGCCAGTTCCTCAATGCTTTTGTATTGTTCAGGAATGGATAATTGTGCAAGCTCTTGGAATTCCTTATCCAGGTTATCCAGGATTTCAAGCAATTCCTCAGAAGCATCTTCACTGGAGGTATCAATAGTATTGATCTGTTCATCAGCATCCTTTATAACAGCTGTAAATTCAGAGATAGAAGCGGAGAAATCGGCCAGTTCTTTTTCTTCCTCTGTTGCATTTCCACAACCATTCAGGCAAAAAATTGTTGTAAGAAGTACAAATATTGTAAAACTTTTATTTTTTTTCATAGATTCTTTTTCCTTATCATAATTGATATGTTCTTATCAGAAAACTGACTTATTTAATTTAACATAATATCCATTTAAAATCAATATGAGTACAGAGTGAACAGCTACAATTGTATACAAAAAAGAATAAACTTTTATACGAAATCTGTAAAATAATCAAATAAATGGTTTACTTAACTCTTTAAATTATGTATAATTATTCTCACACGCGGGGAATAAATCCCGCGTGTAACATTATGACATTAACGTGAAAGGATAAGAGTGAACATTATGATCGGCGCTGACGCAATGGTTAAATGTCTGGAGAATGAAGGCGTTACAACAGTATATGGATATCCTGGAGTAGCAATTTGTCCGTTTTATAACAGTATTCTTGATTCAGACATCCAAACAGTTTTAGTAAGAACAGAGCAAAATGCTGCCCATGCAGCGAGCGGAGAAGCCCGAGTCACAGGTAAGGTGGGAGTTTGTGCCGTTACGAGCGGTCCTGGTGCTACGAATCTGATTACAGGTATTGCTACAGCATTTGCTGACAGTATACCTTTGGTATGCATTACCGGACAGGTTAAAAGTGAGCTGATAGGTAGCGATGTTTTTCAGGAAGCAGATATTACAGGAGCCGTGGAATCCTTTGTTAAATACAGCTATCTTGTAAAAAATGTAGAAGATATCCCAAGAATTTTCAAGGAAGCCTTCTATATTGCCAATACAGGAAGAAAAGGACCTGTTTTGATTGATGTACCAATTGATATTCAGAATGCTTCTCTTAACAAATTCAAATATCCGGAGGAAATAAGTCTAAGAACTTATAAGCCTACGATAAAAGGCCATGCCGTACAGATTAAAAAGGTCATTAAGGAGCTTGAAAAAGCAAAACGTCCTATTATCTGTGCCGGTGGTGGTGTCCATTTAAGCAATGCAGTGGATGGGCTTCGTGATTTTTCGCATAAATATAGGATTCCGGTAGTCTCTACCATGATGGGTATTGGAGTTATGCCTACAAAAGACCCTATGTATTTTGGAATGGTAGGTAACAATGGAAAAGCATATGCCAATCGCGCCATGAATGAATCCGACTTATTGATTATGGTGGGCGCAAGAGTCGCAGATAGAGCAATCAGCCAGCCGGATTTGATTACAGAGAATAAGATATTAGTACATATAGACGTTGATCCGGCAGAGATTGGTAAAAATGTTGGACCTACGATTCCTTTAGTAGGTGATGCAAAGCATATTTTCGAGGATTTTGCAAAGCAGGAATTTACATGCAGTCATGATGAATGGATTGCAACCCTGGAAGAATATAGAAGTACCATGATACAGAAGAGAAATCCAAATCCGGATTATGTTGATCCGGCTGTCTTTATTTCCATGATTTCAGAAGAAATGAAGGATGATGCTGTTTATGTAGCTGACGTTGGACAAAACCAGATATGGTCATGCAATTACCATATTGTAAAGGATGGTCGTTTCCTTACCTCCGGTGGTATGGGAACCATGGGTTATTCCATTCCTGCTGCAATGGGAGCCAAGAGAGGCGATATGTCCAAACAGGTTATAGCTGTATGTGGTGACGGTTCCTTCCAGATGTCCATGATGGAGCTTGCAACGATTATGCAGCATGATATTCCGGTAAAAATTATTGTCATGAAAAATAATTATCTTGGCATGGTAAGAGAATATCAGCATTATACCTACAAGGATCATTATTCTGTCGTAGATATTAAGGATGGTACTCCAGATCTGGAAAAGCTTTCGGCTGCATATGATATACCGTTTATTCGTGTGGAAAATATGGTAAATGCAAAAGAAAAGATAAAGGAATTCTTAAGAGAAGACAAGACTATGTTAATGGAATGTCTGGTAGATCCGATGGATCTTGTAAAGTAGTAAACGTGAAAGATAAATCTTTCACGTGCAAATTTGTACCTGCGGTCCAAAGTTTGCGGATACAGAAAGGGCAAGGTTAATTAAATGAAAAGAATATATTCCGTTTTAGTTGAGAACAGAGCCGGCGTACTTTGTAAGGTATCGGGATTGTTCTCAAGAAGATGTTTTAATATCGACAGTCTGGTAGTGGGTGAAACAGAAAATCCTGATGTTTCCTGCATGACAATTGTCAGCTCAGGTAATCAGAGGACAATCGAGCAGATTGAAAAACAACTGAATAAGAAAATAGATGTCATCAAGGTAAAGACTTTTGAAGAAAAGGATAGTATCAGCCGTGAACTGATGCTGATTAAGGTAAAGTATAACCGTAATAACAGAAGGGACATCATGGAAATCTGTGAAATGATGAAAGCAGAGATTGTAGATGTATCCAGCAACCTGATTATGATTCAGATTTGCGATATGCCTGAGCGAATCAATGTTATGCTTGATATGTTGAAATCAATCAGTATCGTTGAAATAGCACGAACCGGAACCGTTGCACTGCCAAAGTGTACGGAAGGTTAAAGCGGCAGTTATGTTAAGTACTTGCTTGACAATCAACATAAAGGTTGCTACAATAATCAATGTATGCAGCGCATAATCTGCGCAAAAGGAGTGTATTTTTATGCAAAACAGAGTCTTCCAGCTTTTGGTTGATAATAATGCCGGAGTATTAAGCCGTATTTCAGGTCTTTTCTCCAGGCGAGGATATAATATTGAAAGTATAACAGCAGGTGTAACAGCTGATCCAAGATTTACAAGAATTACAATCGTTGCTTCCGGTGATGAAGAGATTCTTGCCCAAATCGAGAAGCAGGTTGCCAAGCTGGTAGATGTAAGAGATATTCATGAATTAAAACCGGAAAAGAGTGTCTACAGAGAACTTTGCCTGATTAAGGTAAGATCAACACCTGAAAAGAGACAGGGTGTTATCGCTGTTGCAGATATATTCAGAGCAAAGATTATTGATGTTAATATAGACAGTCTTATTATAGAGTTAACAGGTAATCAGTCTAAGATTGATGCATTTATTGGTTTGTTACAGGATTATGAAATCCTTGAGATTGCAAGAACCGGTATTGCAGGACTTGGAAGAGGTTCTGAGGATGTTATCTATCTTGAGTAACTCATAAATGAAGGACGAAATCTTTCATTTTAAGCTAATATTTTATACATATTTCTAGGAGGAAATAAAAATGTCAGAAGCAAAGATTTATTATCAGGAAGATTGTAACTTATCTTTATTAGAGGGTAAGACAATCGCAGTTATCGGCTACGGCAGCCAGGGACATGCACATGCATTAAATGCTAAGGAATCAGGATGCAATGTTATCATTGGTCTTTATGAAGGAAGCAAGTCCTGGGCAAAAGCTGAGAAGCAGGGATTTGAAGTATATACAGCAGCAGAAGCTGCTAAAAGAGCAGACATCATTATGATTTTAATCAATGATGAATTACAGGCAGATATGTACAAGAAGGATATCGAGCCAAACCTTGAGCCAGGTAACATGTTAATGTTCGCTCATGGCTTCAATATCCATTTCGGATGTATCAAGCCACCTGCTGATGTAGATGTAACAATGATTGCTCCTAAGGGACCAGGACACACAGTACGTTCTGAGTATCAGGCTGGTAAGGGCGTTCCTTGTTTAGTAGCAGTAGAACAGGATGCAACAGGTAAGGCTTTAGATATGGCATTAGCTTACGCTTTAGCAATCGGTGGAGCAAGAGCAGGTGTTCTTGAGACAACCTTTAGAACAGAAACAGAGACTGATTTATTTGGTGAGCAGGCAGTTCTTTGTGGTGGTGTTTGTGCTTTAATGCAGGCTGGTTTTGAAACATTAGTTGAAGCTGGTTATGACCCAAGAAACGCTTACTTTGAGTGTATCCACGAGATGAAATTAATCGTTGACTTAATCTATCAGTCTGGTTTTGCAGGAATGAGATATTCTATCTCTAACACAGCAGAATATGGTGATTACATCACAGGACCTAAGATTATCACAGAAGATACAAAGAAGGCTATGAAGAAGATTCTTTCTGATATTCAGGATGGAAGCTTTGCTAAGGAATTCTTACTTGATATGTCTCCAGCAGGACGTCAGGTACA
>JALEWA010000151.1 GCA_022788085.1 Lachnospiraceae bacterium
CTGGAAACATAATCCACACCGATATTAATAATTCTGGCAATATTCTCCTTCGTGATATTGCCGGAACACTCTGTTTCAGCCTTTCCGGCTACCATTTCAACTGCCTTTTTCATATCTTCATCTGTCATGTTATCAAGCATAATGATATCAGCACCTGCATCAAGCGCCTCCTGCAGCATAGTAAGATTTTCAACTTCAACCTCTATTTTACGTACAAAAGGAGCATATTCCTTGGCAAGCTTAATCGCATTGGCAACACCACCTGCTGCCCCAATATGATTATCTTTGATTAAAATTCCATCAGAAAGATTATAACGATGGTTATATCCTCCACCCACCTTTACTGCATATTTTTCGAAAATACGCATATTTGGCGTTGTCTTACGGGTATCTAGCAGCTTTGTCTTACTTCCTTCTAAGAGCTTTGCTACGCTTCTGGTATAGGTTGCAATTCCGCTCATTCTCTGTAAGTAATTCAATGCAGTACGCTCACCGGATAACAATACACGGATATCGCCTGTTACTTCGGCGAGTAAATCGCCCTTCTTTACTTCATCGCCATCCTTGAAATACATTTTTACTTCTGTTGTTTCATCCAAAAGCTCAAACACTCTCTGAAAAACAGGAAGACCGGCAATAACACCATCCTGCTTACAGATTAAATCTACCTTACCCTTTTTTGCCTCTCTCATAATCGCATTCGTTGTCACATCTTCACTGGAAATATCCTCCTGCAATGCCATTAAGATCAGATTATCTACATTTAATTTTGTTGTAATGGAATTCATTTTTGTTTCTCCTGTTCCCTGCGAATCTCTTCCCAGATTTTTTCCTTATTGTTTTTATAAAATTCTTCCAAATTGTCATATTCCTCAAGGAAAAGCTGATACACCTTCGCAAGCTCCTTGATTGATAAGTTTACATAATCTTCAAAACGAGGTTTATGAGGTTTTTTCTTATCCTCCTCATCCACCTTTGCCATATGAAATGCCGCATTCTTAGCAAAAACAAGACTCTCTAACAAAGAATTGCTGGCAAGCCTGTTTGCACCGTGAACACCATTACAGCAGGTTTCTCCTGATGCATACAAATGCTTCATGGAGGTGTGACTGTTTCTGTCCACGTAAACACCACCCATGAAATAGTGCTGTGCCGGTACAACAGGTATCCATTCCTTTGTAACATCATAACCTTCCTCTAAGCACTTACGGTAAATATTGGGAAATCGAACTCTTACATCCATATCCTGAATAGGAAGCATGGACAGCCACACATAATCGGTTCCATCTTTTTTCATCTGTTTGCGGATTTCCTGTGTGAGTATATCCCTTGGAAGCAGTTCGTCTACGAAACGGTTGCCATTTTTATCATATAAGTGCGCTCCCTCTCCACGGACAGATTCAGAAATGAGAAAACGACGCTCTTTTTTCTTAGAATACAGAGTTGTTGGGTGAATCTGTACATAGTTCACATTCTGAAGACGTACATTGTGACGCAGAGATAATGCAAGCGCATCTCCTGTCAAATGTGGAAAATTTGTAGAGTTCTCATAAATTCCGCCAATTCCTCCACAAGCCCACATAACATGCTGTGCAAAGACAGGCTGCAGCTCTCCAGCCTTTGTTTTTACAAGGATTCCATCACAGCAGTTCTCCCTGCACAGAATATCCACCATGGCAGTCTGCGTCATAATGGTGATATTTTCTCTTGTCTTAACCTCTGCAAGCAGTTTCGAAGTAATCTCCTTTCCTGTTACATCATCATGATAGAGAATTCTGTTTGTGGAATGGGCACCTTCTCTTGTATAAACAAGTTCTCCGTTCTCTCTTGCAAAATCAACACCAAACTGTATCAGTTCATTGATCACTTCTCTGGAGGAACGAATCATAATATCTACAGATTCCGGTCTGTTCTCATAATGACCGGCACGCATGGTATCCTCATAAAAGCTGTCATAGTCTTCATCATTTTTCAAAACACAGATACCACCCTGTGCAAGAAAGGAATCACTTTCCTCTAAATCACTCTTGGTAATCATCAGGATATCCCTGTCCTTTGGCAGATGAAGGGCTGTAAAGCAGCCGGCTACACCACATCCGACTATGATTACATCATATTGTCTTTTCATATCTACTCCTTGTTTGCTTATAATGAAAGCTCAAGCATGCGTACCATTGGCTTATGTGCTGCCTCCATTAAGGAAGCATCCATAATGACCTCCGGCTTTTCCTGTTCTAAGGCATCTATTATTTTGTCTAACGTAATCTTTTTCATATTAGGGCAGACCTGCATATTTCCTGCTGTATAGAAGGACTTATCAGGATTACGTTTCTTCAGCTCATGCATAACACCCATTTCTGTTACTACGATAAACTGTTTTGCGTCACTCTCTGTTGCGAACTTGATAATTCCCGATGTACTTCCTATGTAATCAGCCATTGCCGTTACCTCGGGCTTACACTCCGGATGAACCAGAACGAGTGCTTCCGGTCTTGCCTTTTTTGCTTCCATAATCTGTTCAACCGTAACAGTATGATGTACATGGCAGAATCCATCATTGAAGATAAAATGCTTCTCCGGAAGCTGATCTGCTATATAATGTGCCAGATTCTGATCAGGAATGAAGAAAATATGCTTATTCGGAAGTGCCTTTACAATCTTTAATGCATTTGCAGAGGTTACACAGACATCACTTGCTGCCTTAAGCTCTGCCGTAGAATTGACATAGCAGACTACTGCAACATCTTCATACTGTGCTCTGATTTCCTCAATCTTTTCTACCGTTGCCATATGCGCCATCGGACAATCTGCATCCAGCGCCGGAAGCAGTACTTTTTTATCAGGATTCAGTACCTTTGCACTTTCTCCCATAAAAGCAACACCACAAAGTACAATAACGTCTGCATCAATCTTTGTTGCCATATCACTTAAGTAATAAGAATCACCAATATAATCAGCAATATCCTGAACCTCATCCTCTACATAATAATGCGCCATAATCACAGCGTTCTTTGCCTTCTTAAGCTCTTCAATTCTAAGCTTCTTCTGTTCCATACACAGCCTCCATTTTTTACACTTTTGGTATCTGATACCCGAATCCGAGCAACTACACTTGAATGAGAGTATATCATGTTTCTTTACAGGTGACAAGACACTTGTAACTCATTCTGATATTTTCAGTTTTAATATTTTCAGTGCGCAAAATGTTCAATAAATGACTTATAATGTTAATTATTGTCTAAATAACTATGCTATGATATTCCTACAAACAGATAATAATGATTGCATTATTATAGCACACACGGAAGTTTGCGTACTGTGTAAAAAGAAAGGAATGATAGTTATGAAAAAAAGAATGATGGCAACTTTAATGGCATTAATGTTAGTATTTGGCTCTTGTATGTGCGTCACAGCAGCACCGGCAACTCAGACAACTACAGTTTCTGCAGAAGAGTTTACATTATTGGATTTGACTGAAGATATGGTAGATGCCGGTATGTACGCTGAAAGTGGCACCATTGAATTGGTTCTTACTCTGTTCACCTTGGAAAAAGACCAGTATGTATGTCTGATGATGTTTGATAATACGGATAATTCGGCAGATCTTTTATGTGGCTTGGTAACAGACACGAATACAATTGTAGATAATAAAAAATCAGTAGTTACTTTTACGGATGTTGTTGATATATACACAGGCGATACATTCTCTCTTACTGTAGATGAAGGTACAAAGCCATATATTCAAGATCCTACAGGTACAAAATATAATGCAACTCTCCTGACAGAAGAAGAAACCATTACTTACATGGCTACCATCTTAGCCTTAGAAGAATAAACAACAAATAAAACAATGATAACTATTGAATATCTTTATAGTTACATACAATTTCATATAGAGAGAAGACATCTGGATCTTATCGATTCAGATGTCTTCTTTTGTATTGTTACTGATTACTTCATACAAAAATTTGCATTTACAATTTACTCTATAATATAATTATTGCAAGGAAAGGAGGAGCAGGGATGTCCGTTGCCACATTAAAAATAATCAGATACACCATTACATTGTTATTTGGCGTTATTTCCACATGCGCCTTTTCAGGTTTGTTAAGAACAAAGAAAAATATCATTAAGGTTTTTGGAATATTTACCTTTTTGGGCTTATTACAAGGATGTATTGGACTTTGTGTTGGATTTGAACCCATCCTCATATTTTATCCACTCCATACACATCTGGTGCTGATTCTCATCCTTATGGCAGGATTTCATATCAAGGTATTGAATGCTCTTTCCTATGTATTAATTTCTTATATGTGTTGCCAGATTCCTGCCTGGATTTCCAGTTTGTTTTCTTCTGATCACGGAAAATGGGTATATGCAGAATACATTGTTTATATTTTGATTGCAGCAATTACCTTATATTTTATTATACATTATGTTTCACAGCCACTTTATGAACTGATCAACAGTTCTATGCAGATGACTTTGATTTTTATGATTGTTCCTCTAACTTATTATTTATTCGACTATATTACTACTGTATGGACTCAATTATTATATACAGGAAATTATTCTGTGTCACAATTTATGCCACTTATTATCTGTATTTCTTACTTGCTTTTTACGGTTGCCTATAGAAATGAACAGGTAAAAAGAATGAGTGCTGTGTGGGAAAAATCAATTTTAGAAAATGAGTTAAAGGAAGCAGAAAATGAGATTGATAATCTGAAAGTACTTGACCAGATGACGAAAATGTATCGTCATGATTTGAGACATCATTTTTCCATATTGCTACATATGGCAGAACAGGGTGACATAGAGAAACTGACCGAATACATCAATGAAAATATAGAAAATATCAATTCCATTACTCCTAAAAAATTTTGTGATAATGAAATACTTAATCTTCTACTATCCCATTTTGAAAAAGAAGCACAGGATATTGATGCAAACTATCATTTTTCGGTAGAATTTCCATCAGAGCAGCCTTTGAGCAATACCGAAATATGTGTCCTGCTTTCTAATATAATGGAAAATGCCATATGTGCATTGAAAAAAATCCCGAAAGAGCAGAGAATATTTGAGCTAAAAGTAAAAGTATTTCATGGAAATATCATTCTTACAGCAGATAATACCTGTAAGGATGAAGTAATCATTATTGAAAATTTACCTTTCACCAATAAAAGTGACCACGGATACGGTACAAAATGCATTATGTCCATAGCCAAGAAGCATGGCGGCTTTTCCGATTTTAAATATGAAAATAACATGTTTCGCTTAATGGTCGTTATACCATTAATACACTAAAAGCTCCTCATAGAAGGAGCTTTTAGTGTACTACATCACGCAAAAAAGATACATAAGTTTCTTTTACATCCCTTAGGACATTTCTTGATATTGGTATTGATAAACCTGACAAAGAGAGAAAAGATTGGTTCGAAAAGGACTGCATCAGGTTCATGTTAACAATATAAGAACGATGCACTTTTATAAATTCTTTTCTTTGCAATAAGAAATCTTCATAATCAGATAGTTTACCATTTACTGATTTGATACTTCCATTCGACAGGTGAAATTGCAAGGTTTTATTATTTATTTCCACAACTTCTATTTGAGAAAATGGAATGATCATCATCGTTTTCGGTGTTTTTATTGCTAAAGAGTCATTTTGAAAAGTTTGTTCCGTACTAATATGATCCAATGCGGAAAAGAGAAGTTTTCTATCAATTGGCTTTAATAAATAATCATACGCCCTGACACGGTAGCTTTCAACTGCAAATTCAGAACTGGATGTCAGAAAAATAATGGGCGTATAATCATTATTGATCCGGATTTCCTGTGCCGCCTCCATACCAGTCATTACCGGCATCAAAATATCCATAATCAGGAGATCATATTGCTTACTCTTTAAGGCTTGGATTAAGCCAATACCATTTTGAAAGCTGTCAAGTATCAAATGTTCCCCCAAGGGCGTTCTATATTCTTCTAAATAGGTTCTAAGAATCGACAATTCCCTTAAATCATCATCACAAATAGCTACTACCATGTTATCACTTCCTTGCTTCATCAGCTGATACAATCAAAGAACCAACATCATCTACCTTTCCAACATTAAAATTGTATCAAAAATTATAATATTAATGAATATTTTGTATACATAATTCCATTAATTATTCTATTTTCGTATTTCTCCCACTACTTCATTTGGTATCACGAATTCTACGCATCCCATGTACATTGGTGCAACATCACCTTCATTAAAGCTGATTACAATATTGCCTGCCTCATTCAGATAGAAGGAGGTTTCGTCGGTAATCTGCTTAAAGTTCAATCCTTCAATTTCATCATCAACCCAGTAATGCTTCATATCGTCTGCTGCCATCTGTTCCCGCATCTGCGTCTTAATGTTCTCACTGATTGGTGTGATATAGTCAGCACCCTCCTTAAATAAATCCTTAAGCTGCAGACGTTCTCCTGTATTCAAATCAATCGTATAGAAGTAATCCCATTCTGCACCGCTTCCTGCACCCTGATAGCAGATTAACTTTAAAGTAAAGTAATCCTGGGTAGTGCTTATTACCTCTGACTTTACCATTACGTCCTGATAGCCCCATTCATATTGCAGATTTCCTTCAAATTCCTCCATGATCTGGCTGGTAATTTTCTGTATTTCTGCATTGATTTCTTCTGTTGTTTTCTTTAAATTCTCCTGGACTGCCTCTGTGTTTTCCTCCTGTGTCAAGGCTTCACCTGTTTCCTGTGAAACAACTTCATCCTGCTGAAAAGTCTGTGGTACCAGTTCAGGGATTTCAATATCTGCGTGATTTCTCTCATCCTCATACTGATAATCGCGGAAGGTCACTACCTCTACAAGCTTTCCAAGAATTGGAATGTTCTCCATGGCATGAGCTACACTTGCTGACGTATTTGGCAAAATAACGAAAGCTGCTATTACGACTGCTGCCGCTGCCGCAATCCCTTTTCCTACATATTTCTGACTTCTTCTATTTTCCATTTTTGCTTCATCTATTCTTTTCTTCATATCTTCCACCTGCTCCTTCGACATACGAGGCTTTTCATAAGCCTGCTTTAACTCTTCTATCCTTTTATCATTCATTACGACACCGTCCTTTCCACCATTTCTATATTTCTTCCTCTAATTTTATCTTAAGCTTCTTCATACTTCGATAAAGTCTGCTTTTAATGGTATTCACATTTTCATTCAAAATCTCGGCAATTTCTTCCAATTTTCTGTCCTCAAAGTAGCGAAGCTCAACCACAGCTTTATCTTCTTTGGAAAGGGAATCAAGCGCCAAATAGAGGTCAAAATCCTGATATACATCCTCTTTACCTTCTTCTATCGGTATTTCCTCCAAGGATACGACTTTTCCCTTTTCTTTTTTGCAGAACCGAAAAATCTCATTCAGCATGATTCGGTACACCCAGGTTGCCGCATATTCGTCTTTTCTTAAGGTCTGGCTGTTTTTTATTGCCTTATATGCCCCGTTTTGAACAATATCTCCTGCATCTGCATCATTATGCACATAGCTGTATGCAAGACGGTAATAACGGTCGTAATTTGCTAATAATATTTCTTCAATCTGTTTTTCTTTTATCTTGTTTTCTTTTCCGGAAAAGAACTTCAAGGTCCTGCACCTCCTTTTTTTGTCTTTATCTATTAGACCTAGCATAACCATAAAAAGTTTCAATATTGTAATAAGAAAAATAAAAAGATGCAAAGCTGCATCTTTCTATCGCAAAAATCCTTTTACGTTTTCCTATTTTACCTCGAAAGGTGTTTCTCTTCCTTCCATAAAATCTCTTGCGCAGAGAATCGAATTTTCGACCATATTAGCAACTGCTTCATCTGTGTAAAAGGCAGTATGTGGTGTAATCAGCACATTAGAATAAGAGCGAAGAATGGCTAGTTGTGGATTCTGTAATGGTTCACCCATACGGTTAAAATAATAAAGTCCGCTCTCATGCTCTACAACATCAAGTCCCGCAAAACCAATCTTTCCCTCTTCAATACCATCAATCAAAGCCTGTGTATCGATTAAAGAACCTCTTGCACAGTTAATCAGCATAACGCCCGGTTTCATCTTTGAAATAGCAGCTGCATCTATCATGTGATAGTTCTCTTTTGTTGCAGGCGCATGAAGAGTAATGATATCACATTCTTCAAAGATGCGCTCAAGAGTTGTGTATTCTGCATATTCCTTCACTTCATCGCTTTTATAGATATCATAAGCCAGCATCCGACAACCAAAGCCTGTTAAATCCTTAATAACCGTCTTTCCGATTTTTCCTGTTCCGACAATACCAACTGTACAGTCATGAAGCTCGCGCCCAATCTTACCTTTTAGAGTATAATCCTGTATATTTGCCCTTTCAAGACAATGCTTTACCTTTCTACAGCCCATCAGCATCATCATAACCGTATGGTCAGCCACACTTGCAGGCGAATAAGTAATGTGGATCACACCCATGCCAAGGCTTTTTGCATATGTCCAGTCGATATGGTCATAGCCTATCGTTCTTGTTGCGATACACCTTATTCCAAGTGCATGCCACTGATCAATCATTTTCTTGTCAATCACCGTTGTTATGATATCAACTACATCATAGCCCTTTGCAAGCTCTAAATTATCCATGCAAGGCGTTTCCCTTGTGTACGCCCATTCAATCCCATATTTTTCACAATATTTCTCAAAAAATGGTAATTCATCAAAATCTCTCATGCTGTAAACAAATAATTTCATATTCTTATCCCTCATTTCCAGATCTATACTTATACCTTCTGCTGTGTTGATTCCTGTTGTGTCTCCTCACTTGGCTTAACCGGATGCTTATACATATAAACAAGAAAAATAACCGCAGTAATGATAAATGGAATTCCTGCAATGATTCCCGTTGGTGCAGGTCCTATGAAAAAGTTTCCTCCGTCCTTGGTAAACAATGCCGCCTGCGACATCATGACATTGACAGCGCTATGCGCAAAAATAGCAGGGAAGATACTTCCGGAACGTAAGCATACAAAGGAATAAATACAGCCTGTTACCATACCAAAGATACACATTGCTATAATTCCTGTTACCGGATATCCCTTATAACCCTCACCATAGAAATAGCCAATCGTAACTAACGGTACATACCAAAGGCCATTTACTAGACCTGAAATCAGCATCGCAGGAATTGTTCCAAATTTACGGTAAAGCTTCGGTAACAGATATCCACGAAAGCCCCACTCTTCGCCAAAGCTGTTAATAATATCAAGAAGCGGTGCCGTAAAGACGTTCATCAATAAATTTGTCTTAAAGGATGCCACAATATTTACCGCATCCATCGTAGAACCCTTTTCTATCGAGCTTTTTACCAAATTTGTCATTTCTGGATCATAATTATCTCTGAAAATAAAGAAATAAAGTACTGCTCCAAGAAAAGTCAATGCTGTCGTTCCAAACCATCCAAATAGAAAGCAGAACTTATGCTTTGAAAAATTAAACTGGAAGCCGGAATGCAATAATCCTTCACTGGTAAAAAGTCTTGCTACCAAAGCACCCATAGCCGGAGCAAACATAAGGGAGCTGATCATCTTTACTGCTTCCGATACGGTATCCACATCCTGGCTTCGATACATAGGAATAACCGTACTAAACTCCATAAACCAGCAGACACCAAAGGTAATAATCAGAAAAATAATGATTCTTTTTGTTTCTATTTTAGGGTCTTCTACACCTACCAGCATTTTCTTAGGCTGTTGTTCTTTTTTCTGCCCTACTCTTTTATACTGAATCGGTTGTTCTTCTTCTGCTTCTTCTGATGTCATGGATTCTTCTGTTTCCTCTTCCATATTGTTTTCTTTCTGTAACAATTCTCCCTGCTTTTCGTTTTCCATATAAACAATCCTCTCTGTTTTTCAATCATTTCTACTTAATCTCATTTGCCATCATATAGAATTGATGATAGATTCCTCCAAGCTCCATCAGCTTATCATGATTTCCCTCTTCCACAATTCCTTCATCTGTCAATACAAGAATCCTGTCAGAATTACGAATACTGGACAGTCTGTGTGCAATGGTCAATGTTGTACGTCCCTTTGCCAGCTCATGCAATGACTTTGCAACTGCATATTCACTCTCATTATCAAGCGCTGAGGTTGCCTCGTCTAAAATAATGATTGGCGGGTTCTTAAGAAATACACGGGCAATGCTGATTCTCTGCTTTTGTCCGCCTGACAGCTTAACACCACGTTCTCCGACATATGTGTCATATCCATCCTTCAAGCCTTGGATAAATTCATCTGCACCTGCTTTTTTTGCTGCTTCCATAACTTCTTCATAGGAAGCTCCCGGCTTTCCATATGCAATATTTTCATATACTGTCCCGGAGAAAAGATAAACCTCCTGCTGTACGACACCGATATTCTGACGAAGACTTTTCAAAGTATATTTACAAATGTTCGTACCATCCAAAGTAATATTTCCTGCCGTTACATCATAAAATCTTGGAATCAGATTGCAAAGTGTTGTCTTACCACCACCGGAAGGACCAACTATCGCAAGCTTTTCACCTGCATGAATGGTAAGATTTAAGTGTTGGAATACCTTATTATGGTCATCAGGATACTCAAAGCTTACATCTTCAAATACAATCTCACCCTTTGGCTCCTTTAATTCTCTTGCATCCGGCTCATCAAAAATCTCAATATCCGCATCCATAATCTGTAAAAATCTTTCAATACCGGTAATTCCCCGTTGGAATTGCTCAGCAAATTCAATAATCTTTCGAATCGTAGCAATCAAAGTAGACACATACATGACATAAGCTACCATATCTCCCGGCAGAATCTGGCGTTTCATCAGAAAATAACCGCCTCCTAAAATAACAACCAGATTCATCAGACCATCAAAAATTCTTGTTGAGGTACTGAATAGTCCCATCAGCCAGTACGTATCCTTCTTAATTTTCAGAAATTCCTGATTGCCTTCCTCGAATTTATCCTTTTCAATTTCCTCGTTTGTAAATGCCTTAACAACCTTTTGTCCTAAAAGACTATCTTCAATCTTTGCATTCAGTTCACCAATCTGATGTCGCTGCCTGCTGAATGCCGAACGCATTCTTCTGTTAATAATTCTGCATACAACTGTCATAACCGGTACAAAGATAAATACCATAACAGTAAGCAGCAAATGAATTCGCGCCAAAATGATAAAAGAAATAATGATTTTAATAATGGCTATAAAGAATTCTTCCGGACAATGATGTGCAAATTCTGTGACCTCAAATAAGTCATTGGTGATCCTGCCCATAATCTGTCCGACCTTGGTATTATTAAAATAGGTATTGGAGAGCTGCTGTAAATGCGCATACGCGGCACGCCGCATATCGGTTTCAATCTTCGCACCCATAACATGTCCAATATCTGCCATATAAAAGTTTGCAATACTATCAATAATACGAAGTGCAAAATATATAAATCCCAGTCCTGCTATCATTCTTACACTCAGTAACGCCACATCCTGCAAAGCGGTATTCGTAATCTGACGGATGATAAGCGGAAGCACGATTTCACATACCGTTGTCAACGCCGCACAGAACAAATCCATAAATAACGTCTTATAGTAAGGCTTGAAGTAAGGTAGAAAACGCTTAATCAGCTCACCTGTCGAATATTCTCTTTGATTCATAATGATAACCTTGCCTTTTCCTAATAAATTATTTTATGTAAAGTGTATCACTTCTCTGAAAGCATTTCCATAAAAACAGCAGTTCCTGTAATCATTTTTTCAGGAGTGACAATCAGAAGCTTTTGTTTTAAAAATGGATTCAGGCTTTCTTTTACTCTTTCTTTGTCTCCTACTTCATAATATCCCTGAGTTACAAGAATAATACACTTACTTCTTGCATGATAGAACTTTAGATATGCACAAAGCTCGTCAAACTTTGGTACTTTATCCACTTTT
>JALEWA010000056.1 GCA_022788085.1 Lachnospiraceae bacterium
ATTACGCATACCGATTTCCTGTCGCTGATACAGAAAAGGAATCCCACGAAGCAGTACACTAATTGTTCCCAGCATCTTAATACCTGTTTCATTCTGAAGATACTCCGGCAAATAACGATTCGCACCTCTTGGTTCATCATGATTCTCAATAATATTGGCAAGGAACCCAACACCCTGACATTCAAGCTGAGAGTGAAAAATTACTTTCTTCAAATCCTCAAATTCTACCGGCTTGCTGTCATACCAGCCATGCTCTCCAAAGGTCAATGAATGTGCCGAAAAATCAAACATCGTAGAGAAATGACCATTTTCCCCGATGAACTCTGCAAGCTCATCTGCCCCGCCCCGTTCAAAGCTCTTGAATTCCAAATCCTTCTTGATATTAATTCTTCATGCCAATGTGGAACTACATGCCATTCGCTTTCTCCCTTCCATTCATATAAGGCAACGGGAAAGCTCACTGTTCCATGTGTTGTATTCTCTTTTAAGGATGGATTGATTCAGGAACTCTTCTGCCAATAACCGTACCCTCTCTATACTTAACGTACCCGTTTTAAATTCTGACTGGATTCTCTGATAATCGGTTCCTTCAAGCTCTACAGTCATTGGTCTATTTGCAAGAATATGCCCTACAGTATTCATAAATACAATACTTGCAACATTCTCCAGCATATCTGCATAATCTCCTGAATATGCATTCAAGATCTCTCTTACATACTCCTTGTCATATCGCCTCAAAAAACTCTGTTCCACCGCAATAGCCCTGACGTACAGATAAACTCTGTCAATTCCTGAATACTGATGCAAATCTGTTAAAACGGGATAATCCAACGTAAGTATGGTATTCTGCGGTTCATATTTTATATCATACCTTTTTAGGAATGCCGGAATTCCCTTTCGAACCGTATCTCTAAGAGCATGATTTCCATAATCGCAAAAATCCTGCATCATTTCTTCATATTCTCCCATAAGGTGCTCAACCTTTTCCTGAACCAGCTTCATACCAGCCTTATATGCGTCCTTTGCCGTTATTTTTCCGACAGTAATGTCATGTTTATCTGACCTTTCATACTCATGAATACAATAAATGACAGCCTCCATAAGCAGCTCTGCCCGCTCATAGGTCACCGATGTACTCTCATACCCTGCATACTGTTCTGCAAGCTGCGCCACAATAGGAAGAAGCTCTTCCATTTCAAATGATATTTGCTCCATACAATATCCTCCCCCTCCTTATACTTAGCTCCAGCAAAGCTCTCTCAAGGTTTCTAAATACAGCTCTCTATCCCATCTTGGTACAATATCAAATTGTTCAAATTCTCCTTTCCCATCAGACCTCCGATATCCCTGATATCCTGCCCTGATTGCCTGAGCAAAAATATCAAGACATGTGCTCTCTAAATAATTCAAGTCGCCAAAGCATACCGTTTCAAACTGCTCCTTCATAATATCGTTACCCTCCCTTTCTAACCTCTCTCTACCGCTTTCTTTATTGAGAATTTGTATTATGGACCTTTCTCAAATACCTTACCAGTCTTGAATTTTTTGCAATTTTGTGGTATAGTATATCTATCGAAAAAGCTTGGAAACACTGATGTTTCCAAGCTTTTTTACACTTCCTGATTTTTTTGAAATTCTACCAATTTTGCATTAAATGCCATCGCACTTCTCTGGTCGTTCAGCCATAATACCGCATATACAACAACAAATATAATCGCTATACCTATGGCAAGTGTAACACTTAATTCCCATTCAAAGGTTGTTCCGAATACATAATTCACGCCAAACACCATAACCTCAATAAGTAAAAGCTGTAGGAACTCTCGAAACAACATCTGACCGACCGAAAGCTCTTTTCTTGACTTGGTTGCCACCCCTGACAGGGCAGATAAAAAGCCAAAAATCGGCGGCGATAGAAATGCCTCATACCCAAAGCGTACATCCGGCATAAATACCATTCCTAAAATACCACTCAGTATCGTGACGCATGCCGTAACGATAAAGAAAACCAGCATAAATTGTATCCCTAATCCTCTATTTTTCATCCTTACCATCCCCCATGACGATTGACTTGATTACCGGAGCATACTGCCTGGAAATAATCAGCTTTTCACCATTCTTCATATGTGCAAAGAATCTTCCATTTAGTGCCGGACTGATACTTCCAAGCAGCATTAAATTGATCACAACCGACTTTGAGCATCTTACAAAGTGATATGCAGTATAAGCCTCTTCAATCTCATACAATCTGCCTTTGATTTCATATACTTTATCCTTTGTATAGGCAAAGACCTTTTCATCCAGGGCTTCAAAATAATAAACATCCTGCAGTTCAAAGCGTTCGAGCTTGCTCTCCTTTACAATTCCTGTTAAGGTAGTTCCCTTGGACAACGCATATGCCCTGATATCCTTTACTTCAGGAGTAATCTCAGTACATTCGATGATGACCTGCTCATTCTCCCTGTTTAAAATCTTTCTGATTGTGACTTTCATTGCTCGTTACCTTTCCGGACACTATTTGGAAGGGATAACGTATTCCTCCTCTATCATAAGCTCGTCTGTGCCCTTTAAATAATAGTCAAAATAGTGAAGTACCATATCATTTACTGTCTCAATGCATTCCTTTGCATTATTATTAACATCCTCCGTCCCAAGCATTTTTGCAAGGATTGGAGATATCAATGGTAAATCAGTAAAGTTCAAATGAGATATATTCTGAAAGACAACTTCATGAAAATCTGCTGCATTTCTGCCAACATAAAAATTCACGTACTCCCTGTTTTCCATGCTCTTTGCCGCTTCATAGACAGCACCTGAGTTTACATCCAGCAGGGGCACCTGATATGGCTCACTATTTATGACATAATTGTCATTTTCATAGTCTTCATACTCTCCAAGCATCGTTCCCTCTAAATCAATAACCGCATCGATATCATTACGCTGTCTTCCTACTGCAACGGCTGTTGCTCCACCAAGTGAATGTCCAAACAGACCGATTTCATCTAAGTTGATTCTGCAAAATACATCATCTTCTTTTGCTTCGCATTTTGCAATGATCGTATCTAACACAAAATTCATATCGCCTGTTCTGACTTCCATCCATTTCTGACTATTCTCATACACTGCTCTTTCGTGATCCGAATCATCAGAACCGTTATCTGTCATGACTTGATTGAAGAATTCTCCATTAATAAAGGTTTTCTTCCCATTTACATCCTCTACATAGATTGCCTGATAGGTATGACCTATCGATACTACGACATAACCGTTCGAAGCAAGCTCCATACAGGTAGAATAATTACTGTCTATCATTCCGGTCGCTCCATGGGAAAAGACTACAAGCGGATAAGTTCCCTCTTCCTTAGGGTACCAGAACTTTACTGTCACGAAACGGTTTTCATCTTCCTTAGAATAAGTTTCCTTACGATTCACATCCGTCCATGTATCCATCATAACACAAACTTCATGATTACCGGTAACTTTTGGCTCCTCATGTTTCGGAAATAGTATCTTTGGCGTAATAACAACAGATAATACAATAATAGCTGCAATAATTAATAAAATGATGTTTCTTTTTTTCATCTTAATTTCCCTGCCTTTCTGCAATCCTGCAAATTTGTGCTTTGCACAAATTTGCCGATTGAAAAATCTTCCGTTTATGGATTTTTCAATCTAACCTCTCTAAATTGTTGTTTTGTATGGGTAAATCGTAACATACCAATCATTTAGAGAGAAGTTTTTGGCGGATAAGATGCATTCTGGCAGGGTAAGTTGCATTTCTTTCGCTTCCCCTATTTTCTACACATATACATTCCCGTTGATTTATGAATAAAGATCGCTCCTCCTAAGTCAGGTTCGAGGCTCTATGATTTCTTCCAAAGATATCATAGAGATTTTCTGTTTCTCTGCTGCTTCTATCGTGTCCTCTGTAAATCCGGACTTTGAAAATATCCAACAATCAACAGTCTTTCCTTCCTCTTTTGGGAGTTTCTTCTGAAGCTTTACAAGCTCTGCTAATGGAAATGGACTATTTCTATACTTACATTCTCCAACTAAAATATGACTTCCTTCCGCATCCTTTGCAAAAATATCAATCTCGTCTGTTTTATTCCACCATCTTCCAATCTTGGTAAAATGAAAAGGCAATTCATTTTTTTGATTTTTTAAACGTAAATACTGTTTACATATATCCTCAAATATATAAGAAACAAAGGAATCCATTTTGTCATGAACCACATAATCCCATATACCATCAACATCTCCGCTTTCTAATTCTGACAGATTTGGAAATACGAATGCATACCAAAAACGGAAAAAATTATCTGTAAGTCTATAGATTCCCCTTTGCACATTTGCCTTTTCTTTTGTAGCATCTGCCATGGAAAACTCACGGCATAAAATTCCAAGATCCAATAAATTCTTCAAATAAGCACTTAGCTTCGTTTTTTCAATCTGCGTTTTTGTATAGATGTCATTCAACTTCGTATTTCCTAATGCAACTGCTGTAATAATAGTATTATATGTTGTTGTTTCTCTTAACTCCTGCCGCATGAGGAATTCTACTTCACTGTACAGTATACTTCCCCTTGTAAGAATATTTTGCTTAATATTCTCTGACAAGGGTATTTCATCATGGAACTGCTTCAAATAATGCGGAATTCCGCCTAACACAGCATAGACAGCAATCTTATCCTCCGGACTATAGTTTGGGACAAACTGTATTGCATCATAAAAACTCATTTCCTGCATTTTTAGGATTCCGGTTGCCCGCCCATAAAGAGGATTCTTCTCTGCCAGAATTTCTTTTTCAATAAAAGACATTGCACTTCCACATAAAATTATCATGACAGAAGAATCCTTTAAAATCTGATCCCACAAATTCTGAAGAATGGAGGGAATTTGATTATTTGCCTTGACCATATAAGGGAATTCATCAATAATTAATAATTTCTTCTGACTCCCCGGCAATTCTAATACACTTCTGATTGCCTGTTCCCATGAAGAAAAAGTACTTAAATACTGTGAAGCTGGCATTCCAGTCCTTAACATCCTCTCACTAAAGGCACTTAGCTGCTGCTCGTCTGTACATTCTGTACATGAGTAAAAAACATGCGGCTTGCCTTTGCAAAAAAAGCGTAGGGTTTCTGTCTTACCAACTCTTCTTCGTCCATAAAGTACAATCAGTTGTCCCTCTTTTGATTGATACCGCTCTTCCAAAAACTTTAATTCGTCTTTTCTTCCGATAAACATAGACACACCTTCTCGCTTTTATAATCATGATTATTATAATCCAGATTATATATTTTTACAATGTTTTTGAGCCGGATTATCGATTACTTTTCCTTCCTGATCAAAACGTGAACCATGGCATGGACAGTCATAGCTTTTCTCCTCTTCGTTCCAAGTCAAGTGACATCCCATATGCGTACATCTTTCTTCCTTTTTCCCAAATAGCCCTTTTGTAAGGCCTGCCACGCTTTCGCCAATATCAAGGCAGAGATTTTTAATTCCCGCCCGAAATAACAAGCGTTGCGGTGTAAACACGGCTGCATAAGGATTCTTTTTTCCACTTATTTGGTCACTGATGATCATGGCAGCAATCATAGAAGATGTCATTCCCCACTTCTGAAAGCCTGTTGCTACATACCAATATGGTCTGAATATAGAATATTTTCCTATGAATGGAATCCTGTCATGCGGCATACAGTCCTGTGCAGCCCAGCTTGCAGTCTCTTTTGCGTTCGGATAATATTTCTGCGCCTGCTCTCTCAAATAAGAATATCCTATTTTCTCACAATGACAGACCTTTTTTCCTGTTCTATGGGAACCACCACCCAGTAACAGCTTTCCCTCTGCACTACGAAGAGAGAGTCCTCCCTTGTCGATACCATAATAAATTCCGGAAAGCTCATCTGGTACTTCCTTTCCTTCTAACACCAGCACATAGCTTCTTTCCTGATGCTGCCGGATAAAATAAAAGCCCGGTACATTAAGAAATGGATAGTGCGTTGCAAAAATAATATTTTCTGCGGTTATTCGCCCCTTGTCCGAAATAATCACATGACCATGTACCGATAAAGCATTCGTATTCTCATAAATGGTAATCCCCTTTGCCAATGCCTTGATAAATTCTATAGGATGAAATTGTGCCTGATTTGCAAAGCGTACTCCCCCTGATACTTCAAATGGCAGTTCCTGTATTTTGTCCTTATCTATAAAGCAAGCATCTATTCCCAGCTTCTTTGCTGCCTCTGCTTCTTTTCTAAGCCGATCTTTCCCTTCCCCCTCCAAGGAATACAAAAAGGAAGGAAGTCTCTCAAACTGACATGATATTCCTTCCTCCCTGATGATTTCTTCATATGTCTGGATTGCCGCTTCATTCGCCTCGGCATAGCCTTTTGCCTGTTGGAATCCTGCCTTTTTTATCATATCATGATAAAACAAGCCATGCTGGCTGGTAATCTTTGCTGTCGTATTCTTGGTTTGTCCTCCTGCAATGTGGTCAGCTTCTAACACAATCACCTCTAACCCCTTCTTTTGTAAAAAGTATGCGATGAGAATTCCTGCCATTCCAGCTCCGATTACTACATTTTGAGCTACAATATCTTCCTTTAATTCCTTTCTTGGTGACACTTGTGTCGTTTTATTCCAAATTGATTGCATATGCGTTCCCCTCCTGCTTTTCTATCCATTGATAAGTCTTTGCAGAAAAGTACTATTTTATAATTGAACACGCATTTTAATATAATAGTCATTATATTAAGTTTAATTGACATACACAGTTGTAAATGTCAGATTATTATTAATTACTAGTCATTTATTTATGTAATTTTGAAAGGAGATTTAACATTATGCAAAAATATTTCTGTAATCCATGTGGCTACACATATGACCCTGAAAAAGGTGATCCTGAGCACGGAATCGCTCCAGGCACAGCCTTTGAGGATCTTCCGGACGATTGGGTTTGCCCTGACTGTGGTATCGACAAGAGCATGTTCCAGCCTTGTATCAATAATTATAACTAGTCAGAAGTGCTGTCTTGTAAATCGACAGCACTTTTATATTATCGTTTCCTATTTACGTTTCAAACGGTGACTCCAGTATCACGATTCTCTTTCCCACGGCATCAACAAGCACATCAGCTCCGTAAGGTAATGCACATCTTGGCGTTGCATGTCCGAAGTTTACATTATAAAGTATAGGAAGTTCTTTATTCTCAATCACTTCAGGATATATCTTCTTATACTCTTCATAATAAGTCTCATCCTGTGGCTTACCGACAATGATACCGCTTATCACATTAAATATTCCTTGTTTTTTCAAGGCTGACAATTCTTTTCGAAACAGCTCAGGTGTTGGCTTTTCCTCACACGTTTCAATAAACAGAATCTTATCCTTCCATTCCTCAATTGTTGGGAAAAGACCGTATTTCCTGCAAGTCTGCGACTCATCATCATACCGTGTCCCTTCCAGGATATCATAAAAGCTCTCAAGACAGCCTCCTAAGAGTCTGCCCTGAAACTTGGCCTTTCCCTGCAATAGCTCAAAGCCTCTCTGTTCTTTATGTACCACTCGATCCGTTCCAATGGCATTTCTTGAGAAATCCTCTCTCTCCTCATACCAGATATCACTTGCAAGGATTTCCTTCACCTCATTACCTTCAAAATAACCCTCAAAGGCTTTCTTCGTGTAGGGAAGCATATCATTTGCTATTTCACCCAAATCGCAAATAAAGTTTGGTCCATAAAACGTTGATAAACCAAGCTTATATAGCATCAGATGATTAATCGTAGTATCTGAAAATCCGGTAAAAAGCTTTGGATGCTTCTTCACTGCTTCTACAAACCCTTCATCCTCCAAGAGATATGGCAGCAACCGATAGGTGTCATCTCCACCAATCGCAATATTGTGGCTACAGAATTCTTCTCCTAACATTCCGCTGGAAAGACTGACAATTGCGACCTTATCACCTGACTTTAGTGCTTTTGACTTATTCATAATAGATACCTCCCTCATTTATTTTGTCAGTAATTGTATCATTAGAACTCGTAATTGTCTATATCTTTATAGTGGTACTATTTCCTCACTCAAAACAGCATATACAATAGCAGAGAATTATCTTGTTCTTTATAGTCAATTATTGGTCAATGAACTATCTACATTATCAGCCTTACCTATGCTCATTATCATACTCTTGGTAATAGGCTCCATCTCGATTAAGCTTACCAAATTGGTTCTACAGTACAAATCAGATATGAGTAAGGAAGAGCACATACATAAAGAGCAAATGTTGACACTAAAAAAAACAAAAGGAGCAGACATGATAAACACAAAAGAATAAGATAGCAAAAAATAACCTTCGGACTATCGAACTTGCCCGAAGGTTATTTTATTATAGAATACTATTATTTACTTGCATATTCTGAGACATTACTACTATCTACCTTTTCAAAAGGAACCCATACATACAATCCATCTTCTGTAATTCCTTCGACATCTTGTCCGTTCGTATTGTTTGCAAGGCATATTGCCATTTCTACCGCTTTCTGCCCCTGCCCAAGTCCTGACTGATAAACGGTAAATGCCATTTCTCCATTCTTGATTGCTTCACAGCCATCTGCTGTAGCATCTACCCCCAATACCGGCAGGGTACTCAGATCAATTCCAGCCTCCTTACATGCCTCCACTACTCCAAGTGCCATTCCATCATTATTGCAGATAACACAATCAACCGGGGAACCTGTCTGTAAGAAAATTTCAAACAATTCCTTTGCCTGATCTGTTTCCCAATTTGCATAATCTTCAAAGGCATAATTTATTGTCTTACCACTTGCCTGTAATGTCTGCTTCACACCATTCGCTCTGCTGCCTTCTCCGTAGTTTTCTGAGAGCTTGCTGTCTGCTTAATCGTATCGGTTAAAAGCGCACCGATTTCCGTCGCTACAACAGCAAATCCCTTTCCTGCCTCACCTGCCCTGGCAGCCTCTATGGATGCATTTAAAGATAGTAAATTCGTTTGATCTGCAATCTCACCAATGACACCTGTAATATTGGTTATTTCCCCAGAGGCCTTTCCCACTTTATTAATGGCAACCTTTAATTTATGTACAGATTCATTGATTTCCTCCATAGCTTCACTAATATGCTGGATATCTGTTTTTCCTTTTTGGGAAACATCAACCGTTTTATTCATTTTTATGTTAACTTGTTCGCCATCGTCTCTTGTATCGGCAACTACCATAGCTAACGTAGTCGCATTTTCAGCAATTTCCGTAACAGAAAGAGATAACTGTTCCACTGTGCTATTCAGTTCTTTCATAGATTGACTTTGCAGTCTGGAAGCATCGTACATCTGACCTGATAAAACATCGCTCGTATTTGCCTGACTGCTTAACTGTTCTGAAACAGAATGAATCGAAGCAATCATGGAACGCATTGCAGAAATAAACTTTTCTACACGTTTGCTCATGATTCCTATTTCATCATTATTCTTAGATTTTACTTCAATGGTAAAATCTCCGTCTGTCATGTCGGTAATCACATTTGTCAACTGCTGTACAGGCTTGATCACCATGTTTACAGTTATCATTTGCACCATAATATCCGTTCAGTATCGTCTGCAGCTCTTCCTTTTTAGGAGATTTTCCATATGATATCTTATATTTAGTGATACATAACCTAAAAAAGATGATGCCACATGGCATCATCTCACAAAAATTTGCACTTTTCTTAATACTTACAATCTCTTAACAGCATCCAGAGCAAGCAAGGATCGCTCACATTCCTCTGCCGAAAGTGTTATTTGATATCAGTAAGGACTTCCTTTCATATGCTTTGCCGCATAGCTTAATCCATTTGTCTTTTCATCCAGAAACGGCTTATCAATCTGATTAGGATCTCCGAGCAAAATGATTTTAGTTCCTTTTCCTGCTCTTGTTATGATTCCCTTTACCTGATTCGGCGTCATATTCTGTGCCTCATCTATAATCAGGTATGTTTTTGCAATGGAACGCCCTCTGATAAAATTCAAGACTTCTGTCTGGATAATGCCTCTTTCAAAGATTTCTTCTATTTTATCAGAAAGCATCATTTCATCCTTGTATCGCTCTGCTTCATTAGAATCAAGTATCTGCTCAAGGTTATCAATAATAGGGCGCATCAAAGGTGCTATCTTTTCCTGTTCATTTCCCGGAAGATAACCTATATCATCATCAAACTGTGCATTCGTTCTGCACACGATAATCCTTCGATATTCTCCGGTAGGATTTCCATATACCTTTTCCATTCCAACTGCTAAAGAATAAAAAGTCTTTGCTGTACCAGCCATTCCTTTTATAATGACTAAAGGTGCTTTTTGGGCATCTGCCATTAGTGGCTCCTGCATGAAATACTGTCCTACATTCCTCGGAGATACTCCATAAGGCTTACTTTTCTTATAGTTCAATGGAAGAATTCTGCCATTCTCCACTCTTCCAAGAAGTGTTTTCTTCAATGACTGGTCGGATTTCAGTATGACAAACTCATTTTCTACAAGTTCTGCTTTCACGGTCTTGCCATCTTCATCAGTCTGAAAGGCTTCGCCGACATCAATTCCCTTCTTTTTAAATCCCTTAAACAATGCATCCGGTACAAAAACCTCACACCGCCCTGTGTATCCTACATCATCATCTGAAATCTGCTCTGTCGTATAGTCCTCAGCCTTTATTCCCAGAATCTGTGCCTTAAGCCTAAGTACTAAATCCTTAGATACAAGAATAATCTGCCCTTCCTTTTCTTTTTCATCATTGAGTCCTTTACACACCTTAAGAATACGATTATCCGCCTTGTCATCCGGTAAATCCTCCGGTAATGCTATATTTACATAATTTTTTTCTATTCGAAGAATTCCACCACCCTGTAGCTGTACTCCTATAAGCAGATTCCCCTTATTTCTGTAGTTTTCAAGAAGCCTTACTGCCTGCCTTGCATTTGCTCCCTTTTCTCCGTCAGCCTTTTTTAGCCCATCCAATTCTTCTACAACCACAAGAGGAATTACCAGATCATTATCCTCAAAGCATTCGATTGCATAGGGCGACAGAATTAATATATTGGTATCAATGACATATGTTTTCTTCATTAGGCATTCAGCTCCTTCCACTTTTACATATTTGTTCGCAATAACCTACTGTTATACTTTATTTCTAACGGAAGAATTTTCATAAATTTTTATGCCTTCTCCCCCTTTACTATAACCTGTTTCTTAAAAAGAAGACACCATGGTCATGTAAACATCATGTAAGGCTTTTGTAAATGTAGCTATTATTTTGATATAAAAAAAGGCTCTAAGAATCATCTTAGAAACCTTTCTCTATCATTTATAATACTATTTATTTTCATCTATTCTTCGTAATGAAGTGCATCCTCAAACAATTTCTGCACTTCTTTAGACGGCTTTTTCGTACACAAAGATACAAGAATTGCTGCAAGCAAACCTGCAATAAATCCAGGAAGTAACTCATAAAGTCCTGTTGAAGCAAGCAATACAAACCAGCCGATATCTACAATAGCACCTACAAGTATACCTGCTACAGCCCCTTGAAAGTTGAAACGCTTCCAGAAAAGACTAAGTAAAATGGTTGGTCCAAACGCTGCACCAAATATTCCCCATGCATTTGATACCAACGCCATGATGGAACCGGCATTTGGATTTGAAGCAATGACCAGTGCTAATAAGGCAATCATAAGAACCACCATTCGTCCTATCCAAAGCATTTCTTTGTCGCTGGCCTTATCTTTACGAATAACAGGCTTATAAACATCACTTGCAAACGCTGATGCTGCAGCAAGAAGCTGGCTGTCTGCAGTGCTCATGGATGCTGCCAACACAGCGGAAAGTAAAATACCCGAAATCACTCCCGGAAATATTCTACGAACAATAGCGATAAATACTAAGGAATTCTGGTTGATACTTTCATCAAACCCTATGAACATACGGCCTACAACACCAATCATAGCTGAGAAAAACAGAATTAAAATAGTCCAGGTAATACCAATCTTAGCAGATTTCTTTAACTCTTTTTGCGATTTAAGCGACATAAACCGGATAATGATATGAGGCATACCAAAGTAACCAAGCCCCCATGCCAGACCCGATAAGATATCCGTCCAACTTGAAAACACATTCCAATACTCCACCGGTACTGTTGCTGAAGAAGCAGGATCAAGTATCGCTACTGCAAAAATCGGTGCAATCAACATCGCACCCAGAATTAACAATCCTTGGAAAAAATCAGTCCAGCACACAGCCGAAAAACCACCAAGAAATGTATAACTGATAATAATAGCTGCCGCCAGATACATTGCGACTGTGGTATCCATTCCAATAACGGTATTAAACAAGGTTCCACATGCTTTAATGCTGGAAGCTGCATAAATGGTATACGCTACAAGAAATACAACCGCACAGATTATCTGTAATGCACGTGACTTCGACAGAAAACGATTTGTCAAATATTGTGGAACAGTAATAGAATCATTTGCAACAATAGAAAAACGGCGAAGTCTCGGTGCTTCCAATAGCCAGCTTATCGTGTAGCCAATCGCAAGACCAACCGAAATCCATACTTGTCCTAATCCCAGGGCATAAATAGATGTTGGAAGTCCCATGAGTACCCATGCACTCATATCCGATGCTCCGGCTGACAGGGCTGCAACCCATGCTCCCATCTGACGTCCTCCAAGAAAATAGGTTTTTTCACCACCATTCTTATCCTTAAAGAAGAAAAATACACCTATGGAAAGCATAAATGCAAGATAGATAATAAATACAATAATTTCCGATGTTTTCATGTATTAGCACCTCATATATTATTTTTATCACTATCATACCATAATATGGTTAACATAATCAATCAAATACCAATGATAACCTGTAACCTGTAAATCCTTTATTTCACTAGACAAAAAAGGCTCCCAAGGAAACCCTTGGAAGCCTTCTTAATTTACGCGCTTACACTATATAAAATATTAATTACTCGATGATTGTAGCAACACGGCCTGAACCTACAGTTCTACCACCTTCACGGATAGCGAATGTAAGACCCTGCTCCATAGCGATTGGGTGAATCAGTTCGATTGTCATTTCTACGTTATCACCAGGCATACACATTTCTGTACCAGCTGGTAATTCACAAACACCTGTAACGTCTGTTGTTCTGAAGTAGAACTGAGGTCTGTAGTTGTTGAAGAAAGGAGTATGACGTCCACCTTCATCCTTTGTTAATACGTAAACCTGAGCTGTAAACTTCTTATGGCAAGTTACAGTACCTGGCTTAGCAAGAACCTGACCTCTTTCGATTTCAGTTCTCTGGATACCACGAAGAAGAGCACCGATGTTATCACCAGCCTGAGCCTCATCAAGAAGCTTACGGAACATTTCGATACCAGTAACAACTGTCTTCTTTGTTTCTTCCTTGATACCAACGATTTCAACTTCCTCATTTACATGAAGAACACCACGCTCTACTCTACCAGTAGCAACAGTACCACGACCTGTAATTGTGAAGATATCTTCGATAGGCATAAGGAATGGCTGATCTGTAGCACGTACAGGATCTGGAATATACTCATCAACAGTGTTCATAAGTTCCATAATCTTGTCTCCCCACTCACCCATTGGATCTTCGAGAGCCTTTAAAGCTGAACCTCTAACGATAGGGCAATCTGTGAAATCATATTCTTCAAGCTGCTCTGTGATTTCCATTTCTACTAATTCAAGTAACTCTGGATCATCAACCATATCACACTTGTTCATGAATACTACGATGTAAGGTACACCTACCTGACGAGAAAGAAGGATATGCTCCTTTGTCTGAGCCATAACACCATCAGTTGCAGCAACAACTAAGATAGCACCATCCATCTGGGCAGCACCAGTGATCATGTTCTTTACATAGTCAGCATGGCCTGGGCAGTCAACGTGTGCATAGTGTCTCTTCTCTGTCTGATACTCAACGTGAGCTGTAGAAATTGTGATACCACGTTCTCTCTCTTCTGGAGCCTTATCAATATTTTCAAAATCTACCTTCTCATTACCAGGTACTCTTGCAGCCAATACTTTTGTAATAGCTGCTGTTAAAGTTGTTTTACCATGGTCAACGTGTCCAATGGTACCAATGTTACAATGTGGTTTGCTTCTTTCAAATTTAGCCTTTGCCATTTTTAAAAGTCCTCCTTAAAAGATATAAATAATTAAATTAGTTTCATACTTCAAAACTACACTCAACTATTCTGATTATATTAGAATAGTTGAGGTTTTTCAAGTATAATTTATCAAAATACTATTTTGCCTTTGCAGCAAGTACTTTATCCTGAACAGACTTTGGAACCTGCTCATATTTTTCGAAGAACATAGAGTAGTTTCCACGTCCCTGTGTCTTAGAACGCAAGTCAGTAGAATAACCGAACATTTCAGCAAGTGGAACATAAGCCTTAACCATCTTACCGCCACCGATATCTTCCATACCTTCAATACGTCCACGACGAGAGTTGATATCACCGATAACATCACCCATGTATTCTTCAGGCATTGTTACCTCTACCTTCATGATAGGCTCTAACAATACTGGAGCTGCTTTCTGCATAGCTTCCTTAAATGCAAGAGAACCTGCAATATGGAATGCCATTTCAGAAGAGTCAACTTCATGATAAGATCCATCATAAACAGTAGCATGTACACCAACAACCGGGAATCCACCAAGGATACCTGCATGTGTTGCTTCCTCAATACCTTCACCAACAGCAGGGATATATTCCTTAGGAATAGCACCACCAACAACTGTTGATTCGAACTTGAAGAGTTCATCACCGTTAGCATCCATAGGCTCGAACTTAACTTTACAATGACCGTACTGACCACGACCACCAGACTGCTTAGCATACTTACTATCAATATCAACAGCCTTGGTAATAGCTTCCTTGTATGCAACCTGAGGAGCACCAACGTTAGCTTCTACCTTAAATTCACGAAGAAGTCTGTCAACGATAATTTCAAGATGAAGTTCGCCCATACCAGCAATGATAGTCTGACCTGTTTCCTGATTTGTATGAGCACGGAAAGTAGGATCTTCTTCTGCAAGTTTTGCAAGAGCTTCACCCATCTTACCCTGTCCTGCCTTAGTCTTTGGCTCAATAGCCAGCTCGATAACTGGTTCTGGGAATTCCATAGACTCAAGAATTACAGGATGCTGTTCATCACAGATTGTATCACCTGTTGTTGTAAACTTAAATCCAACTGCTGCTGCAATATCACCGGAGTATACCTTATCAAGCTCCTGTCTCTTGTTTGCATGCATCTGCAAGATACGTCCAACACGTTCCTTCTTATCCTTTGTTGCATTTAATACATAAGAACCTGAGTTCATTGTACCAGAGTAAACTCTGAAAAATGCAAGCTTACCAACGAACGGGTCAGCCATAATCTTAAATGCAAGAGCTGCAAACGGTTCTTCGTCAGAAGAATGTCTTTCAATCTCATTACCTTCCAAATCAACACCCTTAATAGCAGGAATGTCTGTTGGTGCAGGCATGTAATCAAGAATTGCATCCAATAACTTCTGAACACCCTTGTTTCTATATGCAGAACCACAGCAAACCGGAACTGCTGTACATTCGCAAGTACCCTTTCTTAAAGCAGCCTTAAGCTGTTCTACAGAAGGTTCTTCACCTTCAAGATACTGCATTGTTAAATCATCGTCTAATTCACAGATTTTCTCTACCATCTCATCATGGTATAAAGCTGCATCATCAGCCATATCTGCCGGGATATCAGTAATGGTAATATCATCGCCCTTATCATCATTGTAGATGTAAGCTTTCATTTCCATTAAATCAACGATACCCTTGAAATCATCTTCCTTACCAATAGGTAACTGAAGAACAATAGCATTTTTACCTAATCTTGTTCTAATCTGATCTACAGCGCCATAGAAATTAGCTCCTAAGATGTCCATCTTATTGATGAAAGCCATTCTTGGTACATTGTAGGTATCAGCCTGACGCCATACGTTTTCTGACTGAGGTTCAACACCACCCTTTGCACAGAAAACACCTACAGCACCATCAAGTACACGAAGAGAACGCTCTACTTCTACTGTGAAGTCAACGTGGCCAGGAGTATCAATGATATTGATACGATGCTCTAAAGCACCAGGCTGAGCCTTAGCATTTTCCTGATGTGTCCAATGACATGTTGTTGCGGCTGATGTAATTGTGATACCTCTTTCCTGCTCCTGTTCCATCCAGTCCATGGTAGCAGTACCTTCGTGTGTATCACCAATCTTATAATTAACACCGGTATAGTATAAGATACGTTCTGTAAGAGTAGTCTTACCCGCATCGATATGAGCCATAATACCAATGTTTCTGGTTCTCTCTAATGGATATTCTCTTCCAGCCAAGGTTTTTCCTCCTTAAATACTCAAGAAAGCCGGCACACGAAGACGAAACTTCGTGCCCAAGCATTTCCAACTAGAATCTATAATGTGCGAAAGCCTTATTAGCTTCAGCCATCTTATGCATATCTTCTTTTCTCTTAACAGCTGCACCTGTATTGTTAGCTGCGTCAAGAATTTCGTTTGCAAGTTTTTCTTCCATGGTCTTTTCGCCTCTCTTACGAGAAAACATTACTAACCAACGAAGACCAAGTGTCTGACGACGCTCCGGCTTAACTTCCAATGGTACCTGGTAAGTTGCTCCACCGATACGTCTTGCCTTACACTCAAGCAATGGCATGATGTTGTTCATAGCCTCATCAAATACATCTAATGCAGGCTTCTGTGCTTTTTCTTCAACTCTTGCGAATGCTCCGTATACAATCTTCTGAGCTACGCCCTTCTTACCATCTAACATAACGTTGTTGATAAGCTTTGTAACCACTTTGTTGTTGTAAATAGGATCCGCTAATACGTCTCTTTTTTGAATATGTCCTTTACGTGGCACGGTTCTTCCCTCCTTAATTATTGATAATGACTTACGTCATTACTTGATTAAATCAACGGTACTCACATTTAAAAACTTGTGTTCGTGCGGTTTTCTATTTAAATAAGGTATTAAATCAGAATCCCAACACTAATTAGTTTTCGAGTACATGGTAAATGAATTATTTACCAGCCTTTGGTCTCTTAGCTCCATACTTGGAACGAGCCTGCTTTCTGTTAGCAACTCCTGCAGTATCAAGTGTACCTCTGATGATGTGGTATCTTGTACCTGGTAAGTCCTTAACACGGCCGCCTCTGATAAGAACAACACTATGCTCCTGTAAGTTATGACCTTCACCTGGGATGTAGCTTGTTACTTCCATACCATTTGAAAGACGAACTCTGGCAATCTTTCTAAGAGCTGAGTTAGGCTTCTTAGGTGTTGCTGTCTTAACTGCTGTACAAACGCCTCTCTTCTGAGGAGCAGATGTATCAGTTGCTTTCTTCTTTAAAGAGTTATATCCTCTCTGAAGAGCTGGTGCAGTAGACTTCTTTGTGATATCCTGACGTCCTTTTCTTACTAATTGGTTAAATGTTGGCATTCTTTTTCACCTCCTGTAATCTTAAATCAATGCCAAAATCGGGCACCTCATATACTTGCACACGCCTGTTTTATACGCATGCTAGATTATTATACTTTCCTGCTTTGTAAAAGTCAATAATTTTTTTCCCAAATCTCTTCAAATTCTATAGCTCGTCTTTAGTTATTCTATCCAAAAAATAATATAACTTTTCAGAAAACCCCTATACATTTGAATTTATACATATTATAATTAAATTAATTACATTTATTTTGTTTACACATCATACTATTAACATGGTTTCTTATATTTTACTTGATATTCCTGCCTGAACGAGAACCACATTAAAAATGGAAAGGTTTTTGATAAAATGAAAAAAGGACTATTAACTACCTCTATTGTTTCCATATGTTCTATGCTTCTTATGTCTTGCGCTCAAAATACAACAACTTCAACTGTATCAGATTCATCTACCGTAAGTCTTGCTGATGAACCAGTTGCATCTTTCGCTTCACTGGATTCCGGAACAAGAAGTAATACACCAGTTTGCCTTGTTCCTACAGCCTCCGGTGTTACAGTGTATTCCAATGCTCTTGCTGCGATTGACGCTTCTAATGCGTCTGAAGGCTACATCATGGTAAATTACAAAGGAACAAATCCAAAGGTAAAACTACAGATCACCGGCGCAAATGGTGTTACCTATACCTATAATCTGCATGGAGGCTATGAAACATTTCCTCTTTCCTCCGGTGATGGATCCTATAAAGTAGCAGTATATGAAAATGTTACAGGCAATCAATATTCTACTGCTCTTTCACAGACAATAAAAGTAACGATTACAAATGTATTTGGTCCAAACCTTTATCCTAACCAATATGTTAATTTTAACATGGGAAGTCAGGTAGTTTCTGAGGCAATGCAGCTTGCCCAAAGCTGTAATACCGATTTAGAGGTGGTTACCAAGGTATATAACTATGTAACCAGTAATATTTCTTATGATCATAATAAAGCTGCAAATGTACAAAGTGGATATACCTCCAATGTTGATGAAATTCTGCTTAGCGGTACCGGTATCTGCCTTGATTACGCTGCCGTTATGGCAAGTATGCTTCGTAGTCAGAATATTCCTACAAGACTTGAAGTTGGTTACGCCGGAAGTGCCTACCATGCTTGGATCAGCACCTATATCACAGATATTGGATGGGTAAATGGTATTATTGAATTTGACGGTGCAAACTGGTCCTTAATGGATCCTACGTTTGCTGCTAATTCCAGTGAAACAGCTCTTAAAAACTTTATCGGAAACGGAAGTAATTACAAAACAAAATATATCTATTAAAGGAATTGGGGAATTCTTATGAAAAAGGAAAGGAAATTGAGTCAGGAAGAGGTTGCATCCTTTTGTGGTCAGCTCTCCCTTCTGTTACCTGCTGGTATTACACCCTATGAGGCAATCGTACTTATGTGCGAAGATACTCCGGATAAAAAAGGAAAATCTATCTTAGAACAACTAGAGGCAGCTCTGAAAGATGGGCTGTCCTTTCATGAAGCTTTACAAGGTACTAATGTATTTCCCGATTATGTCATTTCCATGATTTTACTTGGTGAGGAATCCGGAAATCTTGATATCGTCATAAAAAAGCTGGCAGATTATTATGAACAACAGTGTTCTATCTCTTCTTCTATTAAGAATGCCATCAGCTATCCTCTCATAATGATTGGATTAATGCTGATTATCCTTGTCGTTTTACTTGCAAAGATTCTGCCTATATTTAATCAGGTATTTCTTCAGCTTGGCAGTGAATTATCAGGCGTTGCAGCCAGGCTTATGTCTATCGGTAAGATCATTGAGTCTCTTTCCGGTATTTTGGTTTTCTTTACGATTCTAATTGCTTTAGGCATATTCATTGTTTATCAAATTCCAAAATGTCAAAAATTTGCAAAACACTGTCTGCATACAGGAAGACTTACAAGAAATTTTTTTCTCGGTATTGCCTATGCAAGATTTGCTAATGCCATGTCATTGATTACTGCAAGCGGCGTTGATTTGTTTCATGGTTTATCTCTTGCCCAGCTGCTTGTTGATAATGAAGTTGTTTCTGAAAAAATAGAAATCTGTTCCAAATCTATTTCTGAAGGTGATTATCTATATGAAGCAATGAAAAAAGCCGGTATTTTTCAGGCTAAGCATCTACGAATGATGCAGATTGGTCAACGTTCGGGAGAAACAGATGTTGTTCTAAACAAAATATCATCCTATTATGAGGAAGACACCTTAACACACATGCATCGCATTCTTGGTGCCATTGAGCCAACCCTGGTTATTTTCTTCTCCCTTATGGTTGGTCTTATTTTACTATCTGTTATTATGCCTTTGATTGGTATTATGTCTAGTATAGGATAGGAGATTTTATATGAATCGTTTTCGTAATCATGCAAATATTCCTATTAACTTTATATGGAAGTTATTCTCTGTTTTATTGTTTTTGTCTTTTTTTACCTTCTTCTTTCAGGGAATTCATACTGTTGATGATACAACCTCCAACGAACAGGCCAAAAGCCTTGAGCAGGCTATCCGGCGAAGTATCGTGCAGTGTTACGCTGTTGAAGGTACTTATCCCCCAAGCTTGGATTACCTGAAAGAACATTATGGCATCTCCTATGATTCTGAACATTTTTTTGTTGATTATACCTCTATTGGCTCTAATATCATGCCTGATATTACGATTATCCCAAGAGATGCATCTGAATAAGGAGGAATTGGAATGAATAAACATGCAGAAAGTCGTCATATGATTGACATTCTTTTTGTTTTGTCTCTATTTTGTGTCTTTGCTTCTTCCTCCGTACTTCTCATTATTTTTGGTGCGGATATTTATAAAAAAACGGTTCATCAGATGGATTCCAATTATTCATCCAGAACTTCTATTGCATATATAACGGAAAAAGTAAGGCAATCTGATACCTGTGATTCTATCCAAATCACATCCCAAGATGGTACCTCTATACTTATGATGACAAGTAACATCAATGACATTACTTATGCAACATCGCTTTATGAATATGATGGCTATTTATATGAGTTGTTTGCCAGAACCGATATTGAGCTTCCATTAGATGCCGGTCAACCGGTTATGGAACTTCACAATCTTTCCTTTTCACAGCTTACTCCAAACCTGTTAAAGATAAGCTTTACCGATACTAGCGAAGAGGAATTCTCAATTTATGTAAGCTTGCATAGCACTATGCATGATAATGGGGAGGGCAATTATGAATAAACAATCATCCAGATCCAGTCTCTTTCTCATCGAACTTGTTCTTTCCATTTTCTTTTTTATTATAGCTGCTGCTATATGCCTGCAATTATTTGTAAAGACGTATTTTCTTAGTCGCGAAACAATTGAAATAAATCAGGCCGTTTTATGGAGTCAAAATCTTGCCGAGCCATTTCTTGGAGACATGGGAGACTATTCCATTGTAAAAGAGCTTTATTCTGATAAGGATTGTAGCATGGAACTTTCCTTTTCTTCTAATAATCATCTTTTACTTTGTTTTGATAAGAACTGGAACTACGTTGATTCATTTGTGAAAAGTTATTATGTCGTTTTTTCTGTTAATTATAAAGACGAAAGCTTTTCTTATCAGGATATTTATATTGCAAAATCTCCAAAGAGTGTTCCTTCTGATGCAAGTTATAATGATTTTACAGATTTGCTATGTGAAAAAGATTATCAGATTTATCAGCTATCTGTGAAGAAATTCCTTAATTCATAAATACTACGTTTAAGAAAGGGGATTTTTCCTATGAATCAAAAAGCAAAATTTTCCATGAATATAGGTCTTCCATCCATTCTCCTTATTTTTGTCGTATTATGTCTTGTTTCCTTTGGAATTCTGTCTCTTGTAAGTGCAAACTCGGACAGAAAATTAAGCCAAAAGGTACTTGCAAGATCTGCAAACTATTATGAAAGCTGCAATCAGGCAGAAGATATGTTGGCAGAAACGAATAGCACACTTTTGGCTGCCTATCTTTCATCTAACGATGAAGCTGCCTATTGGAATGCGATACAAAATATTCCTGCCAGCTATTCCTTTCCTATATCAGATTTACAGAATTTACAGGTAACACTTACTTTTCTATATCCTAAAACAAAAGAAGAAGCATTCTTTCAAATTGACTCCTGGAAAGTTGTGACAACAAGTGATTTAGAGTATGATGAACAGCTTCATGTAATACCATAATTGTAAACTACAATCTTTGTAAGCAAAAGAGCTGATACCCTGAGGTAATCATTCCTACCACTACGTTACAACAATTTCCTATAATACAAAAAAGTACCGTGCACAAAGCACGATACTTTTATTTTTATTCTTCAGTAGTTGTTATTGTTTCCTGGTCTTCATCCATCTGGTCAAATGCTTCGTCTTCTCCTCCGAAATCAATTTCATCGTCGAAATCTAAAGTATCATCCAGATTCATATCACAATCTAACTTTACGTTACGATATCTCTTCATACCAGTACCAGCCGGAATCAGCTTACCAATCAGTACATTTTCCTTCAGACCAATTAATGGATCGACCTTACCCTTGATTGCTGCCTCTGTCAGAACCTTTGTAGTTTCCTGGAAGGAAGCAGCTGATAAGAAGGAGTTCGTAGCAAGAGCAGCCTTTGTAATACCAAGAATAACATCCTTAGCTTCTGCCGGCTCTTTTCCTTCTGCAATAAGCTTTTCATTAATATCATCAAGCTCAAGTCTGTTAACCAGAGTTCCCGGAAGCAAATCACTGTCTCCGCTTGTCTCAATACGTCTCTTCTTGAGCATCTGACGAACAATAACCTCGATATGCTTATCAGCAATATCTACACCTTGCAGACGGTATACTCTCTGAACTTCTCGTAACAGATAGTCCTGAACAGCCCCTATCTTCTTAATCTCCAATAAGTCATGTGGATTTACACTACCTTCTGTCAGTTCATCACCGGCTTCGATAACATCTCCATCCATAACCTTGATTCTGGAACCATAAGGAATCAGATAAGTCTTCTCATTAATACCATCGGAAACGATAATTTCACGTTTCTTCTTTGTATCCTTAATGGTTGCTGTACCACTGATTTCTGAAATAATAGCAAGTCCCTTAGGCTTTCTTGCCTCAAAAAGCTCTTCAACTCGAGGAAGACCCTGTGTAATATCATCACCGGCAACACCACCACTGTGGAATGTACGCATGGTCAACTGTGTACCAGGTTCACCGATTGACTGTGCAGCGATAATACCTACTGCTTCACCTGTTGCCATATTAGCACCGTAACACTTAGCACAAATACCAATCTGAGACTTACAACATAGAATATTTCTAATCTTAACCTTCTCAATAGGCTCACCCTTCTCGGTTACGCCCTTACTCAGGATTTTTGCTGCACGGCTAGGAGTAATCATGTGATTCTTCTTTACCAGAATATTTCCATCCTTATCATGAATATCTTCACAAGAATATCGGCCTGTAATACGATCTTTTAAGCTTTCAATCGTTTCCTTGCCATCCATGAATGCAGCTACTTCCATTCCCGGAATATAGTCCTTACCTTCGCAACAGTCAATTTCACGAATAATCAGATCCTGACATACATCTACCATTCGTCTTGTCAGATAACCAGAGTCAGCTGTACGAAGCGCTGTATCGGACATACCCTTTCTAGCACCATGTGCAGACATGAAGTACTCCAATACATCAAGTCCTTCTCGGAAATTAGATTTAATAGGCAACTCGATTGTACGACCGGTTGTATCAGCCATCAATCCACGCATACCAGCAAGCTGCTTAATCTGCTGACTAGAACCACGGGCACCTGAGTCAGCCATCATGAAGATATTATTATACTGATCCAAACCGCTTAACAGCGTCTGTGTCAGCTTATCATCTGTTTCCTTCCAAGTCTCAACAACAGCCTTGTAACGTTCTTCCTCTGTCATCAGACCACGACGGAAATTCATTGTAATACGGTCAACTGTTGCCTGTGCTTCTTCAAGCATCTTTGGCTTTTCAGCTGGCACAGTCATATCAGAAATGGATACCGTCATAGCTGCTCTTGTAGAATATTTATAACCCATAGCCTTGATGCTATCAAGCACTTCTGCTGTCTTGGTTGCACCATGAATATTGATAACCTTTTCCAGAATCTGCTTTAAGCCCTTCTTGCCAACATGGAAGTCAACTTCAAGCAATAACTCGTTTTCCGGAACTGTTCGATCTACGAATTCCAAATCCTGAGGCAGAATCTCATTGAAAATAAATCTTCCCAATGTTGATTCGACAATTCCTGTCTTTACCTCACCATTAGGCATAGTCTTAGTTACTCTTACCTTAATTCTGGAATGAAGCGTACATGCACCGTTTTCATATGCAAGAATTGCTTCATTAATATTCTTAAAGCACATACCCTCGCCAATTGCGCCTGGTCTTTCCTGTGTCAGATAGTAGATACCAAGTACCATATCCTGTGAAGGAACTGCTACCGGACCACCATCAGATGGCTTTAACAGGTTATTAGGTGATAACAGAAGGAATCGACATTCCGCCTGTGCCTCAACAGATAATGGAAGATGCACAGCCATCTGGTCACCGTCAAAGTCAGCATTGAAAGCGGTACATACTAATGGATGAAGCTTAATAGCCTTACCTTCAACCAGAATAGGCTCAAAAGCCTGAATTCCAAGTCTATGAAGTGTCGGTGCTCGGTTCAGCATAACAGGATGCTCCTTAATAACCTCTTCCAACACATCCCAAACCTGAGAATCTAATTTTTCAACTAATTTCTTAGCATGCTTAATATTTTGTGAAATCTGTCTTGCAACCAGTTCCTTCATAACAAACGGTTTGAATAACTCGATTGCCATTTCCTTTGGCAGACCACACTGATAAATTTTAAGTTCCGGTCCAACAACAATAACGGAACGTCCGGAATAGTCTACTCGCTTTCCTAACAGGTTCTGACGGAAACGTCCTGACTTACCCTTAAGCATATCAGAAAGCGACTTTAATGCTCTATTACCAGGTCCTGTTACCGGACGGCCACGTCTACCATTATCAATCAATGCATCAACTGCTTCCTGAAGCATTCTCTTTTCATTACGTACAATAATATCAGGTGCTCCTAATTCAAGAAGTCTCTTCAGACGATTATTTCTGTTAATGATTCTTCTATATAAATCATTTAAGTCAGATGTTGCAAAACGTCCACCATCTAACTGAACCATAGGACGTAAATCTGGAGGAATAACCGGTACTGCATCTAAGATCATCCATTCCGGTCTGTTTCCAGAATTTCTGAAGGATTCTACTACCTCAAGCTTCTTTACAATTTTAGCGCGCTTTTGTCCCTTTGTGCTTTCATTCTTTAACTCAGCCATCAATTCTTCACATTCTTTGTCAAGATCAATTGCCTGAAGTAATTCCTTGATTGCCTCTGCACCCATTCCAACACGGAACTTATTGCCCCACTTTTCTCTACCGTCCTGATATTCCTTTTCAGACAGAACCTGCTTATATTCAAAGTCTGTCTCCATTGGATCAAGAACAATATAAGAAGCAAAGTATAATACCTTTTCAAGTACTCTTGGTGTCAAGTCAAGGATCAAGCCCATACGGCTTGGAATACCCTTGAAATACCAGATATGAGATACCGGGGCAGCAAGTTCAATGTGCCCCATACGTTCTCTTCTAACGCTTGATTTTGTAACCTCAACACCACAACGGTCACAGATTACACCTTTATATCTGATCTTCTTATACTTACCACAGTGACATTCCCAATCCTTGCTCGGTCCGAAGATTCTTTCGCAATACAGACCATCACGTTCTGGCTTCAGAGTTCTATAGTTAATAGTTTCCGGCTTTGTTACCTCGCCCTTAGACCATTCTCTAATCTTCTCTGGGGATGCTAAACCAATCTTAATCGCATCAAAAGATATAGACTGGCATGATTCATTTTTGTTCTCAGTCATTTTGGCTCTCCTTCCAATTTATACTTTATTGGAAATGACGAATTCTCGTTCCCAAATATTACACAATACGAAACTACTCATCCAAAGAATCCATATCATCAAAATCATCAGAAAACTCTTCTTCAAAGTCTTCCTCATCTTCATCTGTATCAACAAGCTCACCGCTCTCAGAGTCGAATTCTTTTGTCTGATATCCATCAAAGGATTCCTTGTTATAGTCGTATTTATTATCGCCTTCCATCTCAACACGGAAGTCTGTATCACTATAATCAACAGATTCCATAATCTCAACTTCGTTGTGATCCTCATCATAAACCTTAATATCAAGGCCTAATGACTGTAATTCCTTCAATAATACTTTAAAGGACTCCGGAATACCTGCTTCTGGAATGTTCTCTCCCTT
>JALEWA010000160.1 GCA_022788085.1 Lachnospiraceae bacterium
GGTGGTAGCAGATAAGGTTATCGAGGACATGCTGAAGGAACAGGTAGAGTGTATTGTGTGTATGGATGACAATATTTGCCTGAATGTTTTAAATAAGTTGCGCCGGGAAAATGTCAGCATTCCGGAGGACATGAAAGTGGCTTCTTTTTATAACAGTCGATTGCTAAGCAATTATTATCCGCCGATTACCTGCCTTGATTTTGATATTAAAGAATTAGGAATGACAGCGGCTAAAATGCTTCTTGATCTTTTGGATGGAAAGAGAACTTCGAAACGAATTCAGCTTGGATATCAGGTGATGCTTAAAAATTCAACAAAGATGCCTTTCTGAGAAGGAGGAGATGGGATGGAACAGTTTATCAAGGGAATGGATATTTCTTCTTATCCGGAGATGATGGATCAGGGATTCCGGTATTATGATTTTGATGGAAAGGAAGTAAATCTGCTTGATTTTGCAATGCAGCAGGGCTTTAATTACGGACGGCTTCGTATCTGGAATGAACCGTCAAGAGTGCCGGAGTCAGGTGGCTATTGTGATCTGGCGCATACCCTGGAAATGGCAAAGGAAATCGTAAAAAGAGGAATGGGGCTGTTGTTGGATTTCCATTATTCGGACTGGTGGGCTGATCCCGGACATCAGGAGATACCCTTTGCATGGAAGGAGCTTTCAGAGGATGAATTAGTGAAAGAAGTCTATGCGTATACCAGAAAGGTCATGACTGCACTTGATGAGAATGGTACATATCCTGATATGGTTCAGATTGGAAATGAGATTCGTTGTGGTATGATGTGGCCCGTGGGGGCAGTAACAAACTGGGATGGACTCAGCAGGCTTATTAATGCCGGAATTAAAGCTGTTCGTGATACACAGGGGGAACGAGATACCAGGATTGTCATTCATCTTGATCAGGGTGGCAGGTATTACTATTATGAAGAGTGGTTTGATGCTGCTTTAGCGCATGGGGTAACAGATTTTGATATCATTGGTTTATCCTACTATCCGTTTTGGCACGGAACCTTTAATGATTTGAAGAATACGATGGAAAAATTAACAGAAAGATACCATAAGCCCCTCATTCTTGCAGAGATTGCACATGCTTACAGAAGAAGTCAGGGGAACCTGTTTGGGGAAGCTCAGGAGAAAATATCAGGATTCCCGGCAAATCCAAAGGCTCAGAGAACAGTACTTGAGTTAATTATGAGCATTACTGCACATATAAGTCATGATATGGGTCTGGGAGTATTCTATTGGGAACCATTTTCCAGAGCAGAAGAGGATGACGGAAGCTGGGGTTCCTGTATGGGAATTGTGGACGAAAAAGGTGTGCCGACGGAAGGATGCAAGGCATTTTTGGCAAATCCGAGGCTTGCTGATATCAATAGAATTGCTAAAATATATGAGCAAAAAGTAATTACGATACCAAATGAAAATGAGGTAGAGCGCTATCTGCCAAAGCAGATTAAGGTTCTGATGTGGGATGGACGACTGGAAAGCAAAGATGTTATATGGAAAGATTGTGACACATATGTCACAAATAACATGTTTATAGATGGAGAGCTTTCATCCGGTGAGAAGGTTCAGATGCAAATCATCATTGATACGCAGGCAAGCAATTTGATTCGCAATGGTGCATTTGAAGAAGAGCTTTGCTATTGGGAGGTTGAGGCTTCTCAAGGTGTAAAGCATGAGATTCGACAGGAGATTGCAGAGGAATTTCCTTTTGAAGCAAAGAATTATTTCTACTTTTTATGCAAAGAGAATCTGAATCTGTGCATGAAACAGAAAGTAGAGCATGTGGAACCGGGAAATTATCTTTTTTCCCTGGAGTACCTTGGCGATAACACAACAGGTGTAAAGGTCTGGATGTACGTAAAAGGTGGAGATGCCGAGGCTACGGCGGATATTTTTCCAACAGATAGTGAATGGGTAAAGCATGAGCTTGCATTCGAGGTAAAATGTACAGGTGATGTAGAGATTGGCATCGGGGTTGATTCTCCGGCAATGTATGGGAAAGTGCGGGAAGTGAAGCTGGTGAAGGAAGGGTGAAAAGACGGGATTTTTACCAGGCACATTTTGCCCTAAAGTAGGAAGAATGTTAGAAACAGAAGGGATTTCAGGTATTTTGAAGAGAGAATGAAAAAAATGACAATCACTTGGTAAAAAATTGTGGGAAGCCTGATGATTATTGGATTTTTGTATATAATGAGAAAATAAAAACGCCAAATGAC
>JALEWA010000165.1 GCA_022788085.1 Lachnospiraceae bacterium
GAACAGAACATAAAAGAAGGAAAGAAAACATGTAAGGTAGAGTTCCTGGCAGTTGACCACGCCTCCCTCTATGCAAAGGAAGGAGAAATCGTAGGAATCCTTGGGCCAAACGGTGCAGGTAAAACAACGCTCCTTAGAATGATGGGTATGCTCATGACACCAACCCAAGGCGAGCTTATCCTGACAGATAAAGATGGAAATATCATTACCGATGTGACAAAGAGAAAAGAGATGATAGGCTATTTATCCAATAATACAAAGCTCTATCCGCGCTTTTCCATCCGGGAATACCTGCAATTTCTGGGAGAATTATATGGCTATGATAAGCAGGAGATAACAAGCCGTATCAAACGGATTTTTGAGGTACTGGATATGGAAGGCTTTGCAGATAACCGCATCGAGAAGCTCTCCACAGGTCAGACGCAGAGAGCATCCATTGCGCGCTGTCTTATGGCTGACCCACAGCTCTATATCCTGGATGAGCCGACACTAGGACTGGATATCCTAAGTGCAGATGCTATCATTCGCTTCATGAAGGAGCAGAAGGAAAATGGCAAGACAGTCCTGTATTCCACACATTATCTGGAAGAAGCAGAGGTGCTTTGTGACCGTATCTATATGATATGCGAGGGCAGAATTGTGGCTCATGGTACGCCAAAGGAGTTAAAAGACCAGACACAAAGTGCAACATTGCGAGAGGCATTTCATGCCATTTATAAGGAAGCAACACAGGGAGGAGAAACAGCATGAAGAAAATAGGTATACTGCTCAAAAAGGAAATGACAGAAATTCTTCGTGATAAAAAGACATTGATTATTATGCTTGTTTTGCCCCTGCTTTTATATCCATCCATATTGATAGGCATGTCTCTTGGTATCAGCATGATTATGCAGTCAGAAGAAGAGAAAGAACATACTGTAGGGTATTTATTAGAAGATGAGGAATATATAGAGCCTTTGATTTCACTCTATGAGCAGGAGAAAGAAGAACTGGGTGCCAGGCTTTCATTTAGAGGAGCATCCAGGGAGGAAGAGGCTGTTATCAAAGAGGAAACAGATGCGTGGCTCTATTTTTCCAAGGAGGAACAAAGCATTCAGATACAGCTCGATTATACCTCTACCAGTCAGAAATCAGACTATACAGAATCTATTATGAAGGAGTTGGTTGATAAATATCGAAATGCTCTTTTGACCAAGAATCTGGAGAAGGAAGGACTGACCGAGGATTTTCTTCATCCTGTTACCTATGAGGCTGTTGACTCCGCTACATTGTCAGAAAGTATGGGTATGAATATGGGTGGTTCCATCGGAATGATTATCATTATCATGATCCTAATGGGCGCTTTCTATCCGGCAGTCGATGTGACCGCAGGAGAAAAGGAAAGAGGGACATTGGAAACCCTGCTTACGCTTCCCGTAACAAACTTTCAGATGATTATGAGCAAATTCATATCCGTTTCCATCATTTCCTGTATCACAGCAGTAATCTCCTTATTGGCGCTTGGCGGTTCCATTCTTTTTATTATGCTCGCATTACCGGGGGATGAATTGGTACAGATTCCGGTTGGAGCCTTTGTAAACTGTATTCCTGTTATGCTGCTTGTGATGGTAACGACAGCGTTACTGTTGACGGCATTGAGCATGTGCTTTTGCGTATTTGCCAAAAGTACAAAGGAAGCAAATAATTATATGACCCCTGTTATGCTGGTCGTCATGCTGGCAACCATGATAGGAATGTTCCCAACTGTGGAATTAGATTATAAAACTGCCCTGATTCCCATCGTGAATGTATCCTTGCTCATAAAACAGGTATTAGCGCAGGCAATGGATTTATCACTCGCATTGATTACGATTCTGGTCAATTGTGCTTATAGTGTTCTTATCATCTGGATACTTGCCAGAATGTATGACAGTGAAGATATTATGTTTTCCGATGGCTTTCGAAGCTTTCGTCTGTTCCAGAAACGTGAGGATATTAAAAGGGGAACCATTCCGGCCACTGGTGATGTCCTGATTAGTCTTATTGTGCTCCTGCTGGCAATTATATATCTTGGCGGTATGATTTCCATGCGCAATCAGTTTATCGGAACAGCCATCATACAGCTTATGATCGTAGCAGTACCCTTAGCGTTGACCTGGTATATGAAATCTGATGTAAAAATACTTTTTAGTCTGCAAAAGCCGGAAAAAAAGACAATTGTAGGCAGTATCCTTCTTTACATAGGAACTTATCTTGTCATGTTCATGCTAAGTATTGTCCTGTCAAAACTGCTTCCAAGCCACCTTGAAGGATTGGAAATGGCATTTGAAGAGATGATGAAACAGCCCTTTGTATTGTTAGTTCTTGTCATCGCCGTTATGCCTGCCATTGGTGAAGAGCTGCTCTTTCGAGGTCTGGTATTTGGCAGTATGCGTCAAAAATACAAAGTCGCATGGGCTATTTTTCTCTCAGCGCTGTTTTTTGGAGCATATCATACCAATCTCGTTAAGCTCATTCCAACAGGACTCCTGGGAGCCTGCTTTGCGTATATTGTATATAAGAGCGGAAGTATTTTTATAAGTATGTTTTTGCATTTTACAAATAACTTTCTATCAGTGATTGCCATGAAGTATCCGGAAACAATGGAGAAAGTACTTCCCTTTATGGTAAAGGAAGAGTTATCTACCATTGAGCTTATGATTATGTTGGTATTAGGAATTGTGTTTGTGGCAGCAGGTCTGTTTTTGATTAATCGAAAAAAAGAAGATAAATAGAGAAATTTATATTGACATAATGGTTAGTTTATGCTAACCTAAGGTTGTCACAGATAATCCATCACTATAAAAGAAGTATTTTATAGCATGATTTGAGACAGAAGCATATATTGTTATATATGTTTAGTGGGAGGCTGAAATGACAGATACCATAATTGTTGCAATTCTCATTAGTATTGCATATATTACACTTCGATATCTAGTTAAGAAGCTTGTCGAGAAATTTACATAATGGGTACAAGGAATATTCTTTCCTTTCACTTATATCACACAGCCAGAAAGAGCCATTACAGGCTCTTTCTTTTTATATTTATTACTATGGGCAAGTTGTGGTAAATATTGTTGTATAAGTTGTAAAAATAAGACAAATATGATAAAATTACTAATAATAACAAGGATATGTAACAAAATGTCACAAATATAACAAAGCATAAAACACGAAAAGTGTTGATATAATTGTATAGACAGACATGGAATTGCTTGATGAGAGAACATTCCGTGTCTGTTTTGTATTATTTAGGGAAAAGCTAAGGTTTCGAAATAAACGTAGAAGGGAGAGAAACATTATGAGTTGTATAAAAGGTATACTATCATCCATGGTATTGTTAACAGCTTTAAATGTATGGGAGGAGCCAAGAGAACAGCAATATATGGACGTACAGAATGAAGAAGTAGAGATACAAGCTAGTGCAGAAGCTTTAGAAACAGATTGTATTCCTGCTTTTGAAGAAAGTGAAGAGGCTATGTCATCCACAAGTCAGGAACAGGAAGAAGACAGGTATGTCATTGTTATTGATGCAGGTCATCAGGCAAAAGGAAATCCGCAAAAAGAACCGATAGGTCCCGGTGCAACTACGAAAAAGGCAAAAGTGACAGACGGAACCAGAGGAAAGACAAGTGGCCTGGCAGAGTATGAGTTAACTCTTACGATTTCCTTAAAATTGCAGGAGGAGCTGGAAAACAGAGGCTATGAAGTAATTATGGTGCGAACAACACATGATGTTGATATTAGCAATGCAGAAAGAGCTCAAATTGCGAATGATGCACAGGCAGATGCCTTTATAAGAATTCATGCAAATGGCTTTGATGATACTTCTGTCAGTGGGGTAGTTACAATCTGCCAGACAGCATCAAATCCTTATAATGGTTCTTTATATGAGCAGAGCAGGAGTCTGTCAGCCTGTGTGCTTGAAGAATTCAAGAATGCAACTGGTTGTAAAAAAGGGAAAGTATGGGAAACAGATACCATGAGTGGAATAAACTGGTGTCAGGTTCCAGTTACCATAATTGAGGTTGGATATATGTCAAATCCCAAAGAAGATGCATTAATGGCAACAGAGGAATATCAGAATAAGATGGTAGAAGGAATGGCAAATGGAATTGACAAATATTTTTTGAATAAATGAAAAATATGTACTAGTTACATTTTATGTAATCTATAGTATAATAATAACTGCTTAGCGAGTATGTGCACTTATTGTGCTGACAAAACAAACATAGCTTTAGCAGGAAAGAGGCATTCTATGGCAAAGAACAAGGAAATCAAGACAAATGCGATGCGGATTCTGGAAACAAAAAAAATTCCCTATATCACACATACCTATGAATGTGAAGAATTTATCGATGGCATACAAATAGCAGATATGCTTGGACTTCCTCATGAAAAGGTCTATAAGACACTCGTCACACAGGGAAACAGCAAGAATTATTACGTATTTGTTATTCCGATTGCAGAAGAACTTGATATGAAAAAGGCAGCCAAAGCAGTAGGAGAAAAATCAGTAGCCATGCTTCATGTAAAGGATATCAATGCGGTAACCGGCTATATTCGCGGCGGTTGTACAGCCATCGGCATGAAGAAGCAGTATGTTACAAGAATAGAAGAAGAGGCAAAGAACCTGGAGAAGATTATTGTCAGTGGTGGAAAGCTTGGAACGCAGCTGGAGCTTACTCCGGATGATTTGCTGAGAGCAAGCAATGCAGAATATGCAGATATAACAGTTAAGAGTTGAATTAGTTATTTGATAGGCAGGATGCTAAATAATACAATAGAAGGGAAGAAGACAGATGAGAACCATACAAACAGAAGACATTACGCGCAACATCAAGGAAATGTGCATAGAAGCCAATCATTTCCTCACTCCTGATATGGATGAAGCATTGAAAAATGCTGTTTCTTCAGAAAAGAGTAAGCTCGGGCAGCAGATATTGAATCAGCTTCAGGATAACCTTAAAATTGCAGGAGATGATATGATACCGATTTGTCAGGATACCGGAATGGCAGTTGTTTTCATGGAAATCGGTCAGGATGTGCATTTTGAAGGTGGAATCTTAGAGGATGCAATTCATGAAGGAGTACGTCAAGGCTATGTAGAAGGATTCCTTAGAAAGTCTGTGGTAAAGGATCCACTCATCCGTGAAAATACAAAGGATAATACACCGGCAATCATTCATTATGAAATGGTTCCCGGAGATAAAGTGAAGATAACCGTTGCACCAAAGGGCTTTGGAAGCGAGAATATGAGCCGTGTATTTATGTTAAAGCCTGCTGATGGAATCGAAGGTGTAAAGAACGCAATCCTTACAGCCGTGAAGGATGCAGGACCAAATGCATGTCCACCAATGGTAGTCGGAGTCGGCATTGGTGGAACCTTTGAAAAATGCGCTCTCATGGCAAAGAAAGCACTCACAAGACCGGTAAACGAGCATTCTTCGATTCCTTATGTAAAGGAAATGGAAGAAGAGCTGTTAGAAAAAATCAACAAGACAGGAATTGGACCGGGTGGACTTGGTGGAACAACAACAGCACTTGCTGTTAACATTAATACCTATGCCACACATATTGCAGGACTTCCCGTAGCAATCAATATCTGTTGCCATGTTAACAGGCACGCAGTAAGAGAATTGTAAAATTTGCAGTTATTTATAACTTATTGATACAAAGAGATACCTTTTGATATCAGAAAGTAAAAGTCAGCCATTTGACAGCAGACGCATTTACTGTAGATATTGAAAGACAGATTTTACAGGAAGAGTATAAGAGAAAGGACAGGACAGAATGGATAGATATATCAAAGCACCAATCAGCAACGAAGATGCAGCCAGCCTGCAGGCAGGTGACTATGTATACATAACAGGAACGATTTACACAGCAAGAGATGCAGCGCATCTTCGCATGAACGAAACACTTGACAGAGGTGAAACCTTACCCATTTCCATGGAAAACAATATCATTTATTATATGGGACCATCTCCGGCGAGAGAAGGAAGACCAATTGGCTCTGCAGGCCCGACCACAGCAAGCCGTATGGATAAGTATGCGCCAAGACTTCTTGACCTTGGCTTAAAGGGCATGATTGGAAAAGGAAAAAGAAGTGATGCTGTAAAGGATGCCATTATCCGAAATGGTGCCGTTTACTTTGCAGCAGTAGGAGGAGCAGGCGCATTGCTTTCCAAATCTATCCTTTCCTCCGAAGTGGTAGCCTATGATGACCTGGGAACAGAAGCAATCCGAAAGCTGGAAGTAGAGAATTTCCCGGTAATTGTTGTCATTGATGCAAAAGGAAACAATCTGTATGAAACAGCAATCAAGGAATTCTGTGAAGAATAAGAAACACCCTAACCGCCAGTAAACGCTGGCGGTTTTTTATATTTTGATAGGAAATTGCTGTAACGTTATAGAAGCTAATCAAGAATTTACTTTGTAAAGTCTTGTGATATGATGCCGCTGGGAATTATCTTTTTATTGCATAAATAATATTCTTGTATTTTTGGATGAAATATCAGATACTAAGAAAGCATGTAATATAAAATTCCATTATGGATTGAGAGAGTGAAATCAGGAGGAAAAGAAAATGAACAGTACAGCAGATACACAGCAGAAGAAAAGAGAATAGAAAGTAAGGAGATTCAAAAACTGTTTCAGAAAGAAATAAACAAAAGAGGAGATTAACATGACAAGAGGAAATAGACGTTTTATGGCAACTATAATTATGATTTTGATATGCATTTTTGTATGGCTGGTTGTTTTTCTGCCAGCGTATGAGAAAATTGTATATTCTCAAAGCACGATATATGAATACGATGATATAGATCCGGATTCATACGGATATGAAGGATACAGAGGTGGTGCAAGTGTTCCTGTATTGGATGCCTCTGATCCATCACAAGAAGTAACACATAATGTAAACAATTATTTTGTACTAAAGATTAATGCAAAAAATCTCGAACCATTACATATTTATCGAAAGACATCTTATGACTCTAACTATAAAACCTACGAGACAAGCCCATTTAAAGTATTCTTTTTACGAACCATTGAGGGCTATGCCCAATATTATATGGCGACATTGGAAAGCGGCCAGCAAATACCGGTACTCATTAACGATAGAGTGGTACATATTCCACACAGTGGAGAAATCGTACTTCCTATAGGAAGTATAAGCACTGACAGGAATCTTTTGAAAATGGGTAATGAGAAGCTGGAGGATGAATGGTATATAAATACAATTAATGGATTTGAAAGAAGCCATGAAATAAAACAATTCTATGATAATAGAACGATGGTAGCAGCCGGATTTTGGGTAATTGCCTGTATGGGTGTAATCATTGGTCTAATTGTGATACAGGTAAGAACAAAGAAAGGATAAGAATTACCATATATTATCTGACAAGAGGAGAGAGCAAACGGAAGGAATAAGCATATGTATTTGATTTCAGCATATTTTGACAATAAGACTAACAACAGAATACAAGGCTTTATGAATCGTATCGCAGAGAAAACCGGCAATACCTTTATGACGCAGAATCATGTTCCTCCTCATATGACTATCTCATCTGTGGAAGCAAGAGATGTGGAATTGCTGGTACCATATATTTCCATGCTTCAAAACAAGCTGTATCAGGGAAGGATACAATTCGTTTCCGTCGGGATGCTGTTTCCTTATGTAATGTATGTGACACCAATACTAAATGAATATCTATTGGATTTGTCACAGCAGATATATGATGTGATTCCAAAAGACCCGGAAATAACAGTCAGTAAATATTACCGACCAATGCAATGGTTACCACACATCACACTGGCAAAGAAATTGTCCAAGGAGCAGATGCAAACCGCTTTTTCAATCATGCAGGAGAGCTTTGCACCATTTGAGGGGGAAGTTACATCTATCGGGCTGGCAAAAACGAACCCACATGTGGATGTAATAAGGTACGATTTGTTAGAGTAATGAATAACTGTATAAGAGATTGTGTAATTTTCTAAGCATTATTTTGGCATGCAATGGGCTGGCTTGAGTCAAGAAGCTTTTTATGATAATATAAAATATGGTATGGTATCATATTTTAAAGGAGAGTGCCAGGATGGGAATGTTTTTAAATAGCAGCGTTCCATATGAGGGTTATAAAGAAGTACGCATTGATCAATTTTTTGTTGATAAGTCCAAGCTGATAGATGAATTGATTCCGGCACTTGGAAAAAGAAACAGATATTTTTGCATTACAAGACCACGTCGCTTCGGAAAAACTGTCATGGCGAATATGGTTGGTGCATTTTTTGGAAAAGCACAGGATGCAGCAGAATTATTTGCTGGTCTTGCAGTATCTAAATCGAAGGAATATACATCTCATTTATATAAGCATGATGTGATCTATATTGATTTCAGCAGAGTACCTAGAGATTGTAAAAGCTATAGTCAGTATATAAAACGCATTCAGGATGGTATGAACCAAGATCTGATAGAAGCTTATCCAAATCTTCAAATAGACATAAGTGATTCTGTATGGGATATTTTACAGAAGGTTTTTGAAGAAACAAGGAATAAATTTATATTTGTTATAGATGAATGGGACGCAGTTTTTCATATGCCTTTTATTTCATCAGAAGAACAGAAAGATTATCTTTTGTTCCTAAAAAATTTATTGAAGGATCAGGTATATGTGGAACTTGCCTATATGACGGGTGTACTTCCGATAGCGAAGTATTCCAGTGGTTCAGAACTGAATATGTTTATGGAGTATGATATGGCAACATCCAAAAGATTCAGCGAATACTTTGGATTTTTGGATTATGAGGTTGATAATCTGTATGAGAGATATCAGAAGGAAATAATAGAACCTGAAATATTTCGTGAAGATTTAAGAGTCTGGTATGACGGCTATTATACTGTGTTGGGAAAAAGGCTGTACAATCCATGCTCTATTGTATGTGCATTGGCAGATAATGAGTTAGCAAGCTATTGGATCAGCTCTGGTCCTTATGATGAGATTTTCTATTATATCAAAAATAATATAGAAGATATTCGTGATGACTTAGTTTTACTGATTGCCGGAGAAGGAATACAAGTAGAAATTCAGAACTATGCAGCGGTTTCCATGCAGCTTGAGACTAAGGATGAAATCTATTCAGCCATGGTGGTTTATGGACTTTTGACATATAAAGACGGAAAAGTGTATATACCCAACAGGGAAATTATGGAGCAGTTCAAAAAACTACTGATGTCAAAGGACTCTTTAGGGTATGTTTACCGACTTGCGAAAGAATCTGAAAAAATGCTAAAAGCTACACTTACAGGCGATACAAAGACAATGACAGATATTTTGCAATATGCTCATGATATGGAATCTCCAATTCTTTCATATAACAGTGAAGTAGAACTGTCAGCAGTTGTGAATCTGTGTTATCTGGCGGCCAGAGACCACTACCTCGTAGAACGCGAGGATAAGGCTGGAAGAGGATTTGTTGATTTTATTTTTTATCCGGAACGAAAAGGTGCAGATTGTATGATTCTAGAATTGAAAGTAGATAGTACACCAAAAGAAGCAATTCGTCAGATAAAAGAAAAAAAATATGCCCTGCGATTTCAAGGTAAGCTCGGAGAGCTGCCAAAGTATACAGGAAGAATACTTGCCGTAGGTATTAGCTATGATAGGAAAACAAAAGAGCATGCATGTGAAATAGAAGTGTTATAAATTGAGTAAGTTCATCTTGTAACAGACAAAGGCAAATGATATACTAATATAAAGGGGAAAGTTAACGGGAGAGCTGTACCCAAATAAAGAAAACATTCTAACCGCTAGTGAGAACTGGCGGTTATTTTTACATTATAGGAAAGACCCTGTCGCGCTTTTAAGGAATATTTGTAAACCCAAAAGTTACTGATTCTGAAAGCACAATTGTATTAAATGAAATTAATGGTATGACAAATAAGCAGGAAGATCAGGCTTCATCAAAAGAGAATACGAAGCAGACAACAGAGCCAGAAAAAGAGCAATCTACGCCTACAACTCCAGCACAGGATACAGAGCAACCTTCATCAGGCGGTAACTCTGGAGGAATGAACAAAGAGGAGCAATCGGAATTTGATGCTCTATGGAATGAAATTTTCCCAGAGGAAAGTGATTCTTATTACACTGGCTACGAAACTACTGTAGAGCCAGCGCCTGAACATGTTATGACACCAGAAGAGGAAGCATATCTTAGATCATTAGAAATGGAAATTCACAAAAGGGGCTTATTCACAGAGAAGCTCCTTCTTAGATATTATTATATAGAAAAATACATGTTGTAACATATGAACACTTAGCAATACAATAACAAATAGAATGGAGAAAACCAATGAAGAAAAAACTGTCTTAGCAATCATTGGAGCAACAATCGGAGTCCTTGCAAATGCCCTATTAGTGATAAAAGTATCGATTGTTGAATATAGTAATATTTATAGATAGATCTGGTTATATAATTTTTATCTGCTACATCAGAAAAGCTAGACAAAGTCACCATTACATTGTCGATTTTCTTCTTTCCAGAATGATAATAAATACTGCACTATTAATCCTGTTAATTTTTGGACGATACATATGAGAGTAAAACAAATCCCTGTAAATAGTTTCTATACAATATGAGTATGTGAGAACATGGAAAAGATGCTACGAAAAGGTATGAAGTAACAACGAGCTCTTTGTTACCAATGTAATACATTTATTGTTGTATTATTATGAAACAGCTAATGAATTTGCTATTGAGTAAGATATAAATAATGTAATGTAGAATACATACACTTGATATTAAAATATGATATGAGATCTTTGAAAGAGCATTTTTACCGTGAAAATTTCGGGGGCTGGAGGTAGAAGGTTTAGCTATAATGAAAACAGTACCATAGGAATATTTGTAGATATATAATAATCAATAATGTATAGAAATAGCTAACCTATTTATTATCTTAAATAATTACTATTTTTATAAAAGAATGTATTTTATGCAAGGATTTGGCTCAAAGTTATTATTCAGAAGTGACTTAATCTATATCAGAATAAAACAAGATTACGTACTAAAATACAGTATAATTCAAATAAGTACGTAGTTTGGGTTTGCTTTCTAGGCATGAAGTGGTTAAAATACGTACCAATTTGCAAAAAAAGCTTAAACTAGTAGAACATAAAACAAATATCTATACCGATTAATTTCATTGTGTTATACTTAATACATCTATAGTTCGGAGGTATTAAGTCATGGCAAAAGCAAAACCATTAACTCTTTCAGAAGAAGAACGTTCCCAACTAGAAACGATTACCAGAACCAGAACGCTTCAGGCACAAGTTGTATCAAGAGCCCGAATTCTGCTTTTAAAATCAGATGGGTATTCCGTTGATGCTATCGCAGAAAAAGTTGATTTGAATCGCAATAGTGTTCTTTTATGTCTCAAGAAGTTCAAATCTGGCGGTATTGAAAATGCCATCTTTGATGCCCCTGGTCGTGGACGAAATGCTGAAATCACAGATGAAGAAAAATCATGGATTATCAACATTGCATGTCAGAAGCCAGTTGACTTAGGCTATTCTGCAGAAACCTGGACATATTCAAAGTTAACCAAACACATTAACGAAACTGCAGAAAGTGCAGGTTATATCAGGCTTTCAACAATTACGAAAACAAGTATCAAAAACATTTTAGATGCAGCTGAAATTAAGCCTTTTCGTATTCAATATTACTGCGAAAACCGAGATCCTGAATTCGAAGCAAAGATGCATCAGGTTTTGCTCGTTTATAAACAGTTAGAACTGCTTTTTGATGAAAATGGTGAGCTCTATATTCCCGCCGGTGAACAGGATGTTCACACAGTGTCTTATGATGAAAAGCCTGGCATCCAAGCAATTGCAACAACATCACCGGATCTGAAACCGAACAAAGAGAATGGAACAATCAAACGAGATTATGAGTATAAAAGGCTTGGTACTATTTCGCTTCTTGCAGCTATTGATTTATTGACAGGAGAAGCAATCCCATTAGTACGAAATACACATAATAGCGATGATTTTATTGATTTTCTAAAACTTCTCGATGAACGTTATGCTGCCGGAGATACTATACAGATAATTCTCGATAATCATTCTGTCCATACATCAAAGAAAGTCAAACAGTTTCTATCTACAATGCCGGGACGTTTTGTTTTTGTGTTTACTCCCAAACATGGTTCATGGTTAAACATGATTGAAGGATTCTTTGGGAAAATGACACACCAGATGCTAAAGGGTATACGTGTTTCATCAAAACAAGAGTTAGTGGATCGTATCTATCAGTATTTTGATGAAGTAAACGAAACACCTGTGGTATATCACTGGAAATATCATATGGATGAGTTTTGAGTTAATGGTCTAGCTAATTAATTTACAATCTACTAGTACGTAATTCTGTTTCATTTTCTAAGTATGAGGCGTTAAAATACGTATCAAGTCGCAGAAAAACCGAAATAAGTACGTAATATTGATTTGGTTTATAGTAAGAAGAGACTAAAAATATACTTATTCGCTCAAAAGCATATATAGTACGTATTATTTATTACCAAAGCATTATTGCTGTGATTGAAGTATATAGAAGTCTGTAACTTGCAAAACCAAACCGTGCTTTGTAAATAGATTAGCTTACCTAAATAGTGATGCCTCAAATTTTTTATATATATAATATCATAAAATGCTTGACATAGGTGTAGGTTATATGTATAATAAATTTTGCGTCGAGTGAGACGTACAGTTTTATATTGGTAGAGGATTTAATTCAGTACCAGGGAGAAATACTCAAGAGGCTGAAGAGGCGCCCCTGCTAAGGGTGTAGGTCGGGTGACCGGCGCGAGGGTTCAAATCCCTCTTTCTCCGTTTCGTTTTATTACCGAGTAAAAAGAAATCTTAGCAACATCAAGATTCTTTTTTTTCGCCTAAAGATAGGCAAGGTGATAAAATGATTTACACTTATGTAAAATTGTTATTGACATCATGCAAATCATGTGTTAATATGAAAACCCACCGCAAAAAAGCGATGGAAAACAAAAAAGAAAATTTAAAAAAGTTGTTGACAAAGACAAAATAATGTGATATTCTAACAGAGTTGTGTCAAACAGAACAACAAACATAGAACATTGACAAATAAACAGTAATGCAACCCTGAAAATTCTAATGAGAAAAGAGTTCAAAAGGAACTCCTTCAATGAATATTCAGAGAACAAATCCTTTATAACAGCAATGTAAATTGCAACGGATAAAAACCA
>JALEWA010000179.1 GCA_022788085.1 Lachnospiraceae bacterium
CTGCTTTTTGTATTTAATCTAAGTATATTTGGTGGACTATCCGGTGCTGGTATTTTTACGGCACAGTATTTTGGAAAGGGCAGCCATGAGGGAGTTAAACATACATTCCGGTTTAAAATAATTACCAGCTTACTGATTACACTGATTGGTTTTTCTGTTTTATTTTTCTGTAGGGAACCATTAATCAGGATGTTCCTACACGATGGAAGCGCTACAGGTAATGCAGAAGAAACCTTAAAATATGGTATTGATTATATCATGGTAATGTTGATTGGACTGCTGCCATTTGCTATTAATTCAGCATATACCAGTACTTTAAGAGAAACAGGGGAAACGGTCTTGCCAATGAAGGCAGGTATTACTGCTGTTATTGTGAATCTGTGCCTGAATTACATATTGATTTTTGGGAAGCTTGGAGCACCTGCTCTTGGCTGTGTGGGAGCGGCAATAGCGACAGTAGTATCAAGATTCATTGAATGTGGAATTGTGGTCGTTTGGACACATACACATAGTAAGAAAAATCCGTTTATTGTTGGCGCTTTTAAAAGTCTGTACATACCGTTACCGTTAGTGAAAAAGATATTGATTAAGGGAAGTCCGTTGATGATTAATGAATTTCTCTGGTCAACAGGAATGACATTATTGACACAGAATTATTCAACAAGAGGGTTGGCAACGGTTGCGGCACTTAATATCAGTAATACGATCAACAATGTATTCAATGTTATTTATATTGCGCTCGGCTCAACAGTTGCAATTATCATAGGACAGCTTCTTGGGGCGAACAAGATGGAAGAAGCAAAGAGAGAGGATACACAGCTGATTGCTTTCTCGGTGGGAAGCTGTTTTGTGGTAGGAGCGATTCTAATTTTGATCGCACCATTGTTTCCACAGCTTTATAATACAACAGATGAAGTAAAACAGCTTGCAAAATATTTAATCTATGTAGTTGCCATCATGATGCCGATTAATGCGTTCCTTCATGCAACTTATTTTACGTTAAGATCTGGTGGAAAGACCATTATTACCTTTTTCTTCGATAGTGTTTTCATTTGTTGCGTTAGTGTGCCGGCGGCATATATTCTTGCACATTATACTAATCTGCCAATTGTTCTGTTGTTTGTGCTGGTACAAAGCCTTGATTTGATAAAATGCGTGGTTGGTTTCATTCTTGTTAAAAAAGGTGTATGGCTGCATAATATGGTTTCCGGGCAGGAATAGAGTACTAAAAAGAGCTTAGTTTATAAGCTCTTTTTCTTTTGGTAATATTTTATTTGATTTTAAGAAAGGAGCAGGACCGGTTGTTTCACGAAGAATAAGTGTTGGCCTTAATAAAGAGCGCGAAATTGGAACCTTGTCAATCAACCAATATAAAGCTGCGTAGGAGTTCTTTCCAAGGTCAAGTCTGTCCTGACTGATGGTTGTGATTCCGGGCTTGAACAGTGCTGCAGCAGGAAGGTTATCGTAACCAATGATGCTGAGGTTTTCGGGTACACGAATATGAAGTTTCTTGCATTCTTTCAATGCACCGATTGCTAAGAGGTCATTACCGCAGATTATGGCAGTAGCACCATGCTCAAGTAAATCCTTTAGATGATACTTTGCACTTTCCTCAACATAGTAACCATAAGCAATTAAATCTTCATCAATATCGAGATTGTGGTTTTGCATACTACTGATATAGGCATCATAACGATTTGCCGTAACCATGGAATCTTTGGAACCATTCAGTAATGCAATATGTGTATGGCCTAACTCATATAAGTGGTCAATGGCAAGGTCAATGCCTTCAAAACTGTCTGTTCCGATATAAGCAACATTAGGGTTACGCTTAATATAGTTATCGAACAGAACAGTAGGAATGGTTGTATTTTCGAGCTGTTTCATCCAAGGATCCTTTAACGCAAAGCCAACTAAGAATCCACCGTGATATTTATTACGTACCATATATCTGTCATAAGGTTCTTTCATTTGCAGGACAGGTGTCATTGGAACAATATGTACCTCCCAGTTATCACGTATAGCTGCCTGTCTGAAGCCAAGAAGAATATCAAAACCAAAATCATCGGGTTTTTCATAAAGCATGTTTTCAATAAAAACACAGAGACGTTTTCTAGTCTCTTTTTTCATTTTTTTTGTAACGTATCCCATTTCGATTGCAGTATCAAGTACCAGCTTTTTCAAATCAGGGCTGATATCATTTGCATCATTCAATCCTTTTGAAACGGTACTGGGAGCAATTCCAAGTCTGCTTGCAATGTCCTTGATGGTTACCATGCTGCGACCTCCTTTTGTGGATTTGAATCATTATATATTTCGAAAAATTTCGTAATCTAAAGATTAAGGATACATGATTCTTTTTATGATTGCAAGTATGAAATAGAAATTCTCCAAAAAGCACAAAATGGATAGAAAATTATTGTTAACTATTCAAAAAATATACAAATTGAACAAATGGGAAATATGGAATATAATGGAATTGCGAAAAAAAGCGAAAATTTTCGTGTAAACCGAATAAGGAATTGTTCGGTTTGGGGAGGAAAGCATTTCCTTCTGTATGAGAAGAAGTGAAGCAGGCAATCCATGGGCAGAAAAGGATGGCGGTGATCATACTGTTGCAATTCCACTTGACCAGAAAGTTGTTAAAGCTGAATTTGAGCAGGGTGTTGGTGTCACAGGTAATCTGCCATATAACATTGGATATGAAACAGATGTAACAAAGGGTGAAATCACATTCTATTATAGAGATGATTCTCTATTTGAAAAGTATGAGGAAGCATCTTTAGAAGGAAAAATAAAGCTTATCTGCGATGGAACTGAATATGAGATGGCTTATGATGCTGAGCTTACAGCAAGTGTTGCTCCGGAAGCAATGGATTATAATGATAATGCAGTTCTGAAACTGACACTTGGAAATGAAGAAAATGAGATTGAAGTAGTAGAAGCTTATGCAGCTTAAGTGCATTAGGCCAGAGCAGTAAGTTTACTATTGACCCGGCATTAATGGAAGCAACAATTGCCGTAAACGAAAATGTTGCAACAGGTGGAAAGGATATTCCGGTTACTGTAAAGGATCAGTATGGAAATCTTTATGAAACAACAGCAACAGTTACTGTTGTACCAAGAGAAAATAATGGTGATTTTGCAGGTCTGGAAGCAAAGCTTGATTACTTACAGGACTTGGGAGTAAATACCGTTTGGATCACACCGGTTGTTGAAAACATAGAAGATATTTTTACATGTGACGGATATACAAATCAATATAATTCCGGTTACCATGGATATTGGGCAAGCGATTTTACAAAGCTTAACAAGCACCTTGGAACAGGTCAAATGGATTCTATTCTTGATTTTGACTTTAATGATCAGGCATTATCTTTCGTAAATGGTAATCTTGGCGGTGTAGAAAGCTTTATGGAAGGACGTAATGCAGGAATTAACAATACTGCAACAGTAGGAAGCTTCTTAAGCAGCCATGATGAAGATGGTTTGATGTACCGTATGATGAATGAAAACGGAAAGTTCAGCCAGGATAAGGCATATGATCTTATGAAGGTTGCAGCAACTCTGCAGATTACTGCTAAGGGACAGCCTGTTATCTATTATGGTGAAGAATTAGGACAGACTGGAGCAAACAACTGGCCATATCAAGATAACCGTTATGATATGGATTGGGCATCTGCAAATGGTGACAACGATATGTTGGCACATTATATAAAACTTCTTAATATTCGTAATGAATACACAGATGTATTTGCAAAGGGTGGAAGAAGTACTGTAAAACTTGACCAAAGCAATGGCGTGCTTGTAGTAAATAGAAGCTATGGCGGAGAAGCATTGTATGTTGGCTTTAATATCAATCAGACAGAAGCCAAAAATGTAACAATTTCTCTGAATCCGGAACAGCCTATACAGATTTATATAACGGAACAACCTATACAACAGATAAAAACGGCGAAGTTACGATTACCATTCCGGCAGCAGAAGTAAAATCAATGGTAGCAAGTGGTGCAGATTTCAGATTCCATTATGGAAAAGACATTGTTATCGTATTTACGCATGATACTCTGGCAGAGGTCGCAGGTGACTTAGACATGAACATTCTTGTATCAGATGATAAGGATTTTGGCCAGAACTTCAAGTCTCTTGTATTAGATCCTAGAAAGAAAGCAATCTACGGTGCAAAGCTTGCATATGCATTCAACTTAGGAACAGAGAATGCAGGAAAGACAGCATTCATTTTCCAAAGAAATCTGGAAAATGATCAGGTTGAATTATTAACAACATGCATCATTGGTGCAGATGGTAACATTGCGTTACCAGGTGTTAATTATACCGATTTCATAATTCTTTACTAAAAATAAAAAACAATATAAAATTTTTACAAGAAATTGTCGCAAATTTCGAAAAAAATTGTTGTTTTTTGGCTTGAATGTGTTAAAAATAAGAAGTATCCTATATTAGGAAAAGCATTTACGAGGGGGGGAACGCTGCGTTTCCTCCCTTTTGTCTGTTTTTGCAGAGAAATAACTGAGAGCAGGCAGAGAATGCAATTTATGAATAGAAAGGAGATGAATGGAAAGTGGAAGAAATTGCAAGTGAATTATTAGAGGAGCTGAATTGTGAGACTGCCTTTACCATTCCGATTCTTGGTGGTATTCCAATTGCGGAATCAGTTGTAATCACGTGGGTAATTATGGCTTTTATGGTGATTTTGTCAATTTGCCTGACAAGAAATTTTAAGGTTGAAAATCCCGGAAGAAGACAAATTGCAGTAGAATACTGTGTTACAGCACTTCAAAATATGGTTAAAGGAATTATTGGCGAAGAAGGAAAGCGATATGTTCCATATCTGGTTACAGTCATTGTCTATATTGGAATTGCCAATATTATAGGACTATTTGGAATGAAACCGCCGACAAAGGATTTGAATGTTACAGCTGCATTGGCAGTTATGAGCATTGTTCTGATTGAATATGCAGGAATTCGTGCAAAGGGCGTGAAAAAGTGGGCAAAGAGCTTTGCAGAGCCCGTAGCAATTGTTGCACCACTGAATGTACTGGAAATATTCATTCGACCATTATCTTTGTGTATGCGACTATTCGGTAATGTATTAGGAGCATTTGTTGTAATGGAACTACTCAAAATAATTATGCCGGCGATATTGCCGATTCCGTTTAGCTTGTATTTTGATGTGTTTGATGGGTTGATTCAGGCATATGTATTTGTATTTTTAACATCATTATTTATTAAAGAAGCAATTGAATAGGAGGAGAAGTATTAACATGAGCGCTATTTTAGGTATTGGAGCAGGTATTGCAGTTTTAACAGGTATTGGTGCCGGTATTGGTATTGGTATCGCAACAGGAAAGGCTACAGAGGCTGTAGCAAGACAACCGGAGGCAGAAGGTAAGATTTCAAAACTTTTATTGCTTGGCTGTGCACTTGCAGAAGCAACCGCTATCTATGGTTTCGTAATTGCTATATTGGTAATTATGTTCTTAAAATAAACAGGTAATCAGACTGGATAGAATTCCAGCAGAAAGTGAGGATAATTATGCTTAGATTAGATATCAATCTGATCTTCACAATCATCAATTTACTGGTACTTTACTTTCTTATGAAGAAGTTCCTGTTTAAGCCGGTTAATCAGATTATCGCGCAAAGAGAAGAAGAAATTGAGAAACAGTTCAAAGATGCAGAGAAAGCCAGAAGACAGGCAGATGTCCTGAAACAGGAATATGAATCATCTCTTGAAAATGCAAAGGCAGATTCTGCAAAGCTGGTACATGAGGCAAAAGAGAAGGCACGTACAGAATATGACCGTATTGTGAAGTCAGCAGATGAAGAGGTCGCAAGACGACTTCAGAAAGCAGAAGAAACCATTGCGGAGGAGAAGGAAAAGTCTCTGCGCAGTATGGAGAATGAGATTGGAACTCTTGTGATACAGGCAGCTTCAAAGGTTGTCGGCGAGAAGGTTTCCGTAGAAAATAATCAGAAGCTTTATGATGATTTTATAGCAGAAATGGGTGAAGGAAAATGACACAGACAGTAATGGATTATGCAAAGGAAATGAAGAGACTGTCTGTATCACTTGATGATGTAAAAAAGACAGTCGAGCTATTGGAGGCTCTTCCACAAATTATAACAGACTTTGAAAATCCAACCGTAGAGCTTGAAAAAAAGCATCATATGATAGATATGGTTTTTCCGGTTGCCATTAGAGATTTCTTAAAACTGTTATGTGACCATCATGATTTTTCGTTGATATCACAGATTGCGGAAGCCTTTTATGAAGAGGAACATAAGGTAGAGAAGAAACCAATAGTAAGAGCTGAAATCGCTTATGTTGTTCCTCCGACAGATGAACAACTGAATAAAATAAAAAGTTTTTTAAAGGAAAAGTTACAGGCACAGGAGCTTGAATTTTCTTTGAAGGAAGATAAGAATCTGCTTGGTGGATTTGTTATTCATGCAGGAAACGAGGAATATGACTGGAGCATGCGTGGCAGACTTCAGCAAATGAAGCAGACTTTACAGGAACACACAGGTACAGCCGGTAATATGCAGGAAATTATCACCATTCTGCGAACAGAAATCGAAGAGTCGGCATTTGATACCGGTAAGCATGAGGTAGGACAGGTAACATGGATCGGTGATGGAATCGTTACGATTCAAGGTATTGACCATGCAATGTATGGCGAGATTGTGATCTTTGATAATGGTGTTAAAGGCATGGTACAGGATATTCGTACAAATGAGATTGGTTGTATTCTCTTTGGACGCGATACAGGAATCCGTGAAGGCACAAGAGTAATTCGAAGTGGAAAGAGAGCGGGTATTCCTGTAGGTGAAGGCTTCCTTGGAAGAGTGATTGATGCATTAGGTGCGCCAATTGATGGCAAGGGAGAGATACCGGCAGTAGATTACAGACCGATTGAGAATGATGCTCCAAGTATTGTTGACCGAAAGTCAGTCAGTGTTCCAATGGAAACCGGAATTCTTGCAATTGACTCCATGTTCCCGATTGGACGTGGACAACGAGAATTGATTATCGGGGATCGCCAGACAGGAAAAACCAGTATTGCGATAGATGCCATTTTGAACCAAAAGGGTAAAGATGTTATTTGTATCTATGTGGCAATTGGGCAAAAGGCATCTACCATTGCAAAGTTAGTACGGACTCTCGAAGTCCATGATGCCCTTCCTTATACAATAGTGGTATCTGCTACGGCAAGCGATCCGGCATCCTTACAGTACATAGCACCGTACTCAGGCACCTCTCTTGCGGAATATTTTATGTATCAGGGAAAAGATGTATTGATTGTTTACGATGATTTGTCTAAGCATGCAGTTGCTTACAGAGCATTATCATTATTGCTGGAGCGTTCTCCGGGACGTGAAGCATATCCGGGAGATGTATTCTACCTTCATTCCAGACTCTTGGAGCGTTCTTCAAGACTGACACCGGAGGCAGGAGGCGGTTCTATCACAGCGCTTCCTATTATTGAAACGCAGGCAGGAGATGTATCTGCCTATATCCCAACAAATGTTATTTCTATTACAGATGGTCAGATCTATCTGGAAAGCTCCTTATTCTTTGCGGGGCAAAGGCCGGCAGTTAATGTTGGATTATCTGTATCACGAGTAGGTGGAGCTGCACAGACGAAAGCCATGAAGAAGGCAGCGGGAAGTATACGAATTGATCTGGCACAATTCAGGGAGATGGAAGTATTTACCCAGTTCAGCTCAGACCTTGATGAAACGACGAAGCAGCAGCTGGATTATGGTAAAGGATTAATGGAAATCCTTAAGCAGCCGTTAGGCAGACCGTTATCTATGCCTGAGCAGGTCATTACCTTATGTGCAGCAAACAATAAGCTGTTTATGGGTATTCCTCATGATGAGCTGAAAAAGTTCCAAATGGAAATGCTTCAATATGTAAAGGAAAATAACAAAGAATTGATTCTTGAACTTGATGAAAAGAAAGTACTTACGGATGAACTTGTCGAGGAAATCTTAAAAACGGTTCAGGAGATGCGTAAGACATATCTGAAACAGTAGAAAGGGACAAGGTCAATTAATATGGCAAATACAAAGGAAATTCAAACCAGAATGCACAGCATTCAGGATACCATGAAGATTACGAAAGCCATGTATATGATCTCTTCATCTAAATTGAAAAAGGCAAAAAAGGCAATGGAGGATTCTGAGGAACATTTTTATGCGATTCAGGGATCGATTGCAAGAATTCTGCGTCATGTACCGGACATTGAAAATCCGTATCTGGGGCATGAGAAACCACAGGAGAAAAAACGTATTGCTTATTTGGTAGTAACAGCAGACAAAGGGCTTGCAGGAGCGTACAATCAGAATGTCATCAAGCTTGTTCAGGAGAAGCTTGATGAGAATCCTGAGAGTGAATTGTTTGTGGTAGGACAGATAGGAAGAAGCTATTTTGAAAAAAAGGGCTACAATATCCATCGCCATTTTCAATATACGGCACAGAATCCGTCTATCCACAGGGCGAGGGTAATTTCAGAAGAGATTCTTGTCCGTTACAATAACATGGAAATTGATGAAGTGTATATTGTATATACGAAAAATATAAACGGTATGGAAAGTGAAGCTCAGATGTACAAGCTTCTTCCACTTTCCAGAACTGATTTTGGTAACAATAATGGCATAGAGCTTATGGTGTCTGATACGACAAGGTATCTGCCAACTCCTAATGATGTCATGAATGCCATTGTACCTAACTATGTCACAGGCTATATATATGGTGCGCTGGTAGAGTCTTATGCCTGTGAACAGAATGACAGAATGATGGCAATGGATGCAGCAACCGGAAATGCAACAGATATGTTAAGAAACTTGTCGATTGAGTATAACAGAGTACGTCAGGCAGCAATTACGCAGGAAATTACAGAAGTAATTGCAGGCGCAAAAGCACAGAAAAGGAAGAAGAAAGCAAATGAAGAAAGGTAAGATTGTGCAGGTTCTTGGACCTGTTGTAGATGTTGAATTTGAAAGCTCGGATCTTCCCTATATCAAGGATGCGCTGGAAGTTGAGAACAATGGGAAAAAATGTGTTATGGAAGTTGCACAGCATATTGGAAAGAATGTAGTTCGCTGCATTATGCTGAACTCCAGTGACGGACTTTACAGAGATATGGAAGTAACAGCTACAGGAAGTGGTATTAAAGTCCCAGTTGGTAAAAAGACATTAGGAAGATTATTTAATGTGACAGGACAAACACTGGATTCGGGTGAGAGTCTTGAAAACGAAGAAAAATGGGTCATTCACAGAGAACCACCCGCTTTTGAAGACCAGAGCCCTGCTGTGGAAATTCTGGAAACAGGTATCAAGGTCATTGACCTCTTGGCGCCTTATTCAAAGGGTGGTAAAATCGGTCTGTTTGGTGGTGCAGGTGTTGGTAAAACGGTGTTAATCCAGGAATTAATTACCAATATTGCCACGGAGCATGGTGGATATTCCATTTTTACAGGTGTTGGTGAACGTTCCAGAGAGGGCAATGACTTGTGGAATGAAATGAAAGAATCCGGTGTTATTGATAAAACAGCATTGGTATTCGGTCAAATGAATGAGCCACCCGGAGCACGTATGCGTGTTGCCGAAACGGGACTTACCATGGCAGAGTATTTTAGAGATGTGGAGCATCAGAATGTACTTTTATTTATTGACAATATTTTTCGTTTCGTTCAGGCGGGAAGTGAAGTTTCAGCCTTATTAGGGCGTATGCCTTCTGCTGTTGGATATCAGCCGACACTGGCTACAGAAGTAGGCGAACTTCAGGAAAGAATTGCTTCTACGAAATCAGGTTCTGTTACTTCGGTACAGGCTGTATATGTTCCGGCAGATGACCTGACAGACCCTGCACCGGCAACTACCTTTGCACATCTGGATGCGACAACGGTTCTGTCGAGAAAAATTGTAGAGCAGGGTATTTACCCGGCTGTTGATCCGTTGGAATCCTCTTCGAGAATTCTTGAGGCAGATGTTGTAGGAGAGGAGCATTACAAAACAGCACGAGCAGTACAGGAAATACTTCAAAAATATTCTGAATTGCAGGATATCATTGCTATTTTAGGAATGGAGGAATTGTCTGAAGACGATAAGCTTACGGTTTATCGTGCCAGAAAGGTTCAAAAGTTCCTGTCACAGCCATTTCATGTTGCAGAGAATTTTACAGGTGTTCCCGGAAAATACGTTCCACTAAAGGAAACCATCAGAGGCTTTAAGGCAATTATTAATGGTGAAATGGATGAGTATCCGGAGGCAGCCTTCTTTAATGTTGGAACAATTGATGATGTAATAGAGAAAGCAAAACAGATGGGGTAATGACATATGGCTACATTTGAATTGAAAGTCATTGCAATTGATAAGGTGTTTTATCATGGAAAATGCCAACAGGTAATTGTCAGTACTGCAGATGGTTCTATTGGTATCATGTCACATCATGAAAATTCCGTATTTGCATTGGTGGAAGGATCCATGAGGATACAAATGGAGGATGGAAACTGGATTGAAGCTGTTGCGGGAATTGGACACGTACAGGTCGCATATAACCGAGTAACGATTTTAGTTGATTTTGCTGAACGTCCCGAGGAAATTGACGAGCATAGGGCAAAAGAAGCTTTAGAACGGGCACAGGAGGCTATGCGTCAAAAACAAAGTATCCAGGAATATCATATGTCACAGGCAAATATGGCAAGAGCCATGGCAAGACTTGCTGTGAAGAAGCACTATATAAAAGATAAATAATAGAAAAGCATCTTAATAGAGAAGCAGAAAGAGTAAACGTAAAGACTCTTTCTGCTTTTTGAAATAATATTTAATATAGATAAATATTACATATGATATAAAGTGTATGAGTTAAAAAACATAGGATTTGGTAGACGGTAATGGATTTACGGATTATAATAGGTATAGTGAAAGAGAAATCGAAAGAAGAAGGAGACTAATCATGGAGAACAATTTTAACACACCGGCTCAGGTGTTGGAAGCTAATATGAAGGCAGGAGAGGGAAAGGCAACATTGCCACTGTTAAAGTGTATTCTGCTTGGAATTATGGCAGGAGCATTTATTGCGTTTGGTGGAGCTTCCAGTAATGCGGCAATTCATAATATCTCAAATCAGGGGCTGGCAAAGGCACTTGCGGGAACTATATTCCCGGTAGGACTTATGATGATTGTATTCGTAGGCGGAGAACTGTTTACAGGAGACTGTCTGATGATTGCCGGTGTTGTAGATAAGAGATTTAGTGCATTAAAGATGATGAAAACATTGGTAGTTGTATGGCTCAGTAACCTTGTTGGTGCTGTTATTATTGCAACACTTGTATATTTTAGCGGACTTCTTGATTATTCTAATGGAGGATTGGGAGCTTTTACGATTAAGGTAGCATTAGGAAAGTGTACTTTGACTCCGCTAAAGGCAGTATGCTCAGGTATTCTTTGTAATATACTGGTATGTATCGCTGTACTGATGGCAACATCCGCGAAGGACATTGCAGGTAAGGTTTGGGCTATTTTCTTCCCAATCTGGGCATTCGTTATAGGCGGATGGGAACATTGTGTTGCCAATATGTTCTATATTCCGGCTGGAATCATTTCTTCCTGCAATGATAATTATGTTGCAAAGGCTGAAAAACTTTATGGTATTACAGCAGACCAGATTGCAGCGAATTTAAATATTGGCGGTTTTATTTCCAATCAGATTCCGGTAACCCTTGGTAATATTCTTGGTGGTATGGTATTTGTAGCATTGCCATTGTATGCAATTCATAAGAGTAAGGTTTGTAACAAATAATACTTTGTAATAGCTGTTTTGAACAGAATGGTATCTGCGACAGGGAAGGCAGATACGGAAAGGCAAGGTGATAGCTGTGCAGAATCAGATGACTTTGGACCAAATGATAGAGTATGTAGCGACTTGTCCGATATGTGGCGGATATGTCATGGTATATGATGCGGAGGCAAAGGATTTTGCCTGTACCTGCTGTAAACGCGTCTGGCTGGATGGAGCAGTGAAAATCAAAGGAGTTTATGAATAAATGAATGACAGACTGACAAGAAATGACATCAGGAA
>JALEWA010000059.1 GCA_022788085.1 Lachnospiraceae bacterium
TATGTGCTGGATTATCGTGAGGAGAAGCAGAGTGCTTTGAAGGTAAATCCGAATGATATTCCTTATTTTAAAAATATTACCATGAGGCGTATTACCTGTAATGGGGCAGAAACCGGTCTGAAGGTAGAAGGTATTGACATGGATAGTCTGGAAACAGAGGATAAGACGCCGGTTATTGACCATATTGTTTTAGAGGATTCCATGATTACGGCAAAAACAGAAACTAGAATAGAACATGCAGGAGAAGTGAAATTGAATCAGGTTGTTTTTGGATAGAAAGATTAGAAAATCGCCAAGGTGTAAGATATAGCACCTTGGCGATTCATAATTAATTGGATAGAAAGTTATTGTGCATTTAATTCGGAAAGTATTTCATTTACCATATCAGCAGATTGTTCTGCATAGTAATTCATCCATTCATCAACATCTTTTCCATTTACGACAACTTCAGCGATAACCTCGTTCTTCAAATCCATCAAGGTACCGTTGCAATTGCTTAGGGCTTCGGAGGAAGCAGATTTTGGACAATCTACGCAATTTTCAGAGAAGAAAGCATTACATTCCTTTGTTAGGTCAGTTGCTGTTTCATAACCATTTGTCATAGATGCAATCATAGAGGAAGGATCAATGGCATTTTTCTTCCAGACAGCACTAGGATCAGCCGGGTTCAACTTTAAGTGAAATTCTCCTTCTTCATAATTATATTCTTTTAAGGAATCGCCCTCACCTGTTGTAAAGGATTCAGCATGCGTTGACCAATGTACATCTTCTGCACCATATACCCAGAGCATTTGAACTCTATCACCATCAAACATGGTTTCAAAGAAAGCATCAAAGATTGCCTGTTCACGAGCATTGTTACCATCACCGTCATCAATAATACAATAAACAGGTGATTCCCGGTTCATATAGCCATCCATTTCTGCAATAGGCTCTAAGCGGACTAAATCAGAATCAATTCCATTCTTGTCCATGGTATTTACCAGATTATCATTCCAGTATCCTGCCCAATAAGTAAAGGCACCAAAGGAACCAGATTGATTCATGGACCACCATTTCTCACGAAGAGACTTTGTCTGAATCGTAAGTGATTCCGGATTCTGTGTTGCAAATGCTTTCAGCATGGCATAATAAGAATCCCAATCCTTAATATCCTCTGCCTTCATGCCAACAGCATCAAGCCAAGCTTTTTTTACATAGGTAATACATCCACCGCCAAGACCAGTTGCAATTCCGTATTGCTTCCCGTTGATACGACGGTTCAGGTTTACCTCAGGTAAGGTAACTCTGCTTTGAAAATCGGCATTATCATAGGCTTCTGTCATATCCCATAACAAACCGGTTTTTGCATATTCTGCATATTGTCCTGCGTTAAGCAGAATAACATCCGGATAATCACCGCTTGCAAAAAGACGTCCTACGCCGTCTGTATAGCCGGAGTGGTCAAGCTGATTAATTGTCAAATCAATACCAACAGCATCCTCCCATTGCTTAATTAACTCTTCCTGGCCTGCATCCAAGGAAGCATTAAAGGTTCCGTCTACAACCAGAGTAATGGAATCAAGTTTGTATGCTTCTTCTGAAGCAGTTTCAGAAGAAGTCGATTTTTCTACAGAGGTATTTTCCGTAGAAGTTGTTGTTTCTTTTGACTGTGTGGTTGCTTCATTTCCACAGCCGGTCATCGCTGCTATCATAGAAATGGACAGCAGTATAGAAAAATGTCTGGTTTACTTGACAAATATTGTCCTTTTTATAGACAGAAATTGCTATACTATTGAAATTATATGTCAAAATATGTTATGAATAAAAAGAGAAAAGGTTAGGCTGGTGGATTTATGAGTAAAGAAAAATATTTTTATGAAAACAGGGAGAAGCATTATACATGTCATATGTGGAGACATCCCAACTATCCAAAGCATCTGCATAAGCATATTGAGTTTGCATATATTGCCGGTGGTGAGCTGGAGATGACGGTTAATGATGAGGTACGGAAAATGACTTGTGGAGATTGTGCATTTGTGTATCCGAATCAGTCAGATTCATTCTTATGTATCGCAAGGTGAAGTAGAGCTTATGCTCGTTATTGTAGATATGGACTATATAGGGGAATTTTTTGATGAGTTGACAAATTATGAGCTGGAAAGCCCTTTTTTTCAAAGAGAGCAGTTATCTAAATACGGAAAAAGTATACTGGATATGCTTTTTGTAAGTGCCCACGAGAAGAATGTTCCATATGAAATAGAAAAAGGAATGGTGTTAGTGCTGTTTTCCGATATTTTTCATACACTTCCCATATATAAAAGAAAAAAGCCGGCAGAATTAAATACAACAGAAAAGCTTTTATTATATATTAACGACAACATTCGTAATCCATTAGCTGCGAAAGCAGTAGCAAAGGAGCTTGGTATTAGTACCTGCAGAACCGATTTTCTTTGACGAAAATGGGAAAATTGAGCAGGTGGAGGCAACAAGCTGTGGCTTAAATGGCGGGCCGCTTGAAGGAAAAGGAAGTTATCCGGCATATATTGCATGTAATCTTTTTTATGCAAAGAATATACCACAAGAGAAAAGACTTGCCTGCATGACACAGGATATTCCAGATGTAGAGGATATTATAAATTGGCAACATTCACATAAGGATGATGAGCCTGTACAGTATCTTCATGCAGTAAGTGATGGAATGACTGCAGGCTACAAATATTTTCAAATAAAAGAGGAAGTAAAGACACTGGCGTTTATTATCAGGGGGAAAGCAAGCGGAAGGTTAGAAATTGCACTTAGTGAAGAAGCACAGTCAATAGGAGAGGCTTTTTTAACTTGTAATTATGAAGAATGGCATGAGATTTTTGTTTCTGTAAACATTCCAAAGGGCAAACAGGCATTGTTTTTTCGCTATTATGGAGAGGGAAGCTTTGATATACAACAGTTTTCTTTTATTAATTAGGAGGCAGGTATGGCGCTTAATAAATCTAATTTATTGATACGAGATTATGATAATATCCGTCATATCCTTCGTGATATTTACATATTTGGATGCTTAAGCCGCGATGACTTCGTGGAAATGGGCATCAGTGGACGGAAATATGACATGGAGCAATATAGAATCCATGCATACCTACCGGAAGGATTTATCCAAAAACGCCGAGTTGGTAAAAAGGTATTGCAGTACTGCTCCTATAATCCAATAGACTGTCCTGAGAATTATCTGGCAGAAACGTTTCGCAATAAATCCTTTACATTGCTTGATATTATGGCTTATTTCTATACATTGCAGCTTCTTGGGAACGAAGAAGAATGGACGCTGCCTATGCTTCTAAAACAGATACCGGAAGTAAATGAACAGATAAGTTTTACCAAGGATAATCTTCGCATTAAGCTTGAAGAACTGGAGGAAGCAGGACTTATTCAGATAAAAAAAGAAGGGCGAAGTGTAACATACAGCCTAAGTGAAGATATTTGGAAGGAATTCTCAAATGAGGAATTATTAGATATTTATGATTATCTTGAATTTTTAAAAAATATTTTGCCTTTGGAAATGCCCTTTTTTTATCTGCAAAAGAAGTTGCGGCTTTATCTAAGCTGTGAAAGGGGTATGGAAGTTATAGAACAGAAAATCTTTTTATTTCGCCATAATCATTTATTTCATGCGTTGGATAATGAGATACTTTTCTTTATTTTAAAAGCTATTAATCAGAAAAGATATATCCAGATTAAAATGCGTTATCATGAAGAAAAACAAGCCATCGTTCCGGTTAAAGTCATTCATGACAGTACTTATGGAAGACAATACCTGTTAGGCTATGACTTTAAGAAGGCAAGAATCCATAGCATTCGTTTAGATAAGCTGGACATGGTAGAATCGGATGAAGCTGTTACAGAAGAAGAATGGAATCAGGCAGAACAGATTTGTGAAGCGCAAAAGGAATGCTTTAGTACATCAGGAGCCAATAATGAGCCGGTTCTCGTAGAAATAGAATTTCGGTTTGATGAAGAAAAAGAAGCCTTTATCTTAGAGAGGATTCAAAGAGAGGGACATGGCGGATTCCTTGAAAGGCGTGGAGAAGGCTGTTATTACTATTCCCTGATGGTGCGTGATCCAATTGAAATGGTACCGTGGATTCGAAGCTTCGGGGAGCGCGCAAGGGTTTTAAGCAGTGGTCATTATCGTATTGAAGAAAGAATTGCCCAGGATTGGAGAAAGGCGGTAGAAAAGTATGAAGCTCTTTCATGAGGTAGAGAATAAATATTATGAATTCCTGTCTTATCTTCTAAATCATAAGGCAGAATACTCGAAAGAGGAAATTTATGAGCTTTTTGAAAAAGAGTTTTCAGGCGAAGTAGATTTTGAAGTCATGGATTCCCTGTTTTCAAAGGAAAATGGTTCTATTTTTTGTTTTGATGAGGGAAACTTTGTACCGGCAATTCAGGAATCTTTGCCAATTCGTAATACAAAAGTTGAGCTGCAGGCAGCAAAGCTGCTTACAAAGACGGGATATGAAAGACATTTTCTATCAGAAGAAACAATTTATAAGCTGGATCTGGCAACAAAAGATATAGAAAGTGAATGGAATCTTGATGCAATCGTGATAAAGAATCAATATGCAGAAGGGGCAACGGTACAGGATAAGAACTATGAAAAAGAACTGAGACTTTTGCGAAAAGCAATAAAAGAAAAGACTGCCATATGCTGTGATAATGAAAAGGAAGGAGAATTTTCCTATCATGACAGATATATTGTACCGGTAAAACTGGAATATTCCTTTATTGGTGATCGTTATTGGGTATGTGTCTATGAACCGGTTCAGAAGCGATACTTTAAAATGCGTCTTGATACCATGAGTAACATCAGGATGACAGAGAAGATTTGTAGGGAAGCGTTTGATGGCTATGCAGAGTATCAAAAGAAGCACAGCAAAAAGGTTATATTGGAGGTAGAGCGCACAAGACATGTCATTGAACGGTGTTTTCGTATCTTCTCTTATTATGACAGACAAGCTGTATACGATGAAAAAGAGAAAAAATATCTTTTAGAAATACAATACTTTTCACAGGATGAAAAGGAACTGATTCGTGATATTATGTCTCTTGGCAGCAGCGTTGTTGTATTAGAACCACAGGAAATACAGCAGGAGGTATATCGAAGAATCCTTCTTGCAAAAAGTAATTATAATGCGGAGTAAAATGGAAAACTTTTACTTCGCATTGTTTTTTTAGCGATTTGAAATCTTTATTAAGATATGATATGTCCATAAGGAACACAAAAATAGAATATGGGGATGTAGCTCAGCTGGTAGAGCGCGGTAAAATGTATCTTGCAAAAGATACTAACAGCAATACATAATCACCTTTTAAGTGCGTTGTCGCAGGTTCGATTCCTGTCATCCCCATTTTCTCAAGTCTGTTATCTATTGATGCAGATAGAGAAATTTCTGTGGATAGTCTAGTGGTATGACGCCGTGAATATCAATATGTGGTTAGCTATAATCACTGACAGCAAAATCTGATCAGGGGCACGGAAAGTAAGGTTCGATTCCTTATCCACAGTTACAGGATGTAATTCATACAAGGAGGATAATAGAAATGATAAAGTTTTTGAATGCCATGAAGAAGACAGTAAATAGAGAATATAATGTAAGCATCACAGAAAATGGTGCGCTTGGTTATCGCACAATAGGCAAGGAACTGCTTGATATCAATTTTAGTGTTTCTTCCATGAGAAATATGAGTGAGCAGAAAATAATCGATAAGTTTGTAAAGACCTTTTATGAAGATAAGCTGCTTGCTGTAAAGTGGTTGTTTTATGCAGCTGACGTGAGAGAAGGTATGGGTGAAAGAAGATTGTTTCGTATCTGCTTTTCTTATCTTGCAAAGAATCATAAAGATATTGCAAAGGCTGTATTGCAGCTTATTCCGGAGTATACCAGATGGGATAACCTGTTTGTTGTTTTGGATACAGAGCTTTTTAAGGAGGCAGCAGAGCTGATACAACACCAGCTCATGGAGGATTTGGCAAATATGACGGAGCATAAGCCAATTTCTTTGCTTGCAAAGTGGATGCCATCGGTAAATGCCTCTTCAGAGGAAACAAGACGGCTTGCCAGACTGTTAATTGCAGAATTTGGAATGACTCAGAAGTCTTATCGAAAGATGCTTTCCCAGATGAGAGAGTATCTTAAGGTTGTAGAGGTATCCATGAGTGCAGGTAATTGGGAGGCAATTGATTATGCCGAAGTTCCTTCCAGAGCAAATCTGATTTATCGCAATGCATTCCTTAAGAATGATGAACAGAGAAGAAAAGAGTACCTGAATAAGCTTGAAAAGGGTGAAGAGAAGATTCATGCAGGTGTCCTCTTTCCTCATGATATTGTACATAGTTATTGTGAGCAAAAGGGTTGGATGAGTATCTTAAAAAGAGAGGCAGATACAGCTCTTGAGGAAATGTGGAAGGCACTTCCTGATTATGTGCAGGGAAATGGAAATACCATTTGTGTAGCAGATGGTTCAGGCAGTATGAATACCCGTGTCGGTAATACTGATATCAGCTGTCTTGATGTGGCAAATGCACTTGCAATCTATTTCTCTGAAAGATGTCATAATGCCATGAAGAATCAGTATATTACCTTTAGTGAGCATCCACAATTTGTACAGCTTGGAAAGGCGGAAAATCTGCGGGAGAAGATAGAGATTGCAAAGCGTTATAATGAGATGGCAAATACCAATATCGAAGCAGTCTTTGATTTGATTTTGCAGACAGCAGTTCATGAAAGAATGAAGCAGGAAGAGATGCCAGCCAATATTCTGATCCTGTCTGATATGGAATTTGATAATTGTGCTGTGGGCAATGGAGGAGCAAAGCCAACGAAGGAATTGTTTACGGTTATTGCGCAACGATATGCAAGATATGGTTATAAGCTGCCAAGGCTGGTATTCTGGAACATCTGCAGCAGAACGGGCACGATACCGGTAAGAGAAAATGCACTTGGTGTAGCTCTTGTGAGCGGCTTTAGCCCTGCCATCATGAAAATGGTATTGAGCGAAAGCACAAATCCATTGGACTGTTTGCTCGAACAGCTTAACGCAAAGCGCTATGATGCGGTGGAGGATGCTATGAGACTTTGTGTTTCATAACAAAAAAGCGAGACATTACAGTCCCGCTTTTTCCAATGCCTTATAATACGTTGCAACCGGAAGAAAACCTTGTGCAAACTGCTTTGTACCGGTGCTGCCGGTTAAGACAGTATCTTCCAGCGTATGCTTGGTACCACCACCACTGTGTGCCATATTTTCAATTGTCTTAGCATAGGTTTTAAAGCCTGCCTGTAGATACTTCTTATTGCCGCTTAGCTCATAGGCAATCGCAAGAGCCTCTAAAATAAGAGGATTGTTACCAAGACGGTTCAGGCTTGGCAGTTCTTTGTAGTAAAAAAGTCCATTATCCATAAGACAGTTTTCTATCATATCATCTACTGCATTAAGAATCATAGTACGAATATCTTTGCGTGGAAATTCACGGTAATAGCGCATCAGACTTCCGACGGCAACTGAAATCATAAAAGGAACACGGATGACGGTATTGTCCATGTAGGGGGCAAGCCATCCACCATAAGTATTTGCCCAATCTTTGAACTGATTCACAATCCAGTCTGATTTTGCAAGCCATTTTGCGTCATGTGTTTCTGTATAGAGGGCAGTCAGGGAACGAAGTGCCCAGCCTGTTTCCCTTGCGCTAAAAGAACCTTCCTTTTGATAGGTTGGGGTATCAAGCAGACGTAGAATATTATCTCCAATACCAATTGCTGTTTCATAATACCTTTCATCACCGGTAGAATGGTAGCAGTCAAGAATTCCTTCCACCCATTGATGGCTGCATACAATCTTGCCACCTACGGTATGTCCCTGAGTATGTTCCCATTGACCACCTAACAGGAGTAAATCTTCGCTATAATGACAAACATCTACGTCAATCTGATGATTTGCTGTGACAAGGCAGTAGTCTAAAAAGCGTCGTATACCGGATTTAGCAAACATAAGCATACAGGCATGGGGAAAATCATATTCATTATTCGTCCAAATCAGATGTCCATTTCCACGTCCCTGTGCCGTATAGTTCATGTCCGGTGTATCTCCCCAGTTCATCATACCGTAGCTTCTTGCGTGACTGTCGCCACACTGGATTAAGGCACATTCCGTATTAAAATCCTTCTCATGAACAAAGATATCAGGCATAACACCGGCAGCTTCATAAACCTTGGAAGAAAGAACCGGTCGGTCCGGCATCTGATATATGGTGCTACGGTTGCTAATTTCGGATAATGGCTCTTCTGATGGGTGAAAATAAAGCTGAAAGCGCTGTTCTCTTGCCATGCCGGACTGCATTATGACAGGTGTGTCACCTTCCGGTACCAGGAATAGCTCTATGCCGGAGGAGGAAGCGCGTACTGCCTTTGGATAATTCTGAAACGCCTGATAAATGGTTCCACAAACACCGCACTGCCTGGTCGTGCAATCTGCAAAGAAAGTGCCGTAAAAGACCTCTGCAAAGTGTTCATTTCCCTGATTCATAAGCATTTGAGCCGTAATTTCTTTCTCTACTGTTTCACCATTGTCGCTGGTAAGAAAGTCGGTTTTATAATTTGATGAGGCAACACAACTGTGGACAGAGTCTTTTTCTTTTTCCTGAATGGAGAATCCATAGGATGAAATTTCGAGAGTATCCTTTGTTGCATTAATCAGACGAACAGAGGTATCAACCCAGGATTTTCCGGCATAAACGGTTAATCGTACTTCACAGGGTAAGGAAGAAGTATTCTCACAAAGCAATTGTCCCTTGCAGGATAAAACGATACAGATATCACCGGCTTCTGCGATAGTCCAATGATCGAAGGACATCTGAAAGGAAATTTGCCTGCTATTGGTCAGATAAGGACCTATAAAACATTCTTTGTCATAATGCTTGCCAAAAGCATCTAAGGTTCGAAATAAATGTAAGGAATGATTTTCAACCTCAAATGTTAATTCTCCATTCGAAACAGTGAAGCCATCGACAGTTTCCGTATATGATAGCGGTAATGTGTGTTTTACGGATTCAGGTTGTAAAACACATGTGATATCAGTCGCTCTATTAGCAGGAAGGTCTGCCATAAAACGAACAAAGAGATAGCGGATAGAACCATCCTCATAGGTAGAGGTTATCTTTGTCTGAATAGGCAGTGCCTGATTATCTTGAAGCAGACTGATACTAGATGCATCTGTTAAAGTGCCTTTCGCAAACGGAAGGGACACAAAACAAGGCTCTAAAAGCCGGTCATTATTAAAAAGTTTATCAAAATGTAAGGTAATCATAATATTCACCATTATAATTTATTTTGTGATTCTTATCAAAAGACCTGCAGGGGCATATCCTTCATATCTGATAATACACGAAAGAGTATGAAAAAACAATAAACGTTGAAATATAAGTAAGAATATAAAAAATGTGTTAAACTGTATAGGAAAACCAGAAGAAAAAGGAGAATGCAAAATGAGCCTTTCACAAATACAGAAGCTTCAATTGAACAAGCAGGTTGACCATATCTTACATGTACCGGGGAATCAACCGGTGGGAAAACAGCAGTTAGAAATGGCATTTGTTCTCGATTGCAGCAGCGATTTTGAATATATAAAATCAACAACACAGGATATGATAACAGCTCTAAAAGCACATGATAAGATTTTTCAAAATGTAAGGAGTAACGTTGTTTATTGGAAACCTGAAAATAAGATTATTACAGAGACTATGCCTATGTCTTTTATCCAAATGGGAAAGCCTTTTGTGGAATCGGAGTATAAAAAAGTGGATAAAGTACCAAAGTTTGACGAGCTTTGTGCATATCTAAAGTTCTATCATGCAAGAAGTAAGTGTATTATTCTTGTAACTCAGGGATATTATGAAGTAGGAGACAAAGAAAGAGTAAAAGAAAGCCTGAATCC
>JALEWA010000202.1 GCA_022788085.1 Lachnospiraceae bacterium
AAGTAACTTGGTTATAATAACAGAAGATACAGGATAAAACAATCTGACGTATTATACATCAGAATAATTTATACTGTATCTTCTTTTAATTTGCAGAATTTGAGAGGGATTTGGAGCAGGTAAAGTTACGAATAACAATTATATAAACAAGTGTACAGTCGTAGAGGAACTTACTAAGGAATCCCAAAATTTGAATATGTCGTCAGATGTCAAATTTATTGACAATTTCAAGAAAACAATGACTGCAGAGACAATTAAAGCAATGGAAAAAGACTATGTAGAGGAAGAACAGGATAAATGTAAGGATTTTTTGGAATACAATAAGGGATTTGAATATGCGGTGAAAGAACTTAACAGAGAAGAACCAGAGGAGGTAAAGATAAGTGATCAAAATATCATAAAATTTATTAAAGAAGGTAATGATTCAGCTGCTCTATCGAATGCAAAATATATTAGTAAGGTAAGAAAAATAAAACAGGATGTTGCTGTTGTTAATCGCCGTTATTTGAAATTACTACTGAAACGAAGATATGAAAAGTCAATTATCCAATCCTTAAAAAATACAGAAAATCTTTCACAACATCTTCTTGAACATATATTTTTAGGAGATAGATATACAGGAGAAGAAGATGCAAAGGACGAAAAAGGGAATATAGTAAAGGACAAAGATGGGAATATAGTAAAAGAGACACGAAGAGTATCAGGATATCATTTTGTAGGCATTAAGGATTCGGCTGCAGAGATGGCTGATAATGATATTGTTGATAATGTTAATGAAGAGTTATCTTTATCAGTGGTAAATGAATTAGGAGTATTTAGCGTAAAAGTTCAATCTAGGGAAAAATACGGACCTGAGAAGAAAGCTATTATGAAAAAACAAGGTTCAACATGTTTTCCACGGAGTATGAGTCCACAAGATATAGTGGATGCAATTAATATTGCATATAGTAATAGGGTACAAGTAGAAGGTGATCTGTATAGCGGACATTTAAACAATGGGCTCATAATAAACATGTATATAAAAAACGGTGAGATTAAAACTGCTTTCCCAGTAAAGGAAATTTATAAGAAAAAATAAAGAGAGGAGACAGATGTTTTTATTTTTAAAACATGGTGTATGTAAAGATGATAGAGAGAGAATATAAGATAATTAAATTTCAGGATGGTATAGAGAGACTTACAGCTACGTTTAATCTGAAGAATCAGGAAATATTAAGTACATTTCTCCATGCAGATGTTTCTCAATTTGCAGATTGGATAAAAGAGGCTTTCGATAATGTTATATCAGGAGAAAGTGAATATGAAGAAATAAGTGGAAATATCTGCTGTGCAGAGATTAGCCCGACAACCACAAAAATATATAATGAAATGATAGAGGATGAAGAAGAGTATTATAGTACGTGCTGTGAAGTTGATACACAAGAATTGAGAGAAATTATTTCGGAATGGTGTGAGAAATCTCAGGAGCTGAACTAATAAATATTGTAAATAAATAGGCAACCGTTACTGTGGTGCTATTACATTCATATTTCATAAAATGTTACTGTAGTAACGTAATAATGGCGAAATACATTATACAACAATGCAAGTGAACGGATAATGATATATATTTAATTACACAAATAAATCTGAATTATCCATGAAAACTATTCCTTTATGTCACAGGACGAGTAATAAGGTGGCATAAAGAATCCGTCAGTTCTAAATTAGTGAATGATTGGAACTGACGGAATTTTTTTGCCATAAATATTCAGAAAAATATTTAAAAATATAGATAAAATACCTATACGGTAACGGTTTGGTAACGAAAGATATTATATAATAAAAAAGGCAGATAATAAAAGAAAATAATATAATTACACAGTTAATATTTAAGAGATAAAATGCAAGGATAGGAATGCATCATATAAATGAAGGAAACGTTGCTGAAAAAACAAGGAGGGAATTTGCAAAATGCAGGAAGAGATAAAAATAATCGTTCTTAATTCAGAAGGATTACAACAATTTGCTCATCTGATACCGGATAAGCTAAAGGACACAGCAGGTAAAAGCGACAGCATTGTACTTGGTGCTTTGGGACCGGAGAAAGTGACTATGGGTGTTGCTATATTCAGTGAACATGCACACTATATGGAATTGGAATGGATTTATGTGGAACCGGAATTCAGAAGAATTGGAATAGGTTCTGCATTATTGAAGAGAATGATAGATTCCATAGAAGATTCTTCATACTATATTGGTGTTTGTGCAGATTATATACATGAGGATACCCCGGGGCTTGATTACTTACTTGAAATCCTCGGATTTGCTAAGGAGGAACAAGATTGGGGGATATACAGGTTTCAGCTAAAAGATGCTTTTGGGTTGGAAAAGTATGTAGGACAGAAAAATGAGACAAGATTAAAGGGACTTTGCAGTATTTCAGATTGCACGCAGGTAATGAAAAAGAATTTCTCCTTTAACCTGAATAAGGAAGAGGAAGCGTATCCGATAGGACTGCCAATCCAATGGGATAATTACGATGCTGAGTTGAGCTGTGCCTATTTGGAAAAGGGAGAAATATCTGCCGTCTTTTTACTTGAAACAGATGAAAACAGAATTAATATCTCTTTTGCCTTTGCGAAAGATAAACCTTACGTATTCCCTTATATGCTTGTATATTCTTTTAACAAGGCAATCAATAAATATAAAGGAAGTAATCCGGAGATAACCGTTACGACTTTAGATGAAGCAGCAGAGAAGCTTTTACTAAAGCTTATACCAGGTGTAAAAAATATAGATGTGACACATGCACAGAAAAATACTAATGCATGATAAAGTGAGGTTTGCTATGGATAATCAAAAAATATTGAAAAGTACAAATACTAATGCGGAAATAACGAAAACCGAGGAAGGCAAAAACGACTTTGTTTCAAGACAAATTGATAATACCACTGTAATACAACAAAATAATAATAACGAACCTGTGGTTAAGAATGAAAGAGAAGAATTTAGAAAAATTCGGGAATATCTTAATATGCAGGAACAGAATGGAGTAAGTATTCCGGAGCTTGCAGGTAGCAAGGAACAAATGGAAAGGCTGGGGAAAACAGAAAATGAACTGAAGAAATTGGAGCAGGAAGAAAAAGCTCTAACGGAACTGTCTGCCCAATATTCTGTTTTACATGATAGTGAAAAGAATAGCATAACCAATGTGAAAGCTGATATTTTTGAAGGTTATGTAAAAAACCAATATGGAGATATACCAAAACAGATTGAAAAACTTCAAGTACAACAGTCTGAAAAAAAACAGGAAATAAGTAACCTAAACCAGAATCTGGAGGATAAACTGCATAAATATGAAGCATCCGGAGATACCAATAGGAAGGAAAGACAGGAAAAGGTAAATAAGGAATTTAAAGATGGTGCGGGACAGGCATCCAGTTCCAAGGGCAAAAAGAAAAGTGGACGAGAAAAAGGTAAGAATCTGAAGGTAATTGGAGCTACGGAAGAAACCTATGCAATGAACTATGATATGCAGCATAGGCAGAAAATGATAGATAAGTGGTATAAGAATGCACCTAAAATTACAAATGAGGACATTGAGCTGACAGGCAAGGAGTTTGAACGGGTATTTAAGAATAACAGCGGAAGCTCCATGAATATCAAGGCAGTCATGGAGAAGATTGCAAAGCTTGATATAAAGGCAAAT
>JALEWA010000203.1 GCA_022788085.1 Lachnospiraceae bacterium
CCTGATTTTCCAAAGCAGATTCGAAAAGATGTCATCAAACGATATATGTTCCAGCAGTGTATCAATGAGCCGGATTCCATTTTTGAAAATGTCTACAAGGTGGAACCGGGACAGATTGTACGATTCACGATCGGACAGGCAGGTGGTAAGGTCGATAAGTGGAAATACTGGGATATTGCCGAGGTTTACCGTCGTAAGAAAGCAGAGCCGGCAGGCTCTTATGAGGAAGCCAGGGAAGAGCTAAAGGATATCCTTCGCGATGCCGTAAAGAAGAGAATGATAGCAGATGTGCCGCTTGGAACCTTCTTAAGCGGAGGTTATGATTCTTCGCTTGTGACAGCCATTGCGCAGGAGGCAAGCAGCGAGCCGGTCAAGACATATTCTATTGGCTTTAATGAGGAAAAATATAATGAAGCAAAGTATGCTAAGGAAGTAGCAAAGCACTTGGGAACGAATCATACAGAAACCTATATTGATGAGAAGACAATGTTTGACCTTGTAGAAAGCATTCCGAAGTATTATGATGAGCCATTTGCCGACAGCTCACAGATTCCGACCATGCTGGTATCCGAGCTTGCAAGCCGTGATGTAACCGTTGTATTGTCAGGAGATGGTGGCGATGAGTTCTTCTGTGGATATAATATTTATGACAGTGTTGCCAAGGCACAAAAGCTCGATGGCTTGGGAAGACTGACCTATGGTGTGTGCAACATGCCTCCATTCAAACAGATGAAGCTTATGGAGAAGCTGCCATTTGCAGTACAGGTTGTAGCAGGTAACCACGATAAACAGACAAAGACACAGATTGGTGGAAGCTCCTATATCAGAGCAATTGAAAAGATGCTTCCGGAAAGCGGTGTACCTTTTAAATACCCGATTGAGGATAAGTTTGAGGAAAAGAACTGGCAGGAGCTTCGTATGCTGGTAGATGAAGAAACTTATCTTCCGGGAGACATTCTCTGCAAGGTAGACAGGGCATCCATGAAGTATTCCATTGAATCCAGATGTCCGATTCTGGACGTGAATGTTATGGAATATTCCTATCGTCTTCCGCATTCCTATAAGTATGCGAATGGTGTTAAGAAAAGAATTTTGAAGGACATAGCTTATGACTATATCCCGAAAGAGCTGTTAGACCGTCCAAAGGTTGGTTTTGGCGTGCCACTTGATAAATGGATGCGCGGACCGCTCAAGGAACAGCTTACGGATATGTGTAGTGTGGAATATTTGAAGAAACAGGGGATTTTTGATGCAGAGTATGTAAATCGATTTATGCATGAGTACCTGAAAACAGGAGATAAGGGACCGGCAACGGGCTCCAATTTCTCCAAGACTGCATGGTCATTCTTCGCATTCCAGCTATGGTATCAGACATACATGAGGTAATGATATGAAAAGAATAGCACTATTTATCAGCTCCCTGCAAAAGGGGGGCTCAGAACGTGTTATGGTAAATCTGGCAGAATACCTTCATAAGAACCGATATGAAGTGATTCTGGTAACACAGTATAAAAAAGAAGTGGAATATGACATTTCTCCGGAGATTCGAAGAGTTTACTCTGAACCGGAGGAACATGAGTTGCAGGGAGGACGTATCAATAATTTCTTTGCAAGATTCCGTAAGCTTCGAAGCATCTGGCAGGCATATAAACCGGATGTGATTCTGTCCTTCTTAGGTAAGAACAATCTCATGGCAATTGCAACCTCTGCATTTTTACCCTCAAGAGTAGTAGTATCCGTTCGTGGAGAACCTACGATGGAATATGAGGGAAGGCTCATGCAGCTTCTTGCACGAAGGATGTTCCGGTTTGCAGATGGTGTCATACTTCAGACGAAACAGGCATGTGATTTTTTCCCAAAGGCTGTCCGTAAGAAAGCAGTAATCCTTCCGAATCCTATTAATCCCTTGTTTTTGAAGAAACGATATACAGGGGAGAAGGAGGATATCATCGTAGCAGCAGGAAGACTCGATGAGAATAAAAATCATGCCATGCTCATTCATGCCTTTGCAAAGATCGCAGGAGAATTTCCGAATACAAAGCTCGTAATCTATGGAGAGGGAGAAAGCAGGGAAAAGCTTGAGACTCTGATTCAGGAGAAGGAGCTTACTGATCGAATTTCCATTCCCGGCAGTGTGACAGATATCGCAGACAGAATCTGTAAGGCAAGAATCTTTGCACTGACTTCCAACACAGAAGGAATGCCAAATTCGATTATGGAAGCAATGGCTTTAGGAATTCCGGTGGTATCTACCGATTGTCCGTGTGGAGGACCGGCAACCTTAATCGAAGATGGTGTGAATGGTTTACTGGTTCCTGTTGGGGATGCATTTGCCCTATCAGATGCGTTTCGAAAAATTTTATCCGATGCCGAATTTGCAGAAAAGTTGGGAACAAATGCCTATAATATCACAAAAGATTTAAATCCTGACAAAGTAAACAGTGAATGGAAAAAGTATTTAACACATATTGCGAAGAAATGATTAAAATATTCATAAAATCTAAGGAAATGCAGTTGTCGAATTTGTTTTATGCCAATATAATATAAGTAAGGAATATGATAATATATTATGAGCCATACTGATAAAGGAGGTGTTGGATATGGCAACTTCAAGTATTACTAAAAATTTTGTCGTTTCTGGTGAAAAGCAAGTAGAGATGTTTGCTAATGCCATTGAAGAATCATATCAGGAGTCACTTACAAGACCAAAAAACACTACTTCATTCAGATATAGGGAACTTAAAGATCCGGAAGAGATAAAGCAATTTATGGAGAAGTGGAAGAAAGTACATGAATGATGATTTTTTAATATTAAACATTAGAGAATATCTGAGACAGGGTGAAAGTGGAGAAAATTTGCTCAGGCAAGTTTTCTCCACATTTTCTTGTGAAAAGAATACAGACGTAGAAAGATTTTTGCTCAATCAATCTATTGATTTTACAAAGAAAAGTCAGTCTGTTACATATATTGTTCTTACACCGGAAGAAGGGCAGATTGTAGGATATTTTACAATAACAATCAAACCAATCTCTGTTAGCGGAGAGAACTTTAGCAATACGGTTAAAAGAAAAATCGCAAGAGTAAGTGAGCAGGATGCGGAAAACGGAAATTACTCATTGGCAGCATATCTTATTGCTCAACTCGGGAAAAACTTCTGTAATGGAGCAAATGAAAAGATAACCGGAGAACAGTTGCTTGGACTTGCAATCGAAAAAATAAAAGAATTGCAATACATGGCTGGTGGCATGGTAGTTTTCCTTGAGGCAGAGAATGATGAGAAACTTTTGCGTTTCTATGAAGTAGAGAATGGTTTCAAGAGATTTGATACAAAGGAAATAAAATCCAGCACAGAAGATTCGCACACCTTGGTACAGTTGTTGAAGGTGTTGTGATTGTTAAGACACCACAAAATACCGTCACGGAGTGAAATCTGTGACGGTATTCAATTTATTGGAACAAAGAGGGAATCATTGAAAATAAGGGGCAGTTATGTTATTATCTAAAGATGGTATATCGGCAGTATTAGATACAACGCAAGGACGGGAGTGAACAACATGTGTGGAATTGCAGGATTTTGTAATCATCCTAAGAACTGGGAAGAGAATATAAAGAAAATGAACGAGAGAATGCTTCATCGTGGTCCGGATGCAGGCGGCATATGGGCAAACGAGGATGCAAGCGTTGTATTTGGACATAGAAGACTGTCTATCGTAGATCTATCCGCAAACGGAGCACAGCCGATGCACTCTGCTTCCGACAGATATGTCTGTGTGTTTAACGGTGAAATTTATAATTATAAAGTGATCAGGGACAAGCTCCTTTCAGAAAAGAAGGTAACAGCCTTTAAAGGTACTTCTGATACGGAGGTTTTGCTGGAGGCCTTTGAAGCTTATGGTGTAAAAGAAACAATCGCTATGTGCAAGGGAATGTTTGCCATTGCTTTATTGGATAAGGAGACAGGAAAGCTTACCTTAATCCGTGACAGAATCGGTGAGAAGCCTCTATATTATGGTTTTGTAAACGGAAGTTTTGTATTTGCATCTGATCTGGGAAGTATTGCAGCCTTGGAGGACTTTCATAATGAGATTGATACCAAGGTACTTCAGATTTATTTTATTCATGGGTATATTCCTGCACCATATTCTATTTATCAGGATATCTATAAGCTGGATGCAGGATGCATGCTGGAAATTGATGCACCGTACCAAAAGTTGCAGATCAGTACCTATTGGTCAGTCAGGGAAGCTGCAAGATACGGGCAGGAACATCCATTTCAGGGTAGCAGACAGGAAGCGGCAGATGAGCTGGAAAGACTGTTAAAGGCATCCATTAAGGATCAGATGGTAGCCGACGTTCCGGTCGGAGCCTTTTTATCAGCGGGAATTGACAGCAGTACCATTGTTGCCTTGATGCAGGCACAGTCTAATCAGAAGGTCAGAAGCTTTACCATAGGCATGAACGATCCTAAGTACAATGAAGCAACTTATGCAAAAGAGATTGCAAAGCACTTAGGAACAGAACATACAGAGTTATATATTACAGAAGAGGATGCCAAGGCAGTCATTCCAAAGCTTTCATGGATGTTTGCAGAGCCATTTGCAGATTCATCCCAGATACCTACTTATCTGGTAAGCAAGATGACAAGAGAGCATGTGACCGTATCCTTAAGCGGTGATGGTGGAGATGAGCTGTTCTGTGGCTATATGACGTATCCATCCATTGACAGGATATGGGGCAAGATGAAGAATTATCCATATGGCTTACGTAAGCTTTGCAGTGAACTTGTTCTTCATTGCCCAGTCGGAAAGAATAACCAGCTATTACAGACCAAGGCATATTTGCTCGGAGCAAAGAGCCCGGAGCATCTGTATGAGCTGTCTAATGCACAGGAAGCGGCAAATCTTGATATTGCATTGGAGAAAGAGGTTCATTCCTATAAGCATAATGAGATGCCGTATGGATATCTTGAGGATACACAGAATAGAATCATGCTTATGGATATGGAGGTGTATCATCCCGATGATATTCTCGTTAAGGTAGACAGGACTGCCATGGCAGTTTCCCTGGAAACCAGAGTTCCAATGCTTGATAAGGATGTTGTAGAATTTGCATGGACGATTCCGATGGAATATAAGAAGAAGGATGGAGAAGGCAAGCTTGTATTAAAGGATGTTCTTTATCGTTATGTGCCAAAGGAAATGATGGACAGACCAAAGAAAGGTTTTTCGATTCCAATCATGAAGTGGCTCAAGGAGCCGGAGCTTCGTGCATGGGCAGAAGCTTTGATTGACAGAAAGACTTTAGAGCAGCAGGGAGTTTTGAATCCGGATGTCGTATGGAGAATCTGGAAGGATTATATAGAAAATGACAACTGGAGAATCCAGATTTGGTATATCTTAATGTTCCAAAGCTGGATGTGTGAGATTTATCATAAATAGGGCTGCAGGAATCAGTAAATTTGCAGTTTAATGAAAAGCATGAGGTTAAGAATGAAAACAAAGAACAAGTGGAATCTGCCTGAATGGCTTACCGCAGGACTGGCATTTGTATATTACTGGATTATGGCATTATATAAGCTGATGGATGCGCCAATCTGGCAGGACGAAACGATGGAATTTTACTGTTCCATTCCCGTAAGGGGCGCTATCAGGGGAGTAACGGAATATGCGACCATGTATGAAAGAATGGCAAATATCCAGCAGCAGCCTCCGTTATACAATTGGGTTATGTGCCTGTGGCTGCAGATTAGCGAGGATGGCTGGTGGTATCGCTTTTCCAGTGTCGTGATGGGCTTTATCGCTGTGATTGGTTTATATCTGGTTATGAAGAGGCTTTGTAACCGCTTTACAGCGACGTTATCGGTAGTTACCTTTTCCAGTATCTATATCCTGATGTATTACGTAAAGGAAGCATCCGAGTATATCATGCTGATTATGCTGTTAATCTGGACGATTTATCTGTATCTTCATATTTTGGAGAAGATAACGATAAAGAGAGTGCTGGGCTTTACCGTATTGTGTGTTGTTAATATCTATACACACTATGGAGCCGCATTTGTCATGGTTCCGATGGCAGTTCAGTTATTGTATTTCTATTTTAAGAGTAAAGACTGGAAAGCCTTTAGGACAGCACTGATATCCTATGCAGTAGCTGCTGTTGGTGCAGGAATACCGCTTATTCTGTTATTTTTGATTCCGCAGTCGAAGAATCCGGTTTCTACAATGGGAATTGATAAACCGATTGAAATAACAGGAAACAATATTATCTTAGATTTCTTTGATAGTATGATGTGGGTACTTCGCTGGTGTATGCTGGATTATGACAGAGACTGGGATAAGCTGACATGGGCAATCTGGATTATTTTATTTGGTCTGCTTATCATAGGGATGATTACCTATCGTTGTACGAAGCGTAAAGAACTTAGAATGTTCATCAACTGCAATATTGGTATTTATCTGATTTACTATGTGCTAACAACTTTGAATTTCTATGCATATGGCTGGTTTGGAAACCGGTATAACTTATTTATCCTGCCTGTATGGTTTATCCTGATTGTTACGATTCTGTATGAATTTTTACAGATTCTGGCACAGAGTAAGAAAGAATGGATTCAAAAAGCGGTTCCGGCATTGCACTATGCAGTTGTTCTTGCAACCTTACTGTTTTGTTGTTATGGAGTAAAACGAATCAATGACCATTGGATGAAGATGGATCTTAGAACAGTTGTATCCACATGGTATGAGGAGGATGGATATGAGATTCCTACTTATGTAAACTTTCATCAAAGATATCCATTCGTATATTATTTTACCCATGATGAGGAATATAGTGAGGATAAATGGGCGAACGTATATTGCAGTCAGAATTTGGAATCCTTGCATTACTCAGATGAGGAATGGATCACATTTCTTAAAACAGAGGTTTATCCTGATGGCTTGCCGAAGAAGCTTTATGTTGTTTCCGGTCAGATTGATACGATTGCAAGAGCTTTGGAGAATTATGGATATACGATAGAACCACAGGTAGATACAACAGCAGAACTGTTACTTCTGACAGCACCGGAAGAAACGATAGAATAAGATGAGGTAGAGACTATGGTTATCATACATGTTATGGGGGGACTTGGAAATCAACTGTACCAATAT
>JALEWA010000205.1 GCA_022788085.1 Lachnospiraceae bacterium
TCATGATATTGATCAAATACTCTCTCTCCGAGTAAATCTTTTAACAGGCTGTCCTTCTGCATTTCTTCACATGCATCAAGAAGGTCAGTCGGGAGCTTTTCAATTCCTCTCTTAGCAGCCTCTTCTTCGGTAAGAACATTGATGTTATCCCTTACCTCCTTAGGCGGTTCAATCTTATTACGGATACCGTCAAGTCCTGCCATCAGGCATGCTGCAAAGGCAAGATAAGGATTTGCTGCAGGGTCCGGGCTTCTAAGCTCAATCCTTGTATGCTCTCCTCTGGTAACTGGAATGCGGATCAGTGTATTAGCTCCCAACGTGCTCCATGCAACATATACGGGTGCTTCAAATCCCGGCTTTAATCTCTTATAGGAGTTTACTAACGGATTGGTCACGGCACAGATTCCCTTCACATGCTTCATCAAGCCACCCATAAAGTAATATGCTTCCTCACTCAACCCGTTGTCGCCATTCGGGTCTGCAAAGATGTTCTTACCATCCTTTCTCAAGGACATGTTAATATGCATACCGGAACCACAGAACTCTTTTCTTGGCTTTGGCATAAAGGTCGCATGCATACCATGATGCTTTGCAATCGTCTTAACAGCAAGCTTAAAAGTCATAATATTATCGGCAGTTGTCAAAGCTTCATCATATTTAAAGTCTACCTCGTGCTGTGAGGGTGCTTTCTCGTGATGGGATGCCTCTACCTCAAAGCCCATATCCTCCAGGGTAAGAACGATATCTCTTCTTGCATTTTCACCATTATCAAGTGGTCCCATGTCAAAGAAGCCTGCCTGCTCGTTGGTATTCGTGGTAGGTCTTCCATTCTCATCTACATTAAACAGGAAGAACTCACATTCCGGTCCAACATCAAAGGTATAACCCATTTCTGCTGCTTCTCTGATTGCTTTCTTTAAGATATAGCGGCAGTCGCCTTCAAATGGTGTTCTGTCTGCACGATAAACATCACAGATAAATCTTGCTACCTTTCCCTGCTGTGGTCTCCATGGGAAAATGGTAAAGGTATCAATATCCGGATATAAGAACATATCGGTATTATCAGTAGGAAGCATACCTTCTACCAAAGAACAGTCAAACATACAATCATTATTCAGTGCTTTTTGCAACTGGCTTGAGGTAATCGCTACATTTTTAAAATTACCCTCAATATCTGTAAACTGCATACGGATAAATTCTACATCTTCATCCTCTATCATATCGATAATATCCTGCTTGGTATACTTCTTTGCCATTTTTTTCATCCTTTCGTGCGTTATATGCATTGATTTTGTGTGCTATTGTACAACATCTATAATATATCTCTTATTTTTGTCTGAATCTATTATTTTTACGCTTTAATATAGCAAGAAAAATTATCATTTGTCAACTGCGTTGTTTTCTTTTTCTATTACTATATTGACTTCTTTTTGTGTCATATTGTTTCTTCCCATCTCATAATATGATAAAGAAAAAACGAAACGGAGTCCCCTATGAGCTCTCATACTAAAATTGTAGTCCTTCGTTCCAGGGAATTACTTTATACCATTTTACTTCTGGTAATCGTTATTCTGATTGCCATTGTACTTTTCTCTATTTTTGTGCCGGGAGCAGACAGCTCCGAACCGGAATCCATGACACAGTCGCGAACTGCTTATGTGCCCGGAGTCTACACCAGTACTTTGCAGCTTGGAACCACCAATCTGGAAATGCAGGTTGTCGTAGATGCAGACCATATCAATGCCATCTCCCTGACCAATCTGGATGAAACTGTCACAACCATGTTTCCACTTATGGAGCCAACCCTGACAGAGCTTGCAAATAAGGTGCTTGCTGCACAAAGCGTTGAAAATATCAGCTATTCCACAGAAACAAAATACACTTCCCTGTTGCTGCTTAATTCCATGTCCCAGGCGCTGGATAAAGCCAGAGTTGCGGAAGAGACTCCCCTTGGAGAGATGCAGTAATCTGAAATGAGCAGGCTTTATGCCTGCTCAATAAGTTTCTATAAATTCTCCAGTTCCTCTAACCAGATCCTTGCACTGGCATCAGACGGCATTCTTAAATCTCCTCTTGGGGAAAGTGCAACACTTCCGACCTTAGGACCATCCGGCAGGCAGGAACGCTTAAAGTGCTGAGCAAAAAATCTCCGGTAGAAGGTCTTAAGCCATTTTAAAATAACCTCGTCTTCATAGACTCCTTCAAATGCTTTCTTTGCCACACGTAATATCTTGGCAGGCGGATAACCACAACGGAGCATATAATATAAGAAGAAATCGTGCAGCTCATAAGGTCCTACCAGATCCTCTGTCTTCTGTGAAATGACACCGTCCTGAGGTGGCAACAGTTCAGGGCTCACTGGTGTATCCAGTACATCAATCAGCACCTTTCTCATTTCTTCCTGATTACAGGTATCTGCATAATACTGTACCAGATGACGCACCAACGTCTTTGGAACACCTACATTTACACCATACATAGACATATGGTCTCCGTTATATGTTGC
>JALEWA010000221.1 GCA_022788085.1 Lachnospiraceae bacterium
AGAAAGGTTTGAAATGATATGAGTATTTTAAATGTAGAGAATCTTTCCCACGGCTTTGGGGATAGAACGATTTTTACCAATGTGTCCTTCCGTCTCCTTAAGGGCGAGCATATCGGGCTTGTGGGAGCAAATGGCGAGGGAAAGTCTACTTTCATGAATATAATTACCGGAAAGCTGATGCCGGATGAAGGTAAGGTGGAATGGGCAAAGAATGTACGTGTCGGCTACTTAGACCAGCATACTGCTCTGCAAAAGGGCATGACAATTAAGGATGTGCTTGCTTCTGCCTTTGATTTCCTATATGAAATGGAAGCACGTATGAATGAAATCTGCGATAAGATGGGGGAAGCCTCTGAGCAAGAATTAGAGGCATATATGGAAGAGCTTGGAACGATTCAGGAGCTCTTAACCCAGCATGATTTCTATATGATCGATGCAAAAATCGATGAGGTTGCAAGAGCTTTAGGGCTTCTTGAGGTCGGCTTGGATGCCGATGTAACGGACTTAAGCGGCGGTCAGCGTACCAAGGTGCTTTTAGCAAAGCTTTTGTTGGAAAAGCCTGATATTCTGCTGCTTGACGAGCCTACAAATTACCTTGATGTGAACCATATTGAATGGTTAAAGAGGTACCTGCAGGAATACGAGAATGCGTTTATCCTGATTTCCCATGATATTCCTTTCTTAAACAGTGTAATCAATATTATCTATCATATGGACAATGCGCAGCTTAACCGTTATGTTGGTGACTATGACAAATTCCAGGAGGTTTATGCCATGAAGAAGGCACAGCTTGAAGCAGCTTACAATAAGCAGCAAAAAGAGATTGCTGACTTAAAGGACTTCGTGGCACGTAATAAGGCTCGTGTTGCTACAAGGAATATGGCAATGTCACGTCAGAAGAAGCTGGATAAAATGGATGTGATTGAACTTGCTGCTGAAAAGCCAAAGCCGGAATTTTATTTTAAGGAAGCAAGGACAAGCGGCAGATATATCTTTACAACAAAGAGTCTGGTAATAGGTTATGACGAGGCGCTTTCCAAGCCTTTGAATCTTTCCATGGAGCGTGGTCAGAAAATTGTCCTTACCGGAGCTAACGGTATTGGTAAGACAACTCTGTTAAAGAGCATTCTTGGTCTGATTCCTCCTTTAAATGGTGGTGTGGAGCTTGGCGATTACCTGGAAATCGGCTATTTTGAGCAGGAAATGGATCAGTCTGTTACTACCACCTGTATTGAAGAAATCTGGAATGAATTTCCTTCCTTCTCCCAATATGAGGTTCGTTCCGTATTGGCAAAATGTGGTCTAACAACAAAGCATATTGAAAGTAAGGTAAAGGTCTTAAGCGGTGGCGAGCAGGCCAAAGTACGATTATGCAAGCTAATCAACAAAGAAACGAATATCTTACTATTGGACGAGCCGACAAACCATCTTGATGTCGATGCAAAGGCTGAGCTAAAACGTGCCTTACAGGAATACAAGGGCAGCATCCTCATGGTATGCCATGAACCGGAGTTCTATGAAGGACTTGCTACGGATGTGTGGGACTGTTCACAATGGAGTACGAGAATCTAACTTATATAAAAAATCCTCCCTAAGTTTTACTTAGAGGAGGATTATTTTGAAACTTTATATGTTTTAGCGTGTTTCCTGTTTACGACTGTTTCTTCTTAGATACTACATCAAAGATAACTGCTGCAAGTAATACAAGTCCTTTTACCACCTTTTGGTAGTTTGCATCAACACCCATGATATTCATACCAAGGTTGATAACACCCATAAGGATTGCACCAACAATAACGCCCGGTACTGTACCGATTCCACCATAAGCAGATGCTCCACCGATAAAGCAGGAGCCGATAGCGTCCATTTCATAGTTTGTACCCGCTGTCGGATTTGCAGAATTGAGTCGTGCAATGGTAATCATACCTGCTACTGCTGCCAAAAATGCCATGTTGAGATAAGCAATGAAATACACCTTGTTGGTATTAATACCTGACAGCTTTGTCGCTTTTTCATTTCCTCCTACTGCATAGAAGTAACGTCCTGTTGTTGTCTTGGAGGTAATGTAAGAGTAAATAAGGATAATAAGAACTACCCACAACAATACATATGGAATTCCTTTATGTAAGGCAAGCTTATACATAAATGCAAGAACTGCTGCACAGATGGCAACGGTCTTTACAATCATCCCGCTTAAGCTTTCCAGTTCATAGCCTTTCTTTGCCCTGTCTGCACGATTTTTCATCTGCAATGCTACAAAGATGACACATGC
>JALEWA010000232.1 GCA_022788085.1 Lachnospiraceae bacterium
GCATGTGAAGCAGCTCCTGTAGCTGAGGAAGCTCCTGCAGCTGAAGAAACACCAGCTGAATAATCCGTAAGGAAGAAACTATTATTAATAAAAGAAATATCAAAATATGGAGGTAAATAAAAATGGCAAAATTAACAACAGCAGAATTTATTGAAGCTATTAAAGAGTTAACTGTATTAGAATTAAATGATTTAGTAAAAGCTTGTGAAGAAGAGTTCGGTGTATCCGCAGCAGCAGGCGTTGTAGTTGCAGCAGCAGGTGGTGCAGCAGAAGCAGCTGAAGAGAAGACAGACTTCGATGTTGAGTTAACAGAAGTTGGTCCTAACAAGGTTAAGGTTATCAAGGTTGTTCGTGAAGCAACAGGTCTTGGCTTAAAGGAAGCTAAGGATTTAGTTGATAACGCTCCTAAGATTCTTAAGGAAGCTGCTCCTAAGGCAGAAGCTGATGATATCAAGGCTAAGCTTGAAGCAGAAGGCGCTAAGGTTACTCTTAAGTAATTTAAGCTGTTTATACAGAGATCGGAACCAACATTCCGGTCTCTTTTTTTATACTTTTTCCCTATAAAAATCATAACAAAAAAGTAAAAAAATAGATTGACTAATAAAAGGTCTTGTGTTATCATGTAGTTTGCGCTATTGTGATAAATTGTGCTCGTTTTGTGCCCAAATGGCGTAAATGTAAATAGATATATATATCATGGAAGAACGGGGTGAAATGTCATGGAAAAGAACAGAATACGTCCTATTACCGCCGGTAAGACGATGCGTATGAGCTATTCAAGACAAAAAGAGGTTTTGGAAATGCCCAACCTGATTGAGGTACAGAAGGCTTCTTATCAATGGTTCCTAGATGAAGGACTGCAGGAAGCACTTGATGATATCTCTCCAATTACCGATTATAGTGGACGTTTAAGTCTGGAATTTGTTGATTACGTTTTAGCAGAGAACGAAATCAAACACACGATTGAAGAGTGTAAAGAAAGAGATTTAACTTATGAAGCCCCCTTAAAAATTAAAGTTCGTCTTCATAATAAGGAAAAGGAAGAAATCAGCGAACATGAGATTTTTATGGGTAATTTCCCACTGATGACTGAAACAGGTACCTTCGTTATTAATGGTGCTGAACGTGTTATCGTCAGCCAGCTGGTACGTTCACCTGGTATCTATTATGGTATTACACATGATAAGATCGGTAAGAGACTGTTCTCAAGTACAGTTATTCCAAACCGTGGTGCATGGTTGGAATATGAAACGGATTCCAACGATGTTTTTTATGTACGTGTAGATAGAACAAGAAAAGTGCCAATTACAGTATTCATTAGAGCATTGGGTGTTGGTACAAATGAAGAGATTCTTGAATTATTTGGTGATGAGCCGAAGATTCATGCAAGCTTTACGAAGGATACTTCTGAAAATTATCAGGAAGGTCTCAAGGAGTTATACAGCAAGATTCGTCCTGGCGAGCCTTTCAGCTTGGATAGTGCTGAGAATCTTGTAACAGCGATGTTCTTTGACCCTAGAAGATATGATCTTGCAAAGGTTGGTCGTTATAAGTTTAACAAGAAGCTTGCTTTGAAGAACAGAATAAGAAATGCAATTCTGGCTGAGGATGTAGTAGATCCGTTTACGGGTGAAGTACTTGGTCAGAAAGGTGACAAGGTTACTGTTGAAATGGCAGATGCCATCCAAAATGCAGCTGTTCCTTTTGTTTGGATTCAGACAGAGGAGAAGGTGGTAAAGGTTCTGTCTAACATGATGGTAGACATTACTAACTTTGTCGATTGCGATCCTAAGTCACTTGGCATTACAGAGCAGGTATATTTCCCTGTATTACGTCAGATTCTTGAGGAGTATTCTGAGAATCCGGAAGAGTTGGCAGATGCTATTCAGAGAAATGTACATGAATTAATTCCGAAACATATTACAAAGGAAGATATTTTAGCTTCCATTAACTATAATATGCATCTTGAGTATGGTCTTGGAAACAGTGATGATATCGATCATCTTGGAAACAGACGTATCAGAGCAGTTGGTGAGTTATTACAGAACCAGTATCGTATTGGTTTGTCCAGAATGGAACGTGTTGTACGTGAAAGAATGACAACACATGATTCTGATGATGTATCACCACAGGTTCTTATTAATATTAAACCGGTACAGGCTGCTATTAAGGAGTTCTTCGGATCTTCCCAGCTGTCCCAGTTCATGGATCAGAACAATCCTCTTAGTGAGCTGACTCATAAGAGACGTTTATCTGCGTTAGGACCAGGTGGTTTGTCAAGAGACCGTGCCGGATTCGAGGTTCGAGATGTCCATTATTCACATTATGGAAGAATGTGTCCTATCGAGACTCCTGAAGGCCCAAACATTGGTTTGATTAACTCTCTTGCTTCCTATGCAAGAATTAATGAATATGGATTTATCGAAGCACCTTATAGAAAGATTGATAAATCAGATCCAAAGAATCCTCGTGTTACAGATGAAGTTGTATATATGACTGCAGACGAAGAGGATAATTACCACGTAGCACAGGCTAACGAGGCACTGGATGAGAATGGATACTTTGTCCGTAATTCCGTATCAGGTCGTTATCTGGATGAAACACAGGAATATCCAAAGACTATGTTCGATTATATGGACGTGTCTCCTAAGATGGTATTCTCTGTCGCAACGGCATCGATTCCTTTCCTTCAGAACGATGATGCTAACCGTGCGCTGATGGGATCAAACATGCAGCGTCAGGCGGTACCGCTTCTGTTTACAGAAGCTCCTGTTGTAGAAACAGGAATGGGTGTTAAGACAGCCGTTGACTCCGGTGTTTGTGTGGTTGCTAAGAAGCCGGGTACTATCACATATGTATCTTCTAATTTGATTAAAATGACATATGATGATGGAGAACAGGCAGAGTTTAAACTGTATAAGTTTACAAGAAGTAATCAGTCTAACTGCTATAATCAGAGACCTATCGTATTTAAGGGTGACCATGTGGAAGCTGGTCAGGTTATTGCAGATGGTCCTTCTACTAGTGGTGGAGAATTAGCACTTGGCAAGAATCCATTAATTGGATTTATGACATGGGAAGGTTACAACTACGAGGATGCTGTTCTTTTAAGTGAAAGATTAGTTCAGGAGGATGTTTATACATCTATCCATATTGAAGAATATGAAACAGACGCAAGAGATACAAAGCTTGGACCGGAAGAGATTACAAGAGATGTACCGGGTGTTGGTGATGATGCTTTAAAGGATCTTGATGAAAGAGGAATCATCCGTATCGGTGCAGAGGTTCGTGCAGGTGATATCTTAGTTGGAAAGGTTACACCAAAGGGTGAAACAGAGCTTACAGCAGAAGAGAGACTTCTTCGTGCGATTTTTGGTGAAAAGGCAAGAGAAGTAAGAGATACCTCTTTGAAAGTTCCTCATGGTGAATACGGTGTTGTTGTTGATGCTAAAGTATTCTCCAGAGCAAACGGTGATACAGAGCTTGCACCTGGTGTAAATCAGGCAGTGCGTATCTATATTGCACAGAAGAGAAAGATTTCTGTTGGTGATAAGATGGCTGGTCGTCATGGTAACAAGGGTGTTGTTTCCCGTGTACTTCCGGTAGAGGATATGCCATACCTGCCAAACGGCCGTCCTTTGGATATCGTTTTGAATCCATTGGGTGTACCTTCACGTATGAATATCGGACAGGTATTGGAGATTCACTTATCCCTTGCAGCAAAAGCATTAGGCTTTAACGTTTCAACACCTGTATTTGAAGGTGCAAACGAAAATGATATTATGGATACCTTGGATTTGGCAAATGATTATGTAAACCTGGAATGGGAAGAGTTCGAGGCAAAGCATAAGGAAGAACTGCTTCCAGAGGTAATGCAGTATTTATCAGACAATAGAGAACACAGAAAGCTTTGGAAAGGTGTTCCTATTTCCAGAGATGGTAAGGTAAGATTAAGAGACGGTAGAACAGGTGAATATTTTGACAGTCCTGTAACAATCGGACACATGCATTATTTGAAACTTCATCATTTGGTAGATGATAAGATTCATGCACGTTCAACCGGACCGTACTCACTCGTTACACAGCAGCCTTTAGGTGGTAAAGCACAGTTCGGTGGACAGCGTTTCGGAGAAATGGAAGTTTGGGCACTTGAAGCATATGGTGCTGCTTACACATTACAGGAAATCCTGACCGTGAAGTCCGATGATGTCGTTGGTCGTGTAAAGACTTACGAGGCTATCATTAAGGGAGAGAACATTCCAGAAGCAGGTATTCCGGAGTCCTTTAAAGTATTATTGAAGGAATTACAGTCATTAGGCCTTGATATTAAGGTTTATGATGAGGATCACAACGAAGTTGAGATTATGGAATCTGTTGATTATAGT
>JALEWA010000236.1 GCA_022788085.1 Lachnospiraceae bacterium
AGACTTAATCACCTTTACCATCTGTATCACAGCAGTCGGCAGGAATGCAAGCGCCAGAATCTGCAACAACGCCGTAGCTGACAAAGTAACAACACTAAATACACTATGCAGGAATGGTACAAATAATACAAGTGCTAAGAAGCATGCCCCAGCTAAGAAAGCCCATACACTATATTTATTGGAACCAAATCCGAGCTTAAAAATAGACTCTTTTCCTCTACAATTAAAACCATGAAATAATCTTGCAAGTGTCAAAGTTGCAAATGCCATCGTAGAAGCCATTTCTGCACTCGTTCCAAGTCCCAAATGAAATGCTGTCATAGTTGCCACAGCAATAAGGGCTCCTTCGCAAAGCATTTTTATCAGAAAGTCCTTTGTCAGGATGCCAACAGAAGGATCTCTTGGCTTTTCTTCTAACAGCTTATCATCTGCAGGCTCCATACCAATTGCAATGGCAGGAAGTGAATCTGTCAGAAGGTTTATAAATAATAAGTGTACCGGTGCAAAGGGAATTGGAAGCCCCATGATAGATGTATATAAAACAGACAAAATCCCTGCTGTATTACCGGATAGCAGAAAAAGAATAGCATTCCTGATATTCCGATACACATTTCGGCCGTTTGCCACAGCCTTTATGATGGTAGCAAAATTATCATCTGACAAAATCATAGCAGCTGCGTCCTTAGAAACCTCTGTTCCCGTAATTCCCATAGCTACACCAATATCAGCTTTCTTAAGAGCAGGTGCATCATTAACGCCATCTCCTGTCATTGCTACAATATTTCCTCTTCTTTGCCATGCCTCTACAATTCGTATCTTATTTTCCGGTGATACCCTTGCATATACGGATATCTGTGCAATCTTTGTATCTAATTCTTCCTGTGTCATGGCATCAAGCTCAGCACCTGTTACTGCCATATCACCATCTTCAAAAATACCAATCTGCTTAGCAATCGCAACTGCTGTAATTTTATGGTCTCCTGTGATCATGACAGGTCGTATTCCTGCCCTCTTCGCATTTGAAACAGCTTCGACAGATTCCGGTCTTGGTGGATCTACCATAGATATCAACCCCAGAAAAGTAAAGTTCTTTTCCGTTTCTATGTTTAACACTTCATCCGATTCCTTATAGGCAAAGGCAAGTACACGAAGCCCGTTTTCAGAAAAGCTCTGGTTTTGCTTTCGAATTTTCTCCTTTTCTTCTTCTGTCATAGGCTTTATCCCATTGGAATAATGAACACTGGTACAACGATCCAGCAATACATCAACAGCGCCCTTCGTCAGTATGGTTGGCACTCCATGCAGATTGTATTTCGTACTCATAAGCTTTCTGTCAGAATCAAACGGCACTTCTTCCAGTCTGTTCATCGCCTGTCTGATGACATCTTCATGTGTTCCGGTCACACTTAAGACGCTGTTTTCATTGACTGGAACCGTCCGGAACATTTCCAACAATGCATACTCTGTAGGGTCCCCAATCCCTTTTCCATCAACAATGCTGGAATCATTTGTAAGAATTGCATCATACAACAAGTATCTATGTGTTCGACTTGTTAAGTCAATTTCATCTGGTTGTAAAACCATACCATCTACATAAATCTGTTGTACTGTCATTTTATTCTGTGTTAATGTTCCTGTCTTATCAGAACAGATCACAGATACACATCCTAAGCTTTCTACTGCTTTTAACTGCTTAATAATTGCATTTTCCCTTGCCATTTTCTGTGTTCCCATTGCCTGAACAATCGTAACAATGGAGCTTAGTGCTTCCGGAATAGCTGCAACTGCAAGAGCCACTGCAAACATCATGGAATCCAGCAGATTCATCTGTCGATATAAGCAAAGCGCAAAGACAAGTGCGCAAATTATCATAATTAATATAGCCAGTCTTTCACTGAACCTGTCAAGACTTTCCTGCAGGGGAGTCTTTCTCTCTTTTGCAGCATTCATAAGGCCTGCAATCTTACCAAGCTCAGTTTCCATGCCGGTTGCAGTAATAAGAACTTCCGCACGGCCATATGTAACAAGGCTTCCGGAATATACCATATTGATTCTGTCTGCAAGTGCAATTTCTCCATCCAGAACTACATCAGATTTATCTACATTTGTAGATTCACCTGTCAGAGAGCTTTCATTCACCTGAAGCGAATAATTATGGAGAATACGTCCATCTGCCACGATCATGTCTCCCGCTTCCAAAATGACGATATCGCCAGGCACCACTTCTTTTGATGATATTTCCTGCTTTATACCATCACGAATTACTTTCGCATTGGGAGAAGAGAGCTGTTTTAAACTGTCAAGTGACTTCTGAGCCTTCACATGCTGAACAGTTCCAAGTATTGCATTCATAATAAGTACTAATAAAATGACAATTGTACTCTCTACATTTCCGGAAAACATGGAAATAACTGCCGCTACCATTAAAATGACAACAAGCAAATCGCAAAACTGACTTAAAAATACTTCAAGAATACTCTTTTTTCTACCCTCTTTAAGAACATTTTCACCTTTTTCCTGACGAATTTCTTCTACCTGTTTTGTAGAAAGCCCGTTTTCTGTTACACGAAATTCCTTTTTCAGTTCTTCTGCGGAATAATTCCAATACTCTTTTCTACTCATACACCATTCTCCTTTTCTTGTTTAAACTCCCGAACAATAAAGGTTTTATGTAACAAAAAAGAGACCTTTATTGCACGGCTTATGTACAATAAAAGTCTCGTTCCTATTTCAGTGTACTATCCGGTCATCAGCCAGATCAATCTTTTCTCTGCTGACAACGTGATGACGAAAAGCACAACATCTGTCTTATCAGATGTGAACTACTCCCTAATATTTGTTGAGATGATATCACAGAAATGCCTGTATTGTCAACCAATATTTTCATTTCATAATATCTTTATATGTACTTCCCTAATACATGTTCTACCTCTTCCATGTCAATAGGTTTAGAGAGATAATCATCAAATCCTTTATTCATATAATCCTCCTTGGCGCCTTGAATCGCATTTGCAGTTAATACAATAACCTTTGCGCCTTTGCTATTGTTATCAGGCAGCTTTTTCAATTCCTGCAATACCTGAATACCATCCATTTCAGGCATAATATGATCTAGCAAAATGAAATCATAGCAATTCGTCTGAACAAGCTTTAAACATTCTTTTCCACTCTCTGCTGTATCAATTTCAGCCTCTGTATATGCCAGCAGTTCACTTGCCACAATACGATTGATTTCATTATCATCTACAACCAAAATACGCTTTCCCGGTATTTTTAATGTGATCTCCTGAGCATTATCATCTGTAACTTCAGAATGATTTATATCCAAATAATCAAATGTTTTTTTACTAACGGGTTTTTGTGGTACGATAACTTCAAATTCAGAACCTTTCCCATATTCGCTACGGACAGAAATCTTGCCTTGCATAATTTCCACCAGACTTTTTACGATAGAAAGTCCCAGTCCCGTTCCTTCTATACCTTGATTTTTCTTGGAATCCACTCGTTCAAATGCATCGAATATCTTCTCAAGGTTTTCTTCCTTAATTCCGATTCCGGTATCCCTTACCGTAAATCTGACAAAATATGCTTCATTCTCATAAAATCCTTCTACTATAACATGGATGGAACCAGCCTTGGTATATTTTACAGCATTACTGATTAAGTTAATAATAATCTGTCTAAGCTTCTTCTCATCGCCATTCAGGCTCTCCGGAATGCTTCCCTTGATATCAAGCTGAAAACTGATTCCCTTATCATTCGCTCTCATAGTTCCAAGAATAGCAAGTTCCTTTAAAAGTTTTCGAAACTGATAAACAGAATTTTCCATTACCATATGATTCGCTTCTATTTTAGATATATCAAGAATATCATTGATAAGCTCCATCAGATTATTGGCAGAAACTTTGACCATTCTTGCATATTCAATAATCTGTTCATCCTTGCTCTTTTTCAGAATCATCTGATTCATGCCAATTACACCATTGATCGGCGTTCTGATTTCGTGACTCATCCTTGCAAGGAAATTCGTTTTAGCATGATTTGCCATCTCAGCTTCATGCTCTGAAATCTGAAGCTTCTGTATAATATCCCGTTTCTCTGTTAAATCATTTAATACTACGATATATCCAATCACATCACGATATTCATCAAATATTTTACTGATGCTGATTTGGCAATACCTTCTGTTGAGCAGGCACTCTGCCTCTTCCGTTTTCTTACTATTTTGAAATTCAAAGCATTGTTCGTTTAAAGCAAATAATTCATTCAGCTTTCTTGTTTCAATTTCCCTGCTGTATCCTGCAAAAAAATCCATGGTTCCATTATTTGCAATACGGAATCTCCCTTTTTCATCATAAATCATAACCGGTGTATCAACCGAAAAATAGACAAATTCTGACATGTTTTCTACTGTAATCTCGGATTTTTTCTGAAATTCCAATACACTGGCAATCATCAATACTCCAAGACCCTGAGTCAACGTACTTCCAGGCAGTGCATCAAAGCCAAATACCGGAAGCAAAGTATCAAAAACCATACCCAGCATAACAACCAGTATGCACTTTATAATTCGCTTTGCAATAACACGAAGCTTCTTTCGTTGTGCCTGCCTTAAAATATAGAATGTGATGAGAAAGAAATTGATACCCACAACCACACAATAAACATTATATAAGGTATTCCATATATTTTGTGTAAATTGATAAGTCATACCTATCTTACCATTAAGATAGAACGATACACTGTTCTCTCCGATTACAAACGGCCATAAGAAAACGCCAAGAACGGCAAATATCCTGACATACATTTTAAAGATTTTAGCGCCTTCCAACCATTGTATAAGAAATTCCGTTGTAAATACAAAAAGGAAAAATACCCCTATCATACCAATAGCACGCCAAAATCTTGCTACTTCCGGATCTGACTGTACCCAGAGTATTGCATAACCCAAGCTCCAAAGGGAACTAAAAAGAGCGGCAAAGCTATATAACACATATTGTTTATTATGAATATTCTCCTTATTATGCTTATATATTCTAAATCCCTTTACAAAAGTCAGGATTGCGAATGTATAAAGAGTAAAGCTTATCGCTATATTCATATCATATCTCCCATTAGCCTTTTTTCATTGTTTTTTCTGACTATTTTTATTTTAGCACACTTTTATATGATTCTCCATACTAATAACTGTAAAAACTCTCTTTCTTAAAATCACAGAATTTATTATGTATAAAAGATACCATAGAAAAAAGCGAGTAGGGTTTCCTCGAATACTTTACTCCTATTTTAGATTCTGTAAATTACATAATCTTATACTATTTTTTTCTGTATTTTAAATTATTTTTGCGTATTTTCAGAATATATGTAGTTTTTTCTTTTTTATTATGTTATAATTTATTTTGTATACAAAATACAAACTACTGTTTTTATATTTAAGGAGGATTTTTATGAAAGAGCAAAAAGACTACCGTTATAATGATCCATCTGAACGGTACTGTCGCATGAATAAGGTCTATATTATCACAACAACAATTCTTTTGTTTTTGTTCATGGTCTATCTATTGTTAAAGCTGGGAACGAAAAATATCGCCGTACCTACTGCTTTGGGCAATCTGCTCTTTATCATTTGTTTTACCGTAATCAATCTGGTCACCTATTTTCACGATAAATCCAGTCATAAGTTCAAACAGTTTGTAATTATAGAAATTGCCATCGAATTTACCCTGCTAGGGTTGCAGACCAATGCAGAGTTTATATATTATGCAGCATTAGGTGTTCTTGCACTGCAGACTCCCTACTATGATCAAAAGACGTTCAAAAAATACAGTATTACCTATGCTGTTCTATTTACATTCATTGCAGTCATCCGTTTCGCAAAAAATATTATCAGTCAGGATGTGGATGCCATTTGCTGTATTATCTGTATCTACCTGTTACTCTATGTTATATACAAAGTCGGCTGGATCACAAAATTGTTCAGTGACCATGCACTTGACTCTGTAGAAGCACAAAATCAAAAACAGGAAAAAATTTTTGAAGGAATTTTATCTATATCCCATACTGTACAGGAAGAATCGGACAAGAGCAGTTCTCTGATCGATAAGCTTGTCCACATCACCCAGAATGTTGCAGAAAGTATGGAAGGCATTGCGGTGGCTACCAATACAACTGCCCAGAATATCCAGGAACAGAATAACATGACCCAGTCAATCCAGAATGCGATTGAGGAAACCAGCGATCATTCCAAGCAAATGGTAAGTATCGCTATAGAATCCAACGTAAGTATCCAGGAAAACATCAGGGTAATGGAAAATCTCAAGGAACAGTCCGCACAGATTGCTGCAACAAACAAAGAAGTCACAGAATCCATGGCACGGCTGCAAAGTAAAACAGCAGACGTCCAAAATATAGCAGGAATGATTCTCAGTATTTCAAATCAGACGAATCTGCTGGCATTGAATGCTTCCATCGAAAGTGCAAGAGCAGGAGAAGCCGGAAGAGGCTTTGCCGTAGTAGCAGATCAGATCAGACAGCTTGCAGAACAGACAAAACGTTCAACCGAAGAGATCACCAGGATCACGACTGAATTGAACGAAAACGCAGACGCTGTTGTAAAATCAGTAGAAAACTCTGTAGATGCCACTAATAACCAGCATGAAAAGATTCTGAATGCTGCCGCTTCCTTTGCAAAACTCGATAGTAATATTACACAACTGATCCATGACATCGGTGCTATTGATCACCAGATCACAGGATTATCTGATTCCAACAACCGTATCGTAAATAATATTTCACAACTGTCCGCTACAACACAGGAAGTTACCGCAAGTACTGACCAGGTTCAACAGTTGAGCCAGCAGAACCTTAATCACGCTCATGAAGTAAAGCAGGCAATCAACCTGATTTCCGATACCTCAGACAAGTTAAAACAGTTCTTCTAGAAAAGATGATGCCCGGCGGCATCATCTCACAAGAATTTGCAAAGCAAATTCTTAATTAGCTACCAATACGTTACAGCAATTTCCTATCACATAAAAACGGGAGCGCCTCCAAAGCGCTCCCGTCAGACTGTAGGGATTTTCCCTACCCTCCATATCATTTGATCAATGACATCCTTTGCATCTGGAACAGTCGCCTCCACATTGCAGAGACTTCCCATTCCTCTTATCTTTTATCATACTACAAATAATGAGTGCTACAATAATGATTAATACTGCTCCGACAACAATTGTACCCATACCCATTACCTAACCTTTCTCATAAAAAACTTATCTTGCTAATGCCTTTCCTGTCACATTGAAACTTAACGTCTTGCTTTCCTTATATGGTCTGAACAGCAGATATAAGAATCCAACTAAAAATATAAGAGCAACAACGGTTCCGATACCGAATGCACCGGTTGTGATTAATGTACCAATCTGATAAATGCAAAGTGATACTACATAAGCTAAACCACACTGATATCCAATTGCAAATAAAAACCACTTTGTATTGTTCATTTCTCTCTTAATAGCACCCATAGCTGCAAAGCAAGGAGCACATAGAAGATTAAATACCAAGAATGAGTAAGCTGCAACGCCTGTCATAGTTGCTGCAAGTGTATCCCAAATTTCTGCACCGTCTTCCGCAACTTCAGCAAAGCCAAAGAGAATTCCAAAGGTAGCAACAACATTTTCTTTTGCGATGAGACCTGTAACTGCCGCAACTGCCATCTTCCAATCTCCCCATCCAAGTGGTACAAAGATTGGAGCAATCACACCACCGATTGCTGCAAGAATACTATTGTCAAGCTGCTTTGCTTCCAGCATAGTAAAGCTTCCTTCCACAAATCCAAAGCCCTGCAAGAACCATAAGATGATGGAAGATAAGAGAATAATCGTACCAGCTTTCTTAATGAAAGACCAGCCGCGTTCCCACATACTTCTTAAAACATTGATTACGGTTGGCATATGGTATGCCGGTAACTCCATAACAAATGGGGCAGAATCTCCTGCAAACATCTTTGTTTTCTTTAAAATGATACCGGAACAGATAATTGCTGCAATACCAACAAAATAGGCGCTCCATGAAACCCAACCGGCATTGTCAAAAAATGCACCTGCAATCAATGCAATGATAGGAAGTTTCGCACCGCATGGAATAAAAGTAGTTGTCATTACGGTCATCTTACGGTCTCTGTCATTTTCAATAGTTCTTGAAGCCATTACACCAGGAACACCGCATCCACTTCCAATTAACATAGGGATGAAGGATTTACCGGATAAACCGAACTTACGGAAGATTCTATCCATAATAAATGCTACTCTCGCCATATATCCACACGCTTCCAGAAAAGCAAGGAAGATAAAAAGCACTAACATCTGCGGTACAAAACCAAGGACAGCACCAACACCTCCTACAATACCATCTGCAATAAGACCTGTCAGCCAGTCAGCACATCCAATTGCCTCTAATCCACCTGCAACACCCGGAATAATCCATTCCCCAAATAATGTATCGTTTGTCCATCCTGTTACCCAGTCCCCGACTGTTGTTACAGATATATAATAAACCAAAAACATGATTACTGCAAATATGGGAAGTGCAAGCCACCTGTTTGTAACAATTCTATCAATCTTATCAGAAGTTGTCAGTTGTCCCTTGCTCTTTTTCGTAATACATTCATCCACAATAGATGAAATATAGGTATATCTTTCATTGGTAATAATACTTTCCGTATCATCATCAAAAGCATCCTCTAATGCCTTAATCTGATCACTTACATCAGGGACCTGTTTCATCTGAACTGCAATTTTGTCATCCTTTTCCAGAAGCTTGATTGCAAAGAATCTCTTTTGTTCTTCTGCAACATCAGTACCAAGCTTTGCTTCTACTTCCTTAATTTCTGCTTCCACTTCTTTTGCAAAGCTATGTACCGGAACAGCAGCCTGTTTTTTTGCAGCTTCAACAGTTTTCTTTGCAGCTTCCATAACGCCGGTTCCTTTTAATGCGGAGATTTCAACTACCTCACATCCCATTTTCCTGCTCAATTTGTCAAGATGAACCTTATCTCCATTCTTTTCCAGAATATCTGTCATATTCACTGCCATAACCACCGGAATGCCCAATTCCATAAGCTGTGTAGATAAATAAAGATTTCTTTCAATGTTCGTACCATCTACAATATTTAAGATAGCATCCGGCCTCTCACTGATTAAATAATTTCTTGCTACTACTTCTTCCAAAGTATATGGTGATAAGGAATAAATACCTGGTAAATCCATGATAATAACATCCTTATTTCCTTTTAATTTACCCTCTTTTTTCTCAACGGTAACGCCAGGCCAGTTTCCAACAAACTGATTTGAACCTGTCAACGCATTGAATAATGTTGTTTTTCCGCAGTTTGGATTACCTGCTAATGCAATTTTAATTGACATTTTTATGCTCCTTTTAAATGTTGAATCTACGTTTTCTCATGATATTCGCAGTAAATGCGTTTACCTGTTGAATAGTACGTTTGTTTTTACTACTTACACATCGTTTATGCTTATTTATATTAGTATTATCTAACCTGTGTGCAAAAAATTATTCCACTGCTATCATCTCTGCATCTGCTTTGCGAAGGGATAGCTCATATCCTCTAACCGTTACTTCCACAGGATCACCCAGCGGTGCTACCTTTCTTACATAGACCTCAACGCCCTTCGTAATTCCCATGTCCATAATTCTTCTTTTTACCGGTCCTTCACCTTCGAGCTTTGTAACCTTTACCGTCTGTCCACATGGAACATCTCTTAGTGTTTTCATAACAGCTCCTACTCCTTTTCCTCATATAACTTTCTCTATAAACATATTCATTATAGACTAGACCATTATTTTATTTGCCATATCTTTTCCAATTGCGACTCTGGAATCCTTCACATTCACAATCATATTGCCGCCTATCTCAGAAACGATGGTCACAAATCCACCTGTTACAAATCCTAAGTTTTCCAGAAACTTTCTTGTTTCTTCTTTTCCACCAACTTTTTTGATTTCCAGCGGTTCACCGCTTGCTGCCATAGTCAAAGGCATCATATCTCATCTTCTTTCTTTCACTTCATAACAATTTTTATTTTTCTTGCTATTGTTGCGATTTATCGTCCTTACGCGAGTTAGTATATTCTAACATTTATTTGTTGTCAAGTACCTTTTTGAATTTTTTTATCAGTATGTTTAACATTGAAAACCTTTCCAAATCATGCTATACTTAGAAAAATCTATTAGGGGCTTTTTAAGGAGAGGTTATACATGAATGTAAATGAATCAGCTGAAAACTATTTGGAAACCATACTAAGGTTAAGCAAAAAGCTTCCTGTTGTTCGTTCTGTAGATATTGCAAACGAGCTTGGTTTTAAAAAATCAAGTGTCAGCATTGCTATGAAGAATCTTCGTGAAAAGAATCATATCACCGTAACGGACGCCGGATTTATCTATTTGACAGATTCCGGTAAAGAAATTGCCGATATGATATATGAAAGACATGAGTTCTTATCTTCATGGCTTACAAAGCTTGGCGTTCCTGAGCAGATTGCTTCAGACGATGCCTGCAAGATGGAACATGTTCTAAGCAAGGAAAGCTTTGAAGCTATCAAAAAATTTGTAAATTCATAAAAAGAGCAAAAATAAAAAGGAAACATAAATTGCATCCGTCTATGTTTCCTTTTTTATTATTTTTTTACGATTCTTCATCCAGAAATTCTTGTAAAATTTCCCGCCTTTTATCACTTTTTATCTGTTCAAACAAATAATTTTTATCTGTAACACCATTCGGTTTAAGATGATCACCGATTTCTTTTTGGATTACAGCAACTTCTTCTTTCAAACCGGCTGCTGAAAGTCTTTTTGCTCCTGCTCCCCATATAATCATCTGTTCCAGACGATCTGAGGTTGCTACGGTAATATTATATTTCTTTCCATTTTCATGCGTAAATTTTTCAATATACTGGTCTGCTGTTTCTGCTTCCTTTGTATAAACGACATGAATATTGTGATAATCAAAGATTTCTCCTTTGCCTCCTGCAACCTTATAAGCATCAAAAACGAGGATCAGCTCACATTTCTTATATCCCTGATAATTACACATAATATCCATAAGTTTATCTCGTGCACTGTCTATATTGACTTTTGAAAGCTCTTTTAGTTCCTCCCATGCAAAGATAATATTATAGCCATCTACCAGAAGATATTCCTGCAGATTTCTGTTAGAAACATAACTGCCACTTCCTTTATATATTTCCTCTGAAGATGCTTTTATCGTTCTGCTCCAGCCACTTCTCTTTTGTTTTTGATTACCAAAGGTTCTCGCAAAGATTTCCTCTATTTCTTCCTGATCAATCACGCCTTCTAAGAAAGCCCTTCGTTCCTTTATAGCTTCTATCTGTGGTTCTTCCTGTTGTTCCTTCTTGCTTCTTCCA
>JALEWA010000063.1 GCA_022788085.1 Lachnospiraceae bacterium
GATGTAAAATGTGCAATAGGTCCTGCAATTGAAAATGGTTTCTATTATGATTTTGAATTTCCATTTCTATTTTCAGAGGAAAATTTGAAAGAGGTTGAGGAGGAAATGAGAAGGATAGTAAAGGAATCACTTTCTATTCAAGTGTATGAAAAATCAAAGGATGAGGCAATTGCTTTTATGGAGAATGTCCATGAAGAGTATAAGCTTGAATTGATTCGTGAGTTGGATGACTCTGAGAAGATTAGTTTTTGCAAGCAGGGTGATTACGAAGAATTCTGTGCAGGTCCCCACATTTCAAATACATGTCAAATTAAGGCTATAAAATTACTATCAGTTGCGGGTGCCTACTGGAGAGGCGACGAAAAGAACAAGATGTTAACAAGAATCTACGGAATTTCATTTCCGAAGGTCTCAGAGTTAGAAGAATATCTTCACATGATGGAAGAGGCAAAGGCAAGAGATCACAGAAAGCTTGGAAAAGAATTAGAATTGTTTGCATTGATGGAAGAAGGACCAGGGTTGCCATTTTATTTTCCCAAGGGACTCATTCTAAAGAATCTGCTGATAGATTACTGGAGAGAAATACATTCAAGAGAGGGATACGAGGAAATCGCTACACCAATTATGCTAATGAGAGAACTTTGGGAAAAATCAGGGCATTGGGATCATTATCGGGATACTATGTATACAACAAGTGTTGATGATATGGATTATGTGATTAAGCCAATGAACTGCCCGGGAGGAATGCTTGTGTATAAATCAAAAGTTCACTCCTATAGAGAATTCCCCATTAGAGTCGGTGAACTTGGAATTGTACACAGGGCTGAAAAGTCAGGTACATTGCACGGCCTTATGAGAGCCAGATGTTTTACACAGGACGATGCACATATTTTCATGCGAGAGGATCAGGTGTTATCTGAGATTCAAGGAGTTATGAGGCTGATTGACGAAGTTTATTCGAAGTTTGGATTTACTTATGAGATTGAGCTGTCAACAAGACCTGAGAATTCTATCGGAAGTGATGAGGATTGGGAACTGGCAATCAATTCTTTAAAGGCAGCGGTAGAAGATGTTGGTAAATCATATGAGATAAATGAAGGAGATGGTGCATTTTATGGTCCTAAACTTGACTTTCATTTGAAAGATTCCATAGGCAGAACATGGCAATGCGGTACAATCCAGCTTGATTTCCAACTTCCACAACGGTTTGAACTGGAATATATTGGTGAAGATGGAGAGAAACATCGTCCAATTATGCTTCATAGAGTAGTCTTTGGTTCGATCGATCGCTTTATGGGAATCCTGATAGAACATTATGCAGGCAAATTCCCGGTATGGTTGTCTCCTGTTCAGGTAAAAATTCTCCCTGTCTCTGACAAGTATGTTGATTATGCCAAAGAGATAGCACAGGATTTAAGAGAAGATAAGATTCGTGTCGAGGTGGATGATAGAGATGAGAAATTAGGTTACAAGATACGTGAGGCAAGAATGGATAAAGTTCCATATATGATAATTGTTGGGGAAAAAGAAAAGAACAATAAATCCATATCTGTGCGCCAAAGAGATGGTGAACCGGATAAACAGGAAATGGGCGAAATGCAACTTAAAGAATTTGCAAAAAAGTTCAACAAATAAGAATTATCCGATGCTCTCAAGAGAATTTAATTGATGTTTTCTTGCACTTAGTATATACTATGTATATACTAAGCGCAAGGAGGTTTCTATATGCAAGCACAAGTAAAAGAATGGGGAAATAGTCAAGGAATCAGATTGCCAAAAGAAGTATTGAGAAGTGCAGGAATCGAATTGAATGACATTTTGGATGTCACGGTATCAAATGGTGTAATCACTTTAGTGAAACCATTTCGTCATAAAACTTTGGAAGAGAGAGCCGCTGAGTTTGATGGAAAGTTAATGCTTGATGGCGAATATGATTGGGGTGAACCTGTCGGAAGAGAGGTATGGTAATGGAATTTTTGCATCAAGGAGATATTCTTAAGATTGAAAAAATGAAACATCCCGTATTGGTGGTTAGTAAGGATTTTTTTAATACTAGTGGTGAAATAATTGGATGTCCAATTATTAGAAATTCTATTCCGGGTCCACTTCATATATGGATGGCTACAGAAGAAAATGAAGGCTATATACAATGTGAAAAACTTGCATTGTTAGATATGTCGCTTCGCGTCTACAAGAAAGTAGATAGATTGCCAATTTCAGAAATGATTAACATATCTGATGCTATTCAGGGGATTTTTGAATACATTTGATGAGAATTCTAATACGAAAAAGATATGAATTGATCAAAGGTCAATTGTATGGGAGCAGAAACAAAAACTAAGAGGAGATGTGCAGCCATATATTTATTTAGCAGAGCGCTAAATAAAAAGAAACAATAGGCTCACATCCCCTTTTTTCTATGCTAAAATTACAAAAAATATTATTTCTTACAAAGCTCAACTGCCAATGCGTCAAGCTGTGCCATACTTTCTTCATTTAAAGCAGATTTGATATGCACTTCGTTTTCAGCAAAAGTAAGATTCTTGCTGTTTTCCAGCATAGCTTTCATGGTTTTTGCAGCAGTCAGTGCCCAACTTCCGTTTTCGATAAAAGCAACCGTTCTGTTTTGGTAATTACGCTCAGTAAGCTGCTGAATGAATTCTCTCATAAAGGGGAAAATGCCTGCATTATAGGTGGTAGTGGCAAGAACAAGCTTTCCGTAACGAAAGGCATCCTCTACACATTCAGCCATGTCTTCTCTTGCAAGGTCTGCAATAGCAACCTTTGGGCAGCCTAATGCACTTAGCTTCTCGGCAAGAAGTTGTGCAGCTTTTTTGGTATGACCATAAATGGAAGTGTAAGCAATAAAGACTCCCTCCGTTTCCACTTCATAAGAGGACCATATCTGATAAAGGTTCAGATAGTAGTCAAGATTATCTGTAAGGACAGGTCCGTGAAGCGGGCAGATAACCTGTATATCAACAGAGGATGCCTTCTTTAGAAGAGCTTGTACCTGCATGCCATATTTTCCAACAATACCAATATAATAGCGGCGGGCTTCGCAAGCCCATTCTTCTTCTACATCAAGAGCACCGAATTTTCCAAAAGCATCTGCGGAAAAAAGAACCTTGTCATAGTTGTCATAGGTAACCATGACCTCAGGCCAGTGTACCATCGGCGCAGAAAGAAACGTCAAGGAGTGTTCGCCAAGAGAGAGCGTATCATTATCTTTTATAATGATTCGTCTTTGGGAAAAATCAGTACCGAAAAACTGCTTCATCATGTTAAAGGCAGGTGCGGAAGAAATGATAGTGGCATTTGGATAGGCTTCCATGAAAGCGATAATACCGGCCGAATGATCCGGCTCCATATGCTGTATAATCAGATAATCAGGCTGGCGAGTGTCTAAAACCATCTTCAGATTGCCCAACCATTCTTCTATAAAATGTTCATCTACAGTGTCTAATACGGCATTCTTTTCATCCAGAATAAGATAAGAGTTATATGCCATGCCGTTTTCTACCTTATATTGTCCTTCGAATAAATCAATGTCGTGGTCATTTACGCCGATGTATTTGATCGTATTGGAAATTTCCATAATAAAACTCCTTTCTAGGTTATTTAGAATATTGTATCAAATCTCCAGTGCGCTGCCTAGACTGTAGTTTGATAAAGTAGAAATTAATTAATACAGGAAATAAAATATGTGCTCAAAAATGGTATACAAATTGAATATGTCAGAAAAATGTGATATCATATATACAAATGTATGAAAATGGAGGTTGCTTCTATGAAAAATCTTAAGGTCAGTGCGAAGATGACTATTTTGTTACTCTGCGTGATTCTGCTGTCTTTCTTTTCTATCTTGTTATCAAGTAATAATATGAAGAAATTAGAGGAAGAATCATTGGCTGTATTGGAGGAGACAATAAGAGAGGACTATGACCAAAGCATTAAGGAACAGGTTGACAATGTTATTTCTTTGTTAAATACGATTTATGCGCAATATGAGAAGGGTACATATACGTTAGAAGAAGCAAAGAAGCTTGCAGCAGATCAGGTGCGTGAGCTTAGATATGGAGAAAATGGTTATTTCTGGATTGATCAGACAGATGGAACCAATGTTGTTTTGCTGGGAAGTGCAACAGAGGGGACAAATCGAATGGAAACAGTAGATGCAAATGGCTACCAGATGGTGAAAGAAATCATCAGAGTAGGTCAGGAACCCGACGGAGGCTTTGCAGATTATGTTTTTCCGAAGGAGGGTGAAACGGAATATTCTCCAAAGAGATCATATAGTAAGGCCTTTGAGCCGTTTGGATGGGTGGTAGGAACCGGAAACTATACTGATTATATAGATGATTATATTGCCGGGCAGGAGGAAATCTTTGAAGCCAGTTATAATAAAAATCTGGCTGCCCTTGTTAGTGGTGTAGTATTCTTATCCATCATTGTTGCAGTACTCACTGTAATGATAGGTGCCAATATTATTATGCCACTGAAGAAATCTCTTGTTTACCTGAATGAGATGAGTACCGGAGATTTCCACAATAAGGTTTCAGAGGATTTACTTAAGCGCAAGGATGATTTTGGAATACTTGCAAATGGATTAGAGAAAATGAGGGCTTTCACGTGTGAACTGTTGCAGCAGGTTAAGACAAAATCAAATAGTTTAACACAGATTGTAGATACTGTATATACCAATATAGAAGAGCTTAATGCGGAAATTGATGATGTATCAGCAACGACACAGCAGCTCGCAGCAAGTATGGAAGAAACAGCGGCATCATCAGAGGAAATTTCTGCAATGTCACAGGAAATCGGTGATGCGTCAAGAAGCATTGCAGAAAGGTCGACCGAGGGAGCAGAAGAGGCGGTTGAAATCTATAAAAGAGCAGAGATTGCGAAACAGGAAACAAAAGAAAAGAGAGAAAATACTGCAAAAATGCATCATGAAATAAGTGTCAGTCTTGCAAAGGCATTAGAGGATGCCAAGGTAGTAGAACAAATAGAGGTTTTGGCAGAGGCTATTATGGGAATTACTACGCAGACGAATCTTTTGGCATTGAATGCTTCCATCGAGGCTGCCAGAGCAGGAGAAGCAGGAAAGGGATTTGCCGTAGTTGCGGATGAAATCCGACATCTGGCAGAACAGTCTAAGGATACTGTGGCACATATTCAGGGGGTAACAGAAAGCGTTACCGCGGCAGTAAAGAATCTTACCACAGATTCCAACCGTTTGCTGAATTTTGTTGAGAATGATGTCTCAGAGAGCTTTAATGGTTTTGGAAAGTTGGCGGATGCCTATAACAATGATGCAGGATATATAGACGGACTTGTTACAGATTTCAGTGCAACTTCAGAGCAGTTACTTGCATCCATTGAAGGTGTAGTGACGACCATCAATGGTGTAGCAACGGCAACAAATGAAGGCGCACAGGGAACTACGAATATAGCACAAAAGACAGTCAGTGTAAATGCAAAAGCGGTAGAAGTAAAAAATGCTATGGCTCAAGCAGAAGAAGTTGCTGAGGATTTAGTAAAGGAAGTAGAGAAATTTACCATAGAATAAAAATAGAAACCGGCTCTTATCATCAAGTTGAGAGCCGGTTTTTCAGTCAATGAGGGAAAATAATATGTATATGGAGCAGATTCGATATATAAAACTATTTTGGAATGAGCTTGAACAAGCCGCAAACGAGCTTGGAAAGTCAACTCTGCCGGAATTAAAAGAAGAAGAGTTTAACCTCTTTTTCAAGACAGGAAACAGACTGATTTATGAAAAGGCATATTTTCGAAGAAGAAAATACCTGACTGTTTATGGAATACTTGCTGTTTACCGAAGAAAACAGGAGGATATTGACAGAATCACGGAGATTATATCTGCCGTGTGCGAAGAGCAGTTCTGGGCATTGCCTGCTCATGTGGATGCAGAGAAAAGGGATGAGCTTACAATCGATCTGTTTGCAACTGAAACGGCGCAAACCTTATCGGAGATTGTCTTCTTACTATATAATAAGCTTCCAAAGACAACTGTTGAAAAAGTGTTTATGGAGATAAAAAGGCGTGTGCTTGTTCCGTTTCTGTCATCGACAGTACCTTATAGCTGGTGGGAAACAGACAGGTGCAATTGGTCTGCCGTATGCGGCGGTTCGATTGGAATGACTGCAATTTATATGAACCGTATGAAGCAGTTTTCGGATGATGAAAAGGAAGTCTGTATCCAGCGTGCCTGTAATGCCTTAGACTGTTATCTTTCCGGTATGGAGGAGGATGGTGCCTGCACAGAAGGCTTAGGCTACTATTCCTATGGAATGAGCTATTATACGGCATTTGCTGAACTTCTATATCAGGACAGCAACGAAATTATTGATTTGATGAAAAAGCCAAAGTGCGAGAATATTGCAGCCTTCCAGCAGAAGTGTTATTTTGGTGGTGGAATCAGTGTCAGCTTTTCGGATGGAAGCAGCAAAGAGCCGTTTTTGCCGGGACTTACAACCTATCTTGCACATTGTTTCCCACAGGTAGAGGCACCGGATTATGCACTTGCAAGAGGATTGGAAGGAGATGCCTGTTACCGATGGCTTACCAATGAGCGCAACATCAGATGGACTATAGAATATGATAAGCAGTTTCAAAATAGAGATGTTTGTGACAGCTTAGGAAAAATTCTTGCAAGTGATTTTGGAGGAGAAAAACGTGTAGAAGAAAAAAGAGAAAGTAAGGGTATGACATGCTATTTACTACCTTCTGCACAGTGGATGATTTGCAAGGATGCAAATGGAAATGGTTTTGCAGCAAAGGGCGGACATAACGACGAGAATCATAATCACAATGATGTTGGACATTTCCTTTGTGTATATGATGGAGAGATGCTTCTTACGGATTTAGGTGCAGGGGAATATACAAAAGATTACTTTGGTGATAAAAGATATCAGATTCTATGTAACCGCTCTATAGGACATTCCGTACCAATAATCAATGGACTTGAACAGGAGTCAGGACGTGACCATGGGGCAACTGATTTCTCATGGAATAAGGAGAAAAAAGAGCTTACCATATCCTTTGGAGCGGCTTATCCCAAGAACAGTGTGAAGGATGTTGTTCGTAGAATTCATATAGAAGAGTGTGAAGAACTTTCTTTACATGTGACAGATACCTTTTATTTGACAGAGAATACACAGGAAATCGTGGAAAATCTTGTTACAATCTATGAACCTGTTGTGGATAAAAATACTGTTTTGATAAAAGGAACAAGGGGCGAGTGTATTATTGAGGTGAAGGGGATGGAGCCTAAGACCTTCATTCAGGTAATACCTCGAAAACATAATAATCATGAAGGCAAAGAAGAAACAGTATATTTGATTCAATGGAATATACCTATCCAAAAGAATATGGATACGGAGTGTTCTATGTGTATAACTCTACAAAAAGAAACTGACAATATATAAATATCCACAAAATTATCCACAATATCCACACAATATTTGTGGTTTTGCAGAATAAAGATAAGACTATTGTATAAAATAACTGAAAAGATATAGACAAATAAAATATAAACAGTATAATGTTACATAATATAGCGTTACAATATTTGCCAAAAAGAAATATGGGTGATTGTATAAAAAAAAGAAATGATTATGCTATTGTTTTCCAAGTTTAAACGCGATATAGTATAGGAGAATGAATGATAATAATTTAACGTTCTAGAAGTGGAGGGAGCATTATGGCAATTTTAGTTACAGGCGGTGCCGGATTCATCGGTAGTCACACAGTAGTAGAGTTACAGAATGCAGGATATGATGTAGTAGTTCTTGATAATTTATCCAATGCAAGTGAGAAGTCCTTAGAGAGAGTAGAGAAAATTACAGGAAAACCGGTAACCTTTTACAAGGCAGATATTCTTGACCGTGATGCCTTAGAAGAAATCTTTACAAAGGAAAAGATTGATTCCTGTATCCATTTTGCTGGTCTTAAGGCAGTTGGTGAATCTGTAGCAAAGCCTTGGGAGTATTATAATAACAATATCGCAGGTACATTAACTTTGGTGGATGTTATGAGAAAGCATAACTGTAAGAACATTATCTTCTCGTCTTCAGCAACGGTATATGGAGATCCTGCTTTTATTCCAATTACAGAGGAGTGTCCAAAGGGACAGTGTACCAATCCTTACGGATGGACAAAGTCCATGCTTGAGCAGATATTAACTGATATGCAGAAGGCAGATCCGGAATGGAATGTTATTCTTCTTCGTTATTTCAATCCTATCGGAGCTCATAAGAGTGGAACTATTGGTGAGAATCCAAATGGTATTCCAAATAACCTGATGCCATATATTACACAGGTTGCAGTAGGTAAGCTCAAAGAACTTGGTGTATTTGGTGATGATTATGATACTCCGGACGGAACTGGTGTTAGAGATTATATCCATGTTGTTGACCTTGCAGTTGGACATGTTAAGGCATTAAAGAAGATTGAGGAGAAGGCTGGACTTTGCATCTACAATCTTGGTACAGGACATGGATACAGTGTACTTGATATTGTAAAGAATTTTGAGGCAGCTACAGGAGTAAAGATTCCTTATGTAATTAAGGAAAGACGTGCAGGTGATATTGCAACCTGTTACTCTGATGCTACAAAGGCAGAAAAGGAGCTTGGCTGGAAAGCGCAGTATGATATCAAAGATATGTGTGCAGACAGTTGGAGATGGCAGTCCAATAATCCAAACGGATATGATGACTAGTAATTAAGAACAAAACGCATGAAAGTTGCTAAAATAAAGCGCTTCATGCGTTTTATTTTTGTAAAAAGAGATACATGACTTTTGGCTGAAATGTGGTATACTGTTCAAGGTATTTTTTTCATATAAAGGAAGGAAAGGATGTATTTCAAATGTTGGCACAAGTAATAGCAGTTACTATCTTTTTGATAATGTTTGCACTCATTATTACAGATAAGATAGAGAGACATTATGTTACTCTTGGATGTGGTCTTGCGACATTGATTTTGGTGTTTGGTGTTTGCATGCGGGATTTTGAAGCAGCGATGGAGACATTGAATATTGCACCTATTTTTACCTTGGGATTTTGGTATGAAGCAGGAACAGCATCAGAAAGCTCAAGTGGTATTAACTGGGCTACTATTATTTTTATTGCAGGAATGATGGTTATGGTAGAAGGAATGGCGAAAGCAGGATTTTTCCGCTGGCTTTGTATGACAATTGCAAAGCTGGTACGTTTTAAAACGATTCCTATTTTTATTACCTTTATGATCATGTCTTCCATTTTGGCAATGTTTATTGACAGTATTACCGTAATTCTTTTTCTGGCAGCAGTTACGGTAGAACTGGCACAATTATTAAAGTTTAATCCTGTTCCCATGATTCTGGCAGAGGTTTTCTGCGCTAATCTTGGAGGTTCGGCAACGATGTGTGGAGATCCACCAAATATTATTATCGGTACATCATTAGGATACAGCTTCGGAGATTTTATTATCAATACAGGCTTTATTGCTGGAATTTCCCTGATTGTCGTGGTAATCTATTTTTATCTGGTATTCCGAAAGGAATTGGTTTCCGGTGTGGCAGCAGAGGATTTGGATATTTCAAAAGAGGCTACTAAGATTGAAGATAAGAAGGGCTTTACAGCAAGCTGTATTATTTTTGGACTGGCTGTTATTCTTTTGGTATCACATGCTCAGACTGGTCTGACCGTTGCTACAATCGGACTATTTATTGCAATCATTACCCTGATTGCAGCAGGTAAGTCAGCCTGGGAACTGCTTACAAAGATTGATTATAAGACGGTATTGTTTTTTATTGGTTTATTTGTGGTAGTTGGTGGTCTGGAACAGACAGGAATTTTGGAGGTTATTGCTGCTTTTATCGGCAAAATAAGTGGTGGTAACATGTATCTTATGATTGCAATCATCATATGGGTTTCCGGTATTGCCAGTGCTTTTATTGACAATATTCCGTTTGCAGCTACCATGATTCCGGTTATTAAGAGTCTTGCACAGACAGAGGGAATCGGACTTTCTATTCTTGCATGGGCACTTGCCATGGGAACAGATATCGGCGGAAGTGCAACACCTATCGGCGCATCTGCAAACGTAGTAGGTACTTCCGTAGCAGCTAAGGAAGGATATCCTATTGGCTGGGGCAAATATTGTAAGGCAATGATGCCGGCAACGGTTATTGTTTTAGTTATTTCCATGATTTGTGTATGGGTTAGATATTTATAATAGGAAGGGGGATACGATATGGAACAGAAGCAGATGATTATTTCTATTGGACGAGAATTTGGAAGTGCCGGTCATGAAATTGCCGAAAAACTGGCAGAGAGGTTCAGTCTTCCATTGTATGACTACAACTTGTTACGTGAGATTGCCGGAGAGAAGAAGGTAAACGTCGCAAATCTTGAGCCATATGATGAAGTTCCCAAAAAAGGTTTTGGTTCAAGAACGGTAAGAGGTTATAGCAATTCTCCGCAGGAGAATATTGCATATATGCAGTTTGATTTCCTGAAAAAGAAGGCAAAGGAAGGTCAATCTTTTGTTGTAGTAGGACGCTGTGCAGAAGAGGCCTTGAAGGAATACAAAGGTCTGATTACCATATTTATTCTTGGTGATATGGATACTAAGATTGAGCGTATAGCAAAGCTTCACAATTTGTCTGAGAAGCAGGCAAAGGAAATGATTATTCAGCAGGACAAGAAGAGAAAGGCATATCATAATTACTTTTGCGAGGGAAAATGGGGCGATTCCAGAAATTATGAATTCTCCATTAACAGCAGTAAATTAGGTCTTGAAGCAACTGTGGAAGTGCTGGAGGACTATATTAAGAGAAGAAGACAGATGTTATAGTTTTTAAGTGTCTGTTATAAGAAAGGGGTTGCACACTAGTGCAACCCCTTATATCTTACATACCTTGCTGACAAGGTAATTCTTTGTTCTTATATTTTTCTATGATATTGTGGATTCTATCGTTTGGATTTAATAAATCGCTGATAGAAGAATCATGGTTTAAGGTATCGATGATATAAGCGATGTACTTGCTCATATCACAGCTGATATACCAAGGCTTTTCTAATAGTTCAGGCATCTGGTAAATCAGATTTGTGGTAAGAATTCTGTAAATCATACCTTCCTCATAAGCCTTGTCAAATTTGTCAAGACCTGCAGTGAATAAACCAAAAGTAGAAGCAACGAAGATACGGTTTGCCTTTCTCTTCTTTAAGTCTGCAGCAACCTCTAAAACACTTTCACCGGAAGAAATCATATCATCAACGATAATAACATCTTTGCCTTCTACGCTGCTTCCCAGGAATTCATGGGCAACAATTGGATTACGTCCGTCAACAACCTTTGTATAATCACGTCTCTTATAGAACATACCCATATCAAGTCCCATCACATTTGCCATGTAGATAGCGCGACCCATACCACCTTCATCAGGACTGATAATCATCATATGGTCAGAATCAATGGTTAAGTCAGGAACATGATTTAAAAGTCCCTTAATAAACTGATAGGTTGGCTGAATCGTCTCAAAACCATTCAGAGGAATTGCGTTCTGAACACGAGGATCATGAGCATCAAAAGTAATAATATTATCAACGCCCATCTTTACCATTTCCTGTAATGCGATAGCACAGTCGAGAGATTCACGGGTATTTCTCTTATGTTGACGGCTTTCATAAAGGAAAGGCATAATAACGGTAATTCTTCTTGCTTTACCACCTACAGCAGCAATAATTCTCTTTAAATCCTGATAATGGTCATCCGGAGACATATGATTCTCATGACCACATAAAGAATAAGTTAAGCTGTAATTAGCAACATCTACAAGAATATATAAGTCATCACCTCGAACGGATTCTAAGATAACACCCTTTGCTTCACCTGTACCGAAACGTGGAACCTTTGTTTTTAAAATATAGGAATCACGCTGATAACCTGCAAAAGCAAGACTGTTTTTATGCTCACTCTCACGCTCGGTTCTCCATTTCACAAGGTACTCATCAACTTTGTTACCAAGAGCTTTACAGCCCTCTAAGGGAATGATACCAAGAGAACCTACAGGTATCGAATTCAGATTTCTTTTTTCTTCGCGAACTGGCATTGCGAAACTCCTCACTTTCTGTTCATCAACAATTTTTTGGTTACCCGGATATCTCGTCCGGTTAGCTTGCACATCCCATAATTACTTGTTATGCGGGAAAAGATTCTGTCAGAGTAACGATCCCTTAGTTCCTCCAGTGAAAGGTTCGTCGTAATAATCGTCGATTTCTTACGAAGATGCCTGTTATTCAGACAGGAGAAAAGCTGGGATGAAACGAACGCATTAGTAAGTTCAGTTCCCAAATCATCAATAATGAGTAAATCACATTCATAGATGTCCTCGTAAATCCCCGATGCAGCCTCCTTACTTTCTTTGTCAAAGGTGCTCTTTGATAGTGCGTCAAATAACTGAGTTGCACTGAAATAAATAACAAGCTGCCCTTGTTCAATGAGTTCCTTGGCGATGCAAGAGGACAAAAATGATTTACCAGTACCTACTGTACCATAAAAAAATAAATTGTGGTAGTCTGATTGAAAATTTTTTATGAATTTTTGGCATTCAATGACTGCTTTTTGAAATCTCTCAAGGTCTTCACCTTCATAAAAATCATAAGATAAGTTATTGAAATTATCTGTTTTTAAGAGATTTTTGATATGAGACTGTTCATAAATAAGCTCAATTTCTGCTCTGCGGAAGCAGGAGCATTTCTGATTATCTATATATCCGGTATCCTTGCAATAAGGGCACTCATATACAGGGGAAAGATAATCAGCAGAAAAGCCATGAGCCTTTAACAGTTCTGCTTTCATTTCAGAGAGATGTTTTAACTGCTTTTTCAATTCAACAAGGGCGTCGCTGTCACCACTAAGGAGTTTGCGTCCCTGTGCAATTGAGATGGATGATACCTGTCTGTCAAGATCTTCATATTCAGGTATGGCAGCATAAACTTCTTCTGTATGTGCTTCCTGTAAATATCTTGCTTTTCTTTGTTTTTCTTCGTAAGAACGAATAATAGCGTTATACTGGCTGTTTGTAAGTGACATATCATACTCCCATTATTATAACCTGCAAAATTTTATATAGAGATTTTGCATTATTAATTACTCAGGATGTTTTGCTCAAGCTGTTCAAAATCGTATGCGTTTTGGGTAAAACGATTGAACTTGTTTGTACCTGTAGAAGCAGTGCGCTGTGGAGCAGTACTCTTAGGAAGAGTATTGCGCTGGAAGGAAGCATCTGCTGCCTGGATATCTTCCTTTTTCCGCACACCGGCCTGATACCATTTACTTAAAATACCATCTGCATAGGCAAAACGGTGGGAGTCTGTTGTCATGACAGTCTTGTCACAAGCTTCCTGTATAACATCCAGCATGAAACCATAATCTTTTGTCCACTTGTTTATGTATTCCATTTCCTTGGGAGCGGGAGAGGAATTCTTACCCAGTGATTTCATGATAGCATAAACGGTTTTGTCATATTTTTTTGTTGCTGTTTGTGCCTGTTTGGGGGTGGTAATGCCTTGCTCGGCCCAGGCAATAGCAACTTTTTCCATATAACGAAAATCTTTTTTACCACGCTCTACGCAGTGCTGCACCAGATAATCTATCAGGTCAGCAGAGAATCCGAGTCCGTCGTAGAGAAAAAGAATGGTTTCTATATCGGTTCTCGTTAGTTGCTTTCCGATATACTGCTCTGTAACAAAAAGAAGCTGCTGAACTTCTTCGTTACTTTTGAAATTTTTTAAGTCGTCCATGGTGTATTCAGGCTTTTGAATTTCTTCCTGCATTTTCGGCTGAACCGGTGCGCTGATGGGAGCAGCGGTATTCAGTCCTGCCTGCATGGATGCCGGTCGGATAAAAGATAATACCGGTGTGATACGTGGAGCAGACTGCTGGAATTCGTAGGGGTTGTCCAGAGAGAGAACCTGTATACCAGACAGATTGTGTGCTGCATCGTATTCTAAGGCAAGAAGCTGTCTTGATTCCCAATACATGAGAGCACGAAGCACATCCTTTTCCGTGTAATTGAATTTGTCCGCAATGTCGGTGATACTTGTTGGCAAGTTTGCACTCATCATACGGATTAAGAAAAGATATATTTTAAGCTGTGCATCGTTTGCATCGGCCATGAACTCATCAATAAAATAATTAGAGACCAAAGTCTGCTCTTTGTGTGTATTACGATAGATGTTAATTCGATTCATCATTTCACCTGTCCTGGTATGTATTGTCACAGTGTCTGACCTATGAAAGAATCACTGCTGACTTAAAGTAAGTGTATTGTAACATAACTGTCCAAAAAAGCAAGCCCTCGAGAAGCCTCAAACCCTTGTGAATACTGGGCTTTGGGGATTTGTGGATTACGTGGATAATGTGGATAAGAGAAGATACGAAATCACAAATGCCCTTATACAGAGAGCATTTGAAGCATGTGAATAACAAAATGATAAATTGTGGATTTGATAAGAAAATATCCACATCCTTTTTCCGCAGTTTTGCGGATAAAAAATGTGGATAATGTGGATAATTAAAGCCCTAACAGATTTTCACCGATTTTTACAACATCTCCGGCTCCCATAGTTATCAACAAATCACCGTTGATACAATTTTTTAATAAAAAATTTTCAATCTCATCAAAGGATGGGAAATAGTAGCATTCTATACCAAGCTTCTCAAGCTCTTTTAAAAGATCCTCGGAAGTAATACCAATGGTATTTTTTTCACGTGCTGCATAAATATCAGCAAGAATAACCTTGTCAGCAAGACTAAGAGCCTGGGCAAATTCTTTTAAGAAAGCGTTGGTACGTGAATAAGTGTGTGGTTGAAAGACACACCATAAAGTCTTATGTGGATAATTTGCAGCAGCTGTAAGAGTTGCTTTGATTTCTGTTGGATGGTGTGCATAATCATCAAGTATAGTGACACCACCGATTTCACCCTTATATTCAAAGCGCCTCTCTGTTCCATGAAAGGCCTTTAGCGCTTTTTGCACAGTTTCTACATTTATATCAAGTAAATCCATTAATGCAATAACAGATAAAGAGTTCAGGATATTATGTTCACCAACGACACCAAGCTCGATTCTTCCTACAGGATTTCCCTTTTTCAGCAAGGTGTAGGATGCTCTTCCCATTTCATCAAAGGAAGCATCTGTGTAGCTGTAGTCAGAGGAAGGATCCTTACCAAAGGTAATCACTTTGCAGGACAGATCCTTTGTGATATCGCCCAGATTCTCAATGCCTGAGTTGATGATCAGGTAACCATCATTTGGAAGAAGCTTTGCAAATCGATGAAAGGAATTGCGGATATCATGGATGTCCTTAAAGAAATCCAGATGATCTTCTTCTATATTTAATATGATGCTGATACGAGGGAAAAAGCTTAAAAAGGAATTTGTATATTCGCAGGCTTCTGTTACAAAATAATCGGATTTGCCGACACGGATATTTCCACCAATGGATTTTAAGATGCCACCAATAGAAAGAGTAGGATCAGCATCTTCTGCAAGCAGTATTTCAGAAATCATGGAAGTCGTGGTGGTCTTTCCGTGAGTACCGCTGATTGCAATCGGTGTCTTATAGTTTTTCATAATCTGACCAAGAAGCTCTGCACGTGTCATCATTGGAATATTTCTGCCGGCAGCTTCCTGATATTCAGGATTGTCTTTGGAAATGGCCGCAGTGTAAACAACAAGTTGAATATCATTAGTAATATTTTCAGCACGTTGACCATAGTTTATGTTAGCACCGATAGAAGAAAGGTGTTCTGTCAGGGGCGATTTCTTCGCATCGGAACCGCTGACCACAAAGCCTGCATCAAGAAGAATTTCGGCAAGTCCACTCATGCTGATGCCACCAATTCCCATAAAATGTACATGTATGGGTTCTTTAAAATTGATTTGATACATATGATTAACCTCCATAGTTTGGAATATGTTGTTCCGATTTGTCTTGTACAGTGTACACCTATTCCAAAAACTTTTCCACCTTTAAATCATTAATTCATTATATGAAAATGAGAAGAAAAGGTGTAACTATGAACTTACTGGATAATTACGAATAAATTGTGTATATTGGACATATATTATACGGAAGTGATATACATAATAAATAAAAATAACAAAATTACAGTTAACTTATTAAGAAAACAAAAAACTCTCCGATATATATTTTGTAAAACACACAAGATACCATGAAGATGTAGAAAGAAAGTATGGAACAGATTCGCACACTATATCTTTCAATGGAAAAACAAGGAAATAATTGAAAGAAAATATGTTGAATAATTTGTAAAAATGTTCACTTTATGTAAATAGTGTGCTATAATCGGCTTAGGTCTAACGTAAAATGGCGGAAGTCATGATTGCGTAAACTACCTATCGAATTATGCATTATTAGGGGTGACAAGATGATTAAAAAAGAAATGATCGCCATGCTTTTAGCGGGTGGACAGGGTTCTAGACTGGGTGTCCTGACATCTAAAATGGCAAAGCCGGCAGTTTCTTTTGGTGGAAAATATCGAATTATCGATTTCCCACTAAGTAACTGTATCAATTCCGGCATCGACACAGTCGGCGTACTTACTCAGTATCAGCCATTAAAGCTGAACACACATATTGGTATCGGTATTCCTTGGGATCTTGACAGAAATATTGGTGGAGTAACCGTTTTACCGCCATATGAGAAGAGTGGAAACAGTGAATGGTATACAGGTACAGCAAACGCAATTTTCCAGAATCTTGAGTACATGGAAAATTACAATCCTGATTATGTACTGATTTTATCAGGTGACCATATATATAAGATGGATTACGAAGTGATGCTCGATTTCCATAAGGAAAGCGGAGCAGAGGTTACAATCGCTTCCATGCCGGTTCCAATGGAGGAAGCAAGCAGATTTGGTATTGTTATTGCAGATGAGAAGAAAAAAATCATTGATTTCGAAGAAAAACCGGAGAACCCGAGAAGCAATCTGGCTTCCATGGGTATTTACATATTCAGCTGGAAGACATTAAAGGAAGCATTACTTGCTATGGCTGACCAGCCGGCACTTGATTTCGGAAAGCATGTTATTCCATATTGCCACGCAAAGGGTGCACCAATGTACACCTATGAATTCAATGGCTATTGGAAGGATGTAGGAACACTTAGCTCTTACTGGGAAGCAAATATGGAGCTGATTGATATTGTTCCGGAATTTAATCTATATGAGGAATACTGGAAGATTTACACAAAGAGTGATATTCTGCCTCCTCAATATATTGCTTCAAACAGTGTTGTTGAGCGTAGCATAATAGGTGAAGGCTCAGAGATTTACGGTCAGGTATTCAATTCCGTTATCGGCTGTGGTGTTGTAATAGGGGAAGGAACTGTAGTACGTAATTCGATTATTATGAATCAGACCCAGATAGGTAGAAACTGCATTATTGAGAAAGCAATAGTTGATGAATATGTGCAGATAGGTGACTGTGTTGAATTAGGAACCATGGAAGAGAAGGAAAATGATACAAAGCCGAATATTTATAATCATGGCTTAGTAACGATTGGAGAAAAATCTGTGGTTCCATCACATGTAAAGATTGGTAAGAATTCTGTAGTTTCCGGTGAAACAGACTCTAATGACTATCCAGGCGGCATTTTAGACAGTGGCAAGACATTAATAAAGGTGGGTGAGTAATTATGAGAGCATTAGGAATTATTCTGGCAGGCGGAAACAGCAAGAGAATGAAAGAACTCTCCCATAAAAGAGCTATTTCAGCGATGCCGATTGCAGGAAGCTATAGAAGTATTGATTTTACATTAAGTAATATGACTAATTCCCATATTCAGAAGGTAGCAGTTATCACACAGTATAACTCAAGAAGCCTTCATGAACATTTGAATTCCTCAAAATGGTGGGATTTTGGACGTAAACAGGGTGGTCTGTATACATTTACACCGACTGTAACACCTGAGAACAGTAACTGGTATAGAGGAACAGCAGACAGTATTTACCAGAACATTTTATTCTTAAAAAGAAGCCATGAACCATATGTAGTAATCGCAAACGGTGATTGCGTTTACAAGATGGATTATAATAAAGTATTGGAATATCACATTGCCAAGAAGGCAGATATTACCGTTGTAGTAAAGGACATGCCTGTAGATACGGCAGATTCAGAAATCGAACGTTTTGGAACAGTCAAGATGAATGAGGACTACCGTATTGAAGAGTTTGAAGAAAAACCAATGGTAGTAAAGTCAAAAACAGTATCCTGTGGTATCTATGTAATCAGAAGAAGACAACTGATTGAACTCCTTGAAAAATGTGCAGAAGAAGGAAGATACGATTTTGTACAGGATATTCTGATTCGCTATAAAGATGTGAAGAGGATCTATGGTTATAAGCTTGGTTCCTATTGGAGAAATATTGCTTCTGTTGAAGATTATTTCGGAACCAATATGGATTTCCTGAAGCCGGAAATTCGTAATTATTTCTTTAAACAGTATCCGGAAGTATATTCCAAGGTTGATGATTTGCCACCTGCAAAGTACAATCCTGGTGCCCATGTTAAGAACAGCTTAATTTCAAGTGGCTGTATTGTTAATGGAACTGTAGAGGATTCTATTCTGTTTAAGCAGGTATTTGTAGGCAATAACTGTTATATTAAAAACTCCATCATTTTAAATGATGTGTATCTAGGCGATAATACCCACATTGAGAACTGTATTGTAGAAAGCCGCGATACGATAAGAGCTAACTCTTACCACGTAGGGGAAAATGGAATAAAGATAGTGGTAGAGAAAAATGAACGATATGTTCTATAGTAATTTTTGTGTAAAGTAATTCAAATTATACGACTTGCAAAGGGGGATCTTAAGAATGACGATTACAGATGTACGCGTTCGCAAAATTACAAAGGAAGGAAAGATGAAAGCAGTAGTTTCTATTACTCTTGATGATGAATTTGTTGTTCATGATATTAAGGTAATTGAAGGAGAGAAGGGGCTCTTTATTGCTATGCCAAGTAAGAAGTCAGCAGATGGTGAATATAGAGATATCGCACATCCAATCAATTCTTCCACAAGAGAGACGATTCAAAAAACGATTCTTGACAGCTATGAGAAGGCTTTATTAGAGCCGGACGAAGAATCATAATATAGAAAGACTTAGTTTTATAACATAATGTGGGTAACGGGATGCCGAAAGGTATCCCGTTTTTATGTGACAGGAGATTGCTGTAACGTAGTGGTAGTTAATCAAGAATTGAAAAGAGGAGATACTATTGTTATAATGGAACAAAACCTTTGGAACTGATTAGAAGGAGGGTAATCAATGGCGGGTGCAAGTTGTGATACATGTGCGTACAATGTTTACGATGATGAAGATGAATGCTATTACTGTGAGGTAGATATGGACGAGGATGATGCTGTACGATTAAGTCAGGGGCAGTATAAGGAATGCCCTTATTATAGAAATGGCGATGAATATGCAGTTGTTCGCCATCAGATGTAACAAAATAATAGAAGGATTGTAACTGTTCAGAAGGTCTGCGTATTTACTGAATAGTTACGAAGGATGAAAAATATGTATATAATAGTAGGTTTGGGAAATCCGACAAAGGAATATGATAATACAAGACATAATATTGGATTTGCAGCAATCGACATGCTTGCAGATAAATATGGAATTGCCGTAAATGATGTAAAGCATAAGGCACTTATTGGAAAGGGAGTCATTCATGGCAATAAGGTCATACTGGTGAAACCTTTAACTTACATGAACCTAAGTGGTGAAGCGGTTCGTGCCGTCATAGATTATTATAAGATAGATGAACAACAAGAACTTTTAGTTATTTATGATGATATCAGTCTTGATGTAGGCCAGCTCAGGATACGTAAGAAAGGAAGCGCGGGAGGACATAACGGTATCAAGAATATCATTGCACATCTTGGCCATGATACTTTTCAGAGAATTAAAATTGGTGTAGGCGAAAAACCAAAGGGCTATGATTTGGCTGATTATGTACTTGGACATTTTAGCAAAGAAGACCTCTCCATTCTGAAAGAGGGAATGGAAAAAGTTGATGGTGCGGTAGAGCTTATGTTGAATGGTAATATTGATGAGGCAATGAATCGTTATAATACGAAAGTAAGCAGATAAAAAAAAGGTATTGGAATTGAAGGGGAGGTTAATCGTGAACGCATTATTGGCGCCACTTCGTGAGCTTGGTGAATTTGATGAGATAGCAGGACATTTAAGAAAACAGCAGGGAAGAGTCAGTATTTCAGGTTGTGTGGATTCACAAAAGCTGCATATGATCTATGGCCTTGGCGAAGAGTATGATGTAAAAGTCATTATTACCTATAGTGATATGAAAGCAAGAGAATTACTGGATGATTGCAGATTATATTGCAAGGAATCCTATTTCTATCCGGCTAAGGATTTGATTTTTTATCAGGCAGATATTCATGGTAATCAGTTAACCAAGGAAAGAATAAAAGTTCTAAGCGCTATTCTGGAAGGAAAACCCATAACGATTGTTACTACATTTTCTGCCTTTATGGCACATCAGATACCACTATCAGTCTGGAAGGAAAATGTAATTCATATAGATGGAAACAGTATTATAGAAGAAACAGCCTTAGCAAAAAAACTCGTCGAAATGGGTTATGAGAAGAACTACCAGGTGGAGGCTCCAGGACAGTTTTCTATCAGGGGTGGCATTATTGACATTTTTGATCTGACTCAGGAGAATCCGGTTCGAATTGAATTATGGGGAGATGAGATAGAATCCATTCGTTCTTTTGATATATTAAGCCAGCGTTCTATAGAGCAGCTTTCAGAAATATCTATTTTCCCGGCAACGGAAATGATATTGTCAAAGAGCGTACTGGAGAAAGGTATTTCCGGTATAGAAAATGAATGCAGGAAAAGAGCATCTGATTTCAGAAAACAGACAAAGCCGGAGGAAGCACATCGCCTGGAACAGATTGTGGAGGAGTTAAAAGAACAGGTTACACAGTTTCAATCTTATGTTAACCTTGAGAGTTATATACGTTATTTTTACCCGGAAACACAATCCTTTCTCGACATGTTTCAGGGAAGAAACTGTTGCTTTTATTTGGATGAGCCGGTAAGAATTGAGGAGCATGCATCAGCAGTAGAGATGGAATTTCGGGAAAGCATGACTTCACGTGCTGAAAAGGGATATATCCTGCCGGGACAGATGGATATTCTTTATGGTGCGAGGGAGATTTTTGCAAGGCTGGAAAAGGAAAGATTACTTGCTTTGTCTACCATGGAGTATAAAGGATTTCCTATTAAGTTTCCGGATCGATATGCAGTAAATGCCAGAAGTGTAGCCTCCTATAACAGTAGCTTTGCTGAACTTGTAAGGGATTTGAAAAACTTTAAGAAGAATGGATATCGTGTTTTGCTGGTATCTGCTTCTGCAACAAGAGCAAAGCGTCTTGCAATTGATTTGATGGATGAAGGGCTGACTGCATTCTATTCCGATAATCCTGACAGGGAACTGCAAAAGGGTGAAATCATGACCTTTTACGGAAATGTATTAAAGGGTTTTGAATATCCATTTCTTAAGTTTGTAGTTATTTCGGAAACAGACATTTTTGGAAAGCAGAGTCGTAAGAAGCGCAAAAAGAAAGTTTATGAAGGGCAAAAGATAAGGGATTTTGCCGACCTGAAGGTAGGAGACTATGTTGTACATGAAAATCATGGGTTAGGAATCTATCGTGGTATTGAAAAGGTCGAAGTAGATAAAGTCATTAAGGACTATATGAAAATTGAATATCGTGATGGAGGAAATCTCTATATCCTTGCAACAGGGCTTGATGCTATTCAGAAATATGCTTCGGCGGATGCTGCAAAGAAGCCAAAGCTCAATAAACTTGGCACACAGGAATGGACGAAAACAAAATCACGTGTAAAGACAGCGGTGAACGAAGTCGCAAAAGACTTAGTGGAATTATATGCAGTTCGTCAGGAAAAGCAAGGTTATGTTTTTAGTCCTGATACGGTATGGCAGCAGGAGTTTGAAGAGATGTTCCCGTTTGAGGAAACAGAGGACCAGCTGCTTGCAATCGAAGCGACTAAGGCAGATATGCAAAGTTCACGGATTATGGATCGTCTGATATGTGGAGACGTAGGATATGGGAAGACGGAAATTGCCATTCGTGCTGCTTTTAAGGCTGTTCAGGATGGAAAACAGGTAGCATATCTGGTACCCACTACCATTCTTGCACAGCAGCATTACAATACCTTTGTACAAAGAATGAAGGATTTTCCGGTTCGGGTTGACATGCTGTCACGTTTCCGGACAGCAGGAGAACAGAAAAAGACAATCGAAGACCTTCGAAAGGGAATGGTAGATATTGTGATTGGCACACACAGGCTTTTGTCTAATGATGTGCAGTACAAGGATTTGGGACTACTTATTATTGATGAGGAACAGCGCTTCGGTGTGCGCCATAAGGAGAAGATAAAACAGGTAAAAGAGGATGTTGATGTACTGACATTAACAGCAACTCCGATTCCGAGAACCCTTCACATGAGTCTTGTTGGAATCCGTGATATGAGCGTATTAGAGGAAGCTCCAAATGAAAGACAGCCAATTCAGACCTATGTTATGGAATATAATGAGGAAATGGTAAGGGAAGCGATAGTCAGGGAGCTTTCCAGGCAGGGACAGGTATATTATGTATATAACAGAGTAAATAACATTTCTGATATTGCAGACAGAATCGCATCACTTGTGCCGGAAGCAAATGTAGCTTATGCACATGGACAGATGAAGGAGCATGAGCTGGAAAAAATCATGTTTGACTTTATCAATGGTGAGATTGATGTGCTTGTTTCTACGACAATTATTGAGACGGGTCTCGATATATCGAATGTGAATACCATGATTATTCATGATTCGGACAGCATGGGGCTGTCACAGCTATACCAGCTCCGTGGACGTGTCGGACGTTCTAATAGAACTTCGTATGCATTTTTGATGTATAAGAAGGATAAGATGTTAAAAGAGGTTGCGGAGAAACGTTTGCAGGCAATTAAGGAATTTACTGATTTAGGAAGCGGCTTTAAGATTGCCATGCGTGATTTGGAAATCAGGGGAGCAGGAAACCTTCTTGGCGAAAGACAGCATGGTCATATGGAAGCTGTTGGTTACGACTTATACTGCAAGATGCTAAATGAGGCAGTAAAAACACTTAAGGGAACAAAACGCTTAGAGGAGGATTTCAGTACTTATGTAGATATGGATGTAGATGCATTTATTCCGGCATCCTATATTGTCAATGAAATGCAGAAGCTCGATATTTATAAAAGGATTGCAAGTCTGGAAAATGATTCGGAATGTGAAGATATGAAGTCTGAGCTTCTTGACCGTTTTGGAAATGTTCCGAAGTCTGTAGACAACCTGATTCGTATTTCGTTAATTCGTGTACAGGCACATGAACGTTATGTGACAGAGATTAAGGGGAAGGTTGGAAGTATTACCTTTTTCATGGAGCCATATGCACCGGTGCATGTAGAGAGACTGCCTGATATTTTGGAGAAATATAAGGGTACTTTACAATTTTCTGCTAAGGGAACGCCAAACTTTGTGTTAAAATATAAGAAATACGGATTGGTGGAAAAAGAAGCCGATTTGATGATAGAGCACACACAACGTGTTCTTGATGACATGGCGATACTTTATGAAGCGTAAGGAGGAAACAGTATGGAATACAGAGTGATGGAAAAGATCAATGCCAAAACTTCTCTTCTTGGTTTTGGCTGTATGCGCTTTCCTTTGAATCAGGATGGCAGTATTAATGAAGAAGAGACTTTTGAGATGTTTGATCAGGCGTATCATGCCGGAGTTAATTATTTTGACACAGCATATCCATATCATAATGGAGCAAGTGAGCCGGTGACAGGAAGAGCGTTGGCAAGATATCCAAGAGAATCCTTCTATCTTGCAACAAAGCTTCCCATTTGGGCAGTTAAGAGCATAGATGATGTGAAGAGGATTTTTGCAGAGCAGTTAGAACGCCTTAATATGGAATATGTAGACTTTTATCTGATGCATGCTCTAAATAAAGAAAGATGGGAAACAATCAAGAAGCTTGGGATTCTTGATTACTGTGAAGAACTTCGAAAAGAAGGAAAGCTTCGTTATCTTGGATTTTCCTTCCACGATGATTATGAAGTATTTCAGGAGATCATTACCTCTTATAAGTGGGATTTTTGCCAGATTCAGTTAAATTACATGGATAAGGATACACAGGCAACAACAAAGGGTGTAGAGCTTGCAGAAAGCCTTGGAGTTCCTATGGTTATTATGGAGCCGGTTAAGGGTGGTTCTCTTGCAAATCTACCGGAGGACATTACGGAGAGATTCAAGGAAGTAAGACCTGACGCAAGTACTGCATCATGGGCACTGCGCTATGTGGGAAGCTTTTCGAATGTAAAGGTAATCCTAAGCGGTATGTCAGACAAAAAGCAGGTAGAGGATAATCTGAAAACTTTTTCAAAGTTCGAACCATTAAGCAATCAGGAACAGGAAGTAATAGAAAATGTGGCAAAGACTCTTCACAGTCGTGTGAAGAATGGCTGTACCGCCTGTAAGTACTGTATGCCATGTCCTGCAGGTGTTAATATTCCGGGAAGCTTTCAGGTATGGAATGAATATCATGTTTACGGTAATATAAGAGAAACTACTTATAACTGGACAAAGGAAATACCCAAGGAGGCAAAACCCAAGAATTGCATTAAGTGTGGAAAGTGCGAGAAGGTCTGTCCGCAGAAGATACATATTCGTGAGGACCTGGAGAGCCTTCAGAAAGAATTGGATGAAGTTGTAGGATAGTATTTGACTAAAAAGAAAAAGAATTTAGGCAGTTTGACTGTTTCTAAATTCTTTTTTTAATGCACATTTCATAAAATTGATGAAAATTGAAAGAATATTTCAAAAAAAGTGGAAAAATAGAAAAAATTATATTATAATGGTCTAGAAAAAGAGATTTACATAATGATTTGACAGAATAGTAAGAGGAAGAAGAGGGATAAGATGAGTGAGGGCAGATATAATATTCCAAAACAGTATAAAGTAGATAAGGGAATGCCTTTGTCGATCCTTTTTCAGAGGATTGATAATGCAAAATGTCGTGAAATCTTTTCGACAGAAGTAGAAAGTGTAGTATGGAATTATCAGATTACAGATGAAGAGGGCATAACAGATGTGAATACATTAATGAGACAGAAAGGCATATCTGTATTTGAAGTAATTCTAAGACACAAGATTTCTACAGAACTTTTAACGGAGATTTTAGCAGGATTAATTCAAAAACCAATGGTCTTGGTATATCTGTGTGAAGAAGAATTGGCGATGGGTACCTATTTACCAAGCACAAAAGGAAATAGTGGAAGGACCGTTTCTACAGACTTTTTCCCATATGATTCTTCACGAATGATTGAAATCCTGGATTTTGAACAGGATTGTGATAAGACTGCAGAACAGATTCATAAGAGAATTTATATGACTCTTAGACAACAGAAGAAAGTGATTATGATTGAAAAGGCATTCCAGAATTTGAAGCAGGAGAAAATGACAAAAGTAGATTTGGCATATGAATTCAGTATGGAAAATCTGCAAAGAATTCGTGAGGATGCAGAATATTGTGAATCACACCTTCGCGTAGAAGCGTAAGTATCCGGCAGCTTTGGGGAGAGCTGACCGGTATGATAAAGTATTATGTTATAAGGGTATGAAAAGGGGATGGAGTATGGAAAACGGGATTTCTAAGGCTGTGGCAGCTGCAGTGTTGAATTCACTAAAGGGCGGAGTAGTCCCTCGTGTTGGACTGGAATATATTACGGTTGGAAGAAGAAGCGAGATACAGGCATTGCTTCAGGATGTCTCCATTATTGAAAATGGTGGAGCTGCCATCCGGTTTATAGAAGGAAGATATGGTAGTGGAAAGACTTTCCTGCTGCATGCCTTGCGAAATCACGTAATGGAGAAAAATTTTGTCGTTACGGATGTAGAACTATCAGTAGACAGGCGGTTTGTTGGAAACAGAGGACAAGGACTTGCTACCTATAGGGAACTGATTCGTAATATGTCGGTCAGCGCAAGACCGGATAATGGTGCACTTTCTCTGATCCTTGATAAATGGATTGGTAATATAGAGAATCAGGTGGTGCAGTCGGAAGGCTTTACACCAGGTCAGGAGGTATTTGATCTGGCAGTAAGCAAGAAAATTTATGAAATTACTTCCTCTATGGAGGAAAGAATCAACGGCTTTGATTTTGGAAAAGTTCTTGCAGCCTACTATAAGGGACATAGAACCGGAGATTCGGAATTACAGAAAAGGGCATTTCGATGGTTATGTGGAGAGTATAGAACGAAAACAGAAGCAAAGAATGACCTCGGAGTGAATCTTATTGTAACCGATGAGAACTGGTATGATTTTATGAAACTGTTTGCTGATTTTGTTGTAAAAGCAGGCTATGCAGGATTGTATATCTGTATCGATGAAATGGCAACCATTTATGAGATTCCAAGCAAGGTAGGACGGGAATATAATTATAGCAAGATACTTACCATATATAATGATATTCTTCAAGGAAAAGCCAGAAACATGGGAGTAATCATGAGCATTACCAAGGAAGCCCTTGAGGATCCGATAAGAGGAATCTACAGCTTTGAACCACTCAAATCGAGGTTAAGGGAAGATATAGGACAGCAGGATGGAGTTGTTCCATTAAGAGATATGGCGGCACCAATTATCAGGCTTACTCCTTTAAATCCGGGGGAGATGTATGTGCTCATTGAGAAACTGACAAAGCTTCATGAAGTAGTTTATGATTATGAAGCAAGACTGGAGCATGACGATTATATTTATTTCCTTAAGACGCAATATGCTAAGAAGCAAAGGGCGGATGATATCACAGCAAGGGAAATGATTCGAAATTATATCACATTGTTGAATCTGACACAGCAGCACCAGAATAAATCAAAGGAGGAAATTGTAGCTGCGATATCTTAAATAAAAAGTAGATTTTTTAGGCAAAATCAAGTAACATAAGCTTGAGTCACGAGTAAGTGGAGGGTATGCGTATGATAGAGCCTAAGAAAATTGTAAGATCAAGGCGCAAGACAATCGCACTCGTTATAGACAGTGACGGGGAACTGATTGTCAGGGCGCCTTTTTATGCGTCAGAAAATGACATCCTGCGTTTTGTGCGGGAGAAACAGAACTGGATAGAACAAAAAGCGAAGGAAATGAAACAGAAGACGAAAGAACGTCCCCGATTATCTTTACAGGAAGGAGAAACGATACCTTATCTTGGCAGGGAATGTATGATATTTAGAGGGATGACCAGGAAAATCTGCTTTGATGGAAATGCTTTCTTATTACCGGAGTCGGAAGATGCCGGAGCAAAACTGGTTTCTTGGTATAAAAAGCGTGCAGCAGTAATTTTGAAGGAAAGGGTAGAGAGCATAGCAGAAAAAATGCAGGTTTCTCCTGGCGGAGTCAGGATAACCTCTGCAAAAACAAGATGGGGCTCCTGTAGTTATACGAATCACTTAAATTTCACATGGCGTCTGATTATGTGCCCGCCTGAAGTGGTGGACTATGTCGTTGTACATGAACTGTGCCATATCATACATAAAAACCACAGCAAAAGTTTTTGGAACTGTGTAGAAGGCATAGATACATCTTATCGAGAGCATGAGAAGTGGCTAAAGGAGAATAGAAGATTGATGGAGGTTATATAGGATGGATACAATAAAGGCAGTGATATTTGATATGGATGGTGTTTTGCTTGATACGGAAAAGCATTATTTTTCCAGTTGGCTTCAGGCTTCCAGGGAAGCAGGATTTCCTTTTACAAAAGAGCATGCATTGATGCTTCGAAGCTGTGATGCAAAGGTGGCATCGAAAATGATGAAGGAGATTTTTGGAGATGCGTTTGATTATTATGCAGTCAGGGAACGGCGTAGACAGCTTGTGAAGGAGAGGCTGGAAACATATGGATTAGAGAAAAAACCGGGTGTAGAAGAAACACTTTCCTATCTGAGAAAGATGAGAATTAAGACAGCAGTTGCAACAGCGACGCCTTTAGACAGGGCAAGGGAACACCTGACAGAGCTTGGCTTGTGGAACCTCTTTGACAAAGTGGTAAGTGCAAAAGAGGTAGAAAATGGAAAACCGGCACCGGATGTTTATCTCTATGCCTGCAAACAGATAGAGGAAGAACCATGTAACTGTATTGCCGTGGAGGATTCTCCAAATGGTATTATGTCTGCATACAGAGCAGGATTAAAGCCGGTTATGGTACCGGATTTGACTCAACCGGATGAAGAATTGAAAAAGCTATTATTTGGATGTGCAAATTCTTTAACAGGAGTGTGTACAATTATTGACAACCTCTTGTCAAAAGAATAGAATAAAAGTGTGTGAATAACATAAAATAAACATAAAATTTTGACGGAAAGGAAGTGTCGTATATGGACAGTTGTGATAGTTGTGGTCGACCTTGTAAGCATGGACAAATGTTTATATACGTGCACTCTTTATAATATCAATTTGTCCATCGTTTCATGAAGCCTGATAAAGTAACTGTTAGTTCTGTTTTAGGTATGTAAAACGGTGGTTTTTTTATGCCTAAAACAATGGCACAGAAGTGTGCATAACCTATCATATCTGCAGATGCGGATAAAGTGATAAGATATTGTTACTGGAACGGAGTGAACAGTAATATGATGTTTGAGGTGGAGAAGATGGAAAATGAAGAAATTATGGCACCTGATTATGTGCAGGAGCTTGTAGAATTAATCCGAAGTGGTGAATCAGAAGAGACAATAGCAGAACAGCTTGACAACTATCATGATAATGATATTGCATCTGCGCTGGATGAGTTAAATGATTACGAAAGAAAAAAGCTGTATCAGATACTTGGCATTGAGAGAGTGTCAGAGGTATTTGCATATCTGGATGATGTTGGAAAATATCTGGATGAATTGGAGCTGGAAAAGGCAGCAGATATCATCGAAAACATGGACGCTGACGATGCAGTCGATGTTTTGGAGGAAGTAGATGAGGAGACCAGAAAACAGTTAATCGAATTGATGGATGAAGAATCCAAAGAAGATATTAACCTGATTCGATCCTATGATGAGGACGAGATTGGTAGTAAGATGACTACCAACTATATTGAAATCAGCAGAAAGCTTAGCATTAAACAGGCAATGCGTGAACTGATTGCTCAGGCTGAAGAAAATGATAACATTACGACGATTTATGTAAAGGATGATGATAATTCTTTTTATGGTGCAATTAACCTAAAGGATTTGATTATCGCACGCAATTATGTGGAGTTGGATTCCTTAATCAGTCAGTCTTATCCGTATGTAAGAGACCATGAGCAGATTGCAGATTGTATTGAAAGACTGAAGGATTATGCAGAGGATTCCATTCCTGTTCTGAATGAAACGAATGAGTTGATTGGTGTAATTACAGCGCAGGATATCGTTGAAGTTGTTGATGATGAAATGGGTGCAGACTACGCGATGCTTGCTGGTATGACAGAAGAGGCAGAGCTTGAGGAAAGCGTATTGGAAAGTATTAAAAAACGTTTACCATGGCTGGTGGTTTTGCTTGCACTAAGCATGTGTGTATCTACGATTACCGGACTGTTTGAAAGTGTCATATCACAGCTTGCCATTATTGTCAGCTTTCAATCCCTGATTCTTGGCATGTCAGGTAATGTAGGAACACAATCACTTGCAGTTACCATTCGTGTGCTGATAGATGAGAATCTGGAAGTAAAGCAGAAATTTGGCATGATGTTTAGGGAAATGAGAGTAGGTTTCTCGAATGGACTCATACTCGGACTTCTATCATTTGTATTTATAGGTATGTATATATGGTTGATTAAGGGAAAAACACCGGAATATGCATTTGCAATATCAGCTTGTGTTGGGATTGCACTTATGCTTGCCATGACGATATCAAGTCTGGTCGGCACCGTGGTACCTATTTTCTTCCATGAAATAAAGGTGGATCCTGCTGTAGCATCAGGACCGTTGATTACGACTGTGAATGACCTTGTAGCAGTGGTAACTTATTATGGATTTGCATGGCTTTTACTAATAAAAGTTTTACAGCTATAGATAAAGAATGTAACGGCTTAACAGGCACACACTGAATGGTTACAAAGGGATTACGATAAGAGAAGGATAATAAATCATGATTTATTTTATAGTAAATGAACATTCCAGAAGTGGTAAAGGTGCAGATGTGTGGAAACAGCTGGAAGAGCTGTTGAAGAAAGAAGAAGTACCGTATCAGGCAAGGCGTACGGAGTATGCCGGGCATGCAGTTCAGATTGCAGAAGAAATCAGCAGCCTGGAAGATGAGGAAATGAAGCTCGTAGCTGTTGGTGGAGATGGAACGATCAATGAGGTTGTAAATGGAATTGTAGATTTTGAGAAAATACAATTTGGGGCAATACCGACAGGCTCAGGAAATGATTTTGCAAGAGGACTTGGAATACTGGAAACACCACAGGAGATTCTTCTTAGAATATTGGAATCCAAAGGTACAAAAAGAATTGATATAGGAAGCGTGAGCTGGGAAGGGTGTGAGAAACCAAGGCTATTTCTCATAAGCTCCGGCGTAGGCATGGATGCGCTTGTATGTAAGAAAGCATTGACATCTAAACTGAAAAAGATATTAAACAGGCTGCATCTGGGAAAACTGACCTACCTTTTGATTACGATTCAGACGATTCTTAGTATGCAGACTGCTGATACAAGAGTAGTCATTGATCAGAATAGAAAAACCTTATATAAGAATCAGATTTTTTCCGCTGCGATGAATTTCAGGGCGGAAGGTGGCGGAATCCCAATGGCACCAGATGCAGATGCACAGGACGGATTGCTTTCCGTGTGTACAATTCATGGAATCCCAAAGCTCTTGACCTTTTTTGTGCTACCATTTTTGGTGGCAGCCAAGCATGAACGTTTCCGCGGAGTGAAGATAGAAAACTGCACAGCTTGCGATTTATATATGAATAAACCACTTGTCCTTCATACCGACGGAGAATATTGTGGAGATGTTACAGAAGCTCATTTTAAGTGTCTGCCCGGAAAACTAAGAATATTATTATAAACTGCATTGTTAAAAAGATTGCAGATACTACGAAGTTCTCCAGAAAAGAACTGCTCATGCCGATTGTAAAGGTATCAGAGCAGATGACAGAGCTTGCGAAGGGAGCAGCTGAAGGGGCCGGAGAGACGAGAAAACTGATTGAAATGACTGTTGAAGCAGTGGGAAAGGGAATTACTATTGCAGATATTACAGCAGAAAATATGAGTGAGGTCATGGTTGGAGCGAAAGAAACAACGGATAAAATGAAGCAAATGGCAGATGAACTTCGTGAGGAAGCAAATCATATGTATGAAATTGATGAGAATGTTTCCAAGGTCGCTGAGATTGTAGATAATAACTCTGCTACCTCGGAGGAAACGGCAGCTGTTAGTCAGGAGCAGACTGCACAGGTAGCTACCATGGTACAATTGCTTTCACAGTTTAAAATATAGTACATATGAAAAAAGGACTCCGGTTGGAGTCCTTTTCATATGCACTGGTTATCTAAAAAGATTCAGTAGTTTATTCCATAAGGATTTTAAGGTCTGTGATGGCTGAATGAACGGTTCACAGTATCCATAGCGCTCTTCACGCATCCATTGTGGTGTGACCTGTTCAGATGAATATGTATTGCATCCATTTAGAAATAATGTTGTCATAAAAAACGCCTCCTTTGTTGTTATCTCTTATTTGTTTTCTTAATATTATCATACCAGAAAAAGGAAAAAAACCAATGGATTACCATACTAAAAATAAACTCAAAATATGTACTCACAGTACGAAAAATGATAAAATTATAAAAAAAAAGAAAAATGTTAAAGTATATTATAGTATATAATGTACAATTATCCGTGTGTGACGGACAAAAGGAGGTAATTGTCTTGGGATTTACAATAGAAGATATGAATCTGCTGTCAAAGGAACGGTATCAAATGGAAATGATAGGTGGAAGAAAGGGATGGTCTAATTCCATCAGTTGGATACTGATGCTGGAGGATACAGCAATTATTCATAATTTTACGGGAAAGGAACTTGCCGTTACAACAGGACTTGGTTTCGATACGGAAGAAAAGCTGATGAACCTTGTGGAAATGCTTGTAAGCTGTCATGCCTCCGGCTTAATCATTAATGTAGGAGAATACATAAAGGAAGTTCCAAAGACTGTATGCAAGTATTGTGATGAGAATGATTTTCCGCTTATGACAGTTCCCTGGGAGGTGCTGCTCGTAGACATGATTAAGGATTTTAGTATCCGTATCTTTCTACAGGGTACCACAGACGAGGAAATTACAAGAGCGTTTATCTGTGCTGTCGAAACACCGAATAATCAGGAACTGTATCGGAAGACATTGCTGCCGTATTTTGATGTAGATGGAGAGTTTCGGGTAGTCCTGTTTACAACAGAAGGACTGGATGAGATGGACACGGTGGAGAGAAGGAGGCTTAGCTACCGTTTGCAGATTTATCTGGAAAATATTACGCATAATGGAAGCTTTTTTTATTATGATTCCAATTTTGTACTGATTATGAATGATGTGGCACAGAAGGACTACGATGAAATAGTTGACGGTGTGATACAGCGAACAAGAAGAAGGATGCCGGATATTCCAATTTACGTTGGAACAGGAAGCAAGGTATATGATATCGATAATCTGTATGTTTCATACCAAAGGGCGAAGGCGGCGGTAACAATGGCAAAGAGAAAGCATATGCCAATTCTTCATTTTGACGAGATGGGAATCTATCGATTATTGTATTCTGTGAATGATACAGCCTTATTAAAGGAAATGAGTGAAGTTCCGTTACAGCCATTGCTTGATTATGATGCAAAACATCATGCAAATTATGTTGAAACGTTGGAATGTTATTTACAATACAATGGAAGCATACAGGCAGTATCGGAAGCAATGTACACACATCGAAATACCATTATTTACCGTATATCTAATATAAAAAAACTTTTAAAAAGTGAATTGGAAACAACGCAGGAAAGACTTATTTATCAAATTGCGTATTATATTCGAAACATGTAACAAACTATACATGATGGCAAAATGGAGGTATGACTATGCGTGAAATTTATCATTTAAACAAAAAATGGGCTTTTACGAAGGATGCGGACAAGGTACCGGATACCATGCCGCAAAAATGGTATTGGGTAAATCTCCCACATACCTGGAACGCAATTGATGGTCAGGATGGAGCCAATGACTATTATCGTGGCACCTGTTATTATGCAAAAGAGTTTGAAAAAAGTGAGTTACCGGTAAGTGAAATGTACTATCTGGAGATGAACGGTGCAAATTCTTCGGCAGATGTATATTTGAATGGGGAGAAGCTGGCTCATCATGACGGTGGATATTCAACGTGGCGTATTGATATTACAAAGGCATTAAAGGAGCATAATTTACTTGCAGTCACAGTTGATAACAGCGTAAATGATATGGTATATCCACAGAATGCAGACTTTACGTTTTATGGTGGCCTTTATCGTGATGTAAAAATAATTGCCGTTTCAAGATCACATTTTTCATTAGATTATTACGGTGGTCCCGGTATCAAGGTAACACCGGAAGTGACGGGAACAGCTGCAGATGTGGAAATAGAAGTATATCTTACGAATGCAGCGCAGGGACAGAAGCTTACTTATTCTGTAAAAGACAGGGAAGGACAGATTATTGTTGAATGCAGTCAGGATGCTGCAGCACAGGCAAAAACCCGTCTAAAAATAGAGAATGTTCATCTTTGGCATGGAAGAAAGGAGCCGTATTTATATACAGCAGAGGTTGTTCTTGTGGAAGGAGAGATGATCATTGATAAAGTAAGCACACGGTTTGGATGCCGTACCTTTGAAATAGATCCTGACAGGGGCTTTATCTTAAATGGAGAAAGTTATCCGTTACGTGGCGTATCACGTCATCAGGACAGATGGGGAATCGGTAATGCGCTTCTACCCGAACATCATAAGGAGGATATGGATTTAATCTGCGAAATGGGAGCAACTACCATTCGCCTGGCGCATTACCAGCATGATCAGTATTTTTATGATTTGTGTGATGAGCGTGGTATGGTAGTATGGGCAGAGATTCCATACATTTCAGGACATATGCCAAATGGACGTGAAAATACAATTTCCCAGATGAAGGAATTAGTAATCCAGAATTATAATCATCCAAGTATTGTCGTATGGGGGTTATCCAATGAAATTACCATGTCTGGAGGTAAATCAACAGAAGATTTGCTGGCGAACCATAGAATACTAAACGACCTTGTTCATGAACTGGATAAGACAAGACCTACTGTAGTTGCTGCCGTTACCATGTGTGATATTCATGACCCTTATATTCAGATACCGGATGTCGTTTCCTATAATCACTATTTTGGCTGGTATGGTGGAGATACCTCTATGAATGGACCATGGTTTGATCATTTTCATAAGGAATTCCCTAAGATACCGATTGGAGTCAGTGAGTATGGCTGCGAGGCACTGAACTGGCATACGTCGAATCCGGCTCAGGGCGATTATACAGAGGAATATCAGGCATATTATCATGAGGAACTGATTAAGCAGTTGTATACAAGACCATATTTATGGGCAACCCATGTATGGAATATGTTTGATTTTGGCGCAGACGCAAGAAATGAAGGAGGCGAGAACGGGCAGAATCACAAGGGACTTGTTACCTTTGACCGAAAGTATAAAAAAGATGCCTTTTACGCATATAAGGCATGGTTGTCAGACGAACCGTTTGTACACATCTGTGGAAAGCGTTATGTGGATCGCGTTGAGGATGAGACAAAGGTTACCGTTTATTCGAACCTTCCCGAGGTAGAGCTGTTTGTAAATGGGAAAAGTCTTGGAAAGCAGGAGAGTCGTGAACATTTCTTCTACTTTCAGGTGCCAAATAAGGGAGAAAGTGTGCTAAAAGCAATTGCAGGAAACTGTGAAGACGAGAGCTGTATCAGGAAAGTTGTTGTATTCAACGAGGATTACCGGCTTAAGGAAAAAGGAGCTGTTCTTAACTGGTTTGATATTAAGGAAAGAGAAGGCTACTATTCCTTAAATGATAAACTTGGCGATATTATGAAGTCGAAGGAGGGCAAGGAGCTGATTCTTAGCATTTTTAAGAGCATGGGACAAGGCTCGAAGGAAGGTGAGGGAGCTTTTTCCATTTCAGAAGAGAATATGGGCAGCTTTATGCAGATGATGGGAAGCTTTACTGTAATCCGTATGATCAATACCTTTGGGGCAATCAGCTCTTCCATGACCAAAGAGCAGATGCTGGAGCTGAATGACAGATTGAATCAGATAAAGAAGGCTTAAAAGGGAAGGAGTAAAAACAGACTATGGAAATGACATTCCGATGGTACGGAGCCAAGTTTGATACGGTTACACTAAAGCAGATTCGTCAGATTCCCGGAGTGACGGGAGTTATTACAACACTGTATGATGCGGCACCGGGAGAGGTGTGGAGCAGAGAACGTATTCGGGCTATGAAGGAAGAAGTAGAGGCAGCAGGGCTTCATATTTCCGGAATAGAGAGTGTAAATATTCATGATGCCATTAAGACAGGAGCTCCTGAACGTGAGCAGTATATAGAGAATTATATAGAAACCTTAAGGAACCTTGGTGAAGAGGATATTCATATGGTATGTTATAATTTCATGCCTGTATTTGACTGGACACGTACGGAGCTTGCGCGTGTAAGACCGGATGGTTCCACAGTCCTTGCTTATACACAGGAGGCAGTGGATTCGATTGATCCGGAAAAGATGTTTGAATCGATTGCAGGCGATATGAATGGAACCATTATGCCGGGCTGGGAACCGGAGCGTATGGAGCATGTAAAAGAACTGTTTGCCATGTATCAGGATGTCGATGATGAGAAGTTATTCGAAAACTTAAAATATTTCCTCGAAAAAATCATGCCGGTATGTGATAAATATGATATAAACATGGCAATCCACCCGGATGATCCGGCATGGAGCGTGTTCGGACTGCCACGAATCATTACGAATAAGCAGAACATTCTCCGTATGATAAATATGGTGGATAATCCACACAATGGAGTTACCTTCTGTACCGGTTCCTATGGAACAAATCTTGGAAATGATCTGCCGGATATGATTCATGCTTTAAAGGGAAGAATTCATTTTGCGCATGTCCGTAACCTGAAATTCAATTCTCCGACAGATTTTGAAGAAGCAGCACATCTGTCTTCTGACGGAAGCTTTGATATGTATGAGATTATGAAAGCATTATATGACTCCGGTTTTGATGGACCGATTCGTCCAGACCACGGAAGAATGATATGGGATGAAGTGGCTATGCCGGGATACGGCTTGTATGACAGGGCGCTTGGAGCTACGTATCTGAATGGACTTTGGGAAGCGATTACAAAAAGCAGCTCGAAATAGGAGGTATGTGTTCGTGAAGTTATGCGAGGAAGGATTAAAGAATGTAAAAGAATGGGAAGAGAAAGGATATCAGCTTCCACAATATGACCGTAAAAAGGTAATGGAGGCAACAAGGGAAAATCCCTTTTGGATTCATTTTGGAGCCGGTAACATTTTCCGTGCATTTCAGGCAAATGTAGTACAGAATTTACTAAATAATGGTGAGTTGGACCGGGGGCTGATAGTGGTAGAGGGATACGATTATGAAATTATTGAGAAGATGTACCGGCCACATGATGATTATTCTCTTTTCGTAACCTTAAAGGCAGATGGGACATTGGAAAAGACGGTGATTGGAAGCATTATGGAATCCTGTATTCTTGATTCGGAAAATGAAGCAGAATTTGGAAGGCTTCGGGAAATCTTTTGCAAGGATTCCCTGCAGATAGCCTCTTTTACCATAACGGAAAAGGGTTATAGCCTGACTACGGCATTGGATGATGATTTTAAGGCCGGGCCGAATAAACCGAAAAGCTATTTGGGAAAGGTGGTATCCCTGCTTTATGCCAGATTTCAAGCCGGAGGTAAGCCGATTGCAATGGTCAGCATGGATAACTGTTCCCATAATGGAGACAGACTGTATGAGGCAGTCAATACCTTTGCAGTAAAATGGCATGAGAATGGATTGGTAGAGAAAGAATTTGTTGATTATGTGAATGCAAAGGATAAGGTTTCTTTTCCATGGACCATGATAGACAAGATTACACCGCGTCCGGATGCATCGGTAGAGGCAATCTTGAAACAGGATGGCTTGGAAGCCCTTGAGCCGGTTATTACGTCAAAGAACACTTATGTGGCACCATTTGTGAACGCAGAGGAATGTGAATATCTTGTTATCGAAGACGATTTCCCAAACGGCAGACCGAAACTGGAAAAAGGCGGACTCATGTTTACGAAACGTGAAACGGTGGATCAGGTTGAGAAGATGAAGGTATGTACCTGTCTGAATCCACTTCATACAACATTGGCAATATTTGGCTGTTTACTTGGATTTGAGAAAATATCAGATGAAATGAAGGATAATGAGCTGAAAAGACTTGTGGAAATCATTGGCTATGACGAAGGCCTTCCTGTTGTAGTGAATCCGGGTATCATGAATCCGAAGGAGTTTCTTGATACTGTCTTGCAGGTTCGGATTCCGAATCCTTTTATGCCTGATACACCACAACGTATTGCGACAGATACTTCACAGAAGCTTGCAATCCGGTTTGGGGAAACGATAAAAGCATACAAGGCCTCTGATTGTCTCGATGTCAGCGAATTAGATATGATTCCTCTTGTGCTTGCAGGATGGCTTCGTTATCTGATGGCAGTCGACGATAAAGGGAGGAACTTTACTCTTAGCCCCGATCCATTATTGGATAGCATATGCCCTCATGTGTCCGAAATCAGACTTGGAGAGAATGGGCAGGCAGAAAATGCGATAGAACCGTTATTGAAAAATAAGGATATTTTTGGTGTCGATTTAGTAAGAGTCGGACTGTCCGGAAAGATATGTCGATATTTTGAAGAAATGACAGCGGGCGTAGGCGCAGTTCGTGCAACCCTAAAGAAATATGTGAAGTAACTCCTAATAAAGTTGTCCTATTCGAGACATACTATCGAATAGGACAATTTTTTTAGGAGGCTTAAAATGAAAACAGGAGAAACAACAAAGCCTTTTGGCATGAGAGATAAGCTTGGATATATGTTTGGAAATTTCGGAAATGACTTTACCTTCATTTTGTCCAGCATGATATTGATGAAGTTCTATTCGGATGTTATGGGAGTTCCGGTCGGAATCATCGGTACGATGATGATGGCAGCGCGCTTTGTAGATGCCTTTACAGATGTTGCAATGGGGCAGATTGTCGATAGAAGCAGACCAGGAAAAAAGGGAAAATTCATTGAGTGGATTCTATGGATGTGCGGACCGGTATCTGTTGCATCTTTCCTGATGTATGCAAGCTGGTTTCGTGATATGTCTCTTGGTTTTAAGATATTCTGGATGTTTCTGACGTATTTACTCTGGGGAAGCGTTTTTTACACAAGTATTAATATCCCATATGGTTCTATGGCTTCTGCAGTTTCTGAGGAATCAAAGGATCGCGCACAATTATCGAACTGGAGAACGATAGGCTCTGCACTTGCCGGAACGGTGATTGGTGTAGTGCTTCCTTTAGTGGTTTATTATACAGACGAAAATGGTAATAGTGTTCTTTCCGGTACAAAGACAATGATAGCGGCATTATTATGCTCCATTGGGGCTGTTATTTGCTATATTTTGTGTTATTTTCTTGTGACGGAGCGTGTAAAGGTAGAACGAAAGACAGAAGCCTTTGACCTTGGTAAATTACTTTCCGGTCTGATTCATAATAGGGCATTGATAGGTATTGTTGTAGCTTCTATCTGCATGCTTTTGGTGCAGTTATCATTGTCTACCATGATAACCTATGTATTTCCTAATTATTTTAGAAATACACAGGCACAGGCTGCGACGGGGATTGTAGGTCTGGTGATTACCCTGATCTGTGCAGGATTTACGGTAAGGATGTCTGAAAAATACGGCAGAAAGGAGCTTGCTATTCTTTCTGCCATATTTGGAGCAGTTGTTTTCTCGGTAGCATTTTTTTGGCATACGACCAATGCATGGGTATTTGTAGGGATTTATGCGGTTTCTTATATAGGTCTTGCTATCTTTAATCTGATTTGTTGGGCAATGATTACGGATGTCATAGATGATACACAGGTACAGACAGGAGAACGTTCAGACGGAACAATTTATGCGGTATATTCCTTTTCGAGAAAGCTTGGACAGGCGGCATCCTCCGGAGTGACCGGAATGCTCCTTTCTATGATAGGGTATACGCAGGCAACGGCATTTGATCCGGAGGTCACAACCGGTATCTACAATCTGACTTGCCTTGTGCCGGCAATTGGATATGCGCTGCTTGCTGTTGTTCTATATTTATTCTATCCCCTTAACAAAGAAAGAGTAGAGAAAAATATAAAGCAGCTTGCGAAAAAACAAGAGAAATAAATTGTGTAAAACATATTGACAAACACAGGAGAAAAGTAAGACAATAATAAGTAAGATATATTATTGTTCAGAAAGAGAGGGACAAAAGATGGCATTTATCAAGAAAAATACAGAACTGATTGACTCTGTTGCAGAGCTGAAGGAGGCAGATTATTCAAAGAATCCCAAACTTGGAGATATTTATAAGCGTTTGTTAAAAGGGAGAAAGCAGTTTGAAGTAGTAATGGATAAGGATATATCGGCAGTTATGCAGATAAGCTCCCTTGACCTTGCTTTAAAGCAACAGACAGACGAGCTGGTAAATATTTCTAACGAGGTAGCAGATTCCACAGAGATTATACAAAAGGCGTCAGAGGACTCTTCTTTGGTAGCAGAACAGGTGAATGGTCAGCATGAGGACTTGACAAGAACCATTATTCAGGCAGCAGAAGACACCAGTGAAGTGCATAAAAAGATAGAGGCTGGTCAGAATGAGCTCTCTGTTATTAAGGAGCTTTCGACGAATACAATCCGGGATTCCAGAGAGATGCAGAAGGATATGGATGCATTACTGGATGTTCTTGAGCATATGAACGAAGTGATTTCCGGTATAAATTCCATTTCTTCCCAGACGAACTTGTTAGCTCTAAATGCTTCCATTGAAGCGGCAAGAGCAGGAGAAGCCGGAAAGGGATTTGCAGTTGTAGCTGATGAGATTCGCCAGTTGGCAGAGGAAACGCAGAAGCTGACAGCTAATATGGGTGCGTTCGTAGAAAAAATTAAAGAGGCCTCACAAAAAAGCGCAAAGAGTGTTACAGCAACAATTGATGCGTTGGGAACGGTAACGGAAAAAATTGGAAATGTATGGGAAATCAATGATGAAAACCAGCAGCATGTTTCCAGAGTGAATGATTCCATCAGTTCACTTGCTGCAGTCAGCGAGGAAATCAGCAGCTCTATGGTTGAACTGGAAAGCCAGACGGTCAGCATTAAGGATCAATGTATGCAGTTGAATGAAAGCACACAGCATCTGCGTAAGGTAAGTAAGAAGATGAAGGAAGTAACAGCACCGGTTCCTGAAATCGAAAAACTGCTTGATGAAGCCGGAAAGCAGCTTGGTGATATGACAGACGATGCTTTCTTCCGTATGGAGTATACAGAATTTGCAAAATATATTGATAAGGCAATCAAAGCTCATCAGCTATGGCTTGAGAACCTCAAGAAAATGGTGGATAGTCGTTCTCTTCAGCCATTACAGCTTGATGCAACGAAGTGCGGTTTCGGGCATTTCTATTATTCCATGACGCCAAAGACACCGGAAATCCGCGAGATATGGGTCGAAATTGAGTCAAAGCATAAGAAATTCCACGAATACGGAAAGTATGTAAAGGATGCAATTCTGAGAGAGGATTATGCAACTGCCCAGAAGCAGTATCAGGAAGCAGAAGCGGCTTCCAAGGAATTGATCACAAAGTTCCAGAAAATGGAAGACATTGCTCTTCATAAATAGAATAAATATAATAAACAGTACAAAAGCTGTCGCTTTTATAGCGGCAGCTTTTTGCGCTGACATTACATGTATATAGTAGAGCATGGGAAGGACACAGAAATTCCTTCGTTTGTTATGATTTTTTTCACAATTTAGTTGTAGGATATATGATAGGAAAAGAAGTGAGAGATAGTTCTATCAAACAAGGAGGAAAGTATGATAAGAAGAAGTTTATCGATAGCAGCTGTGATGATGTCAGCAGTATTTGCGATGACAGCATGTGGGCAGGAAACTTCGCAGGCTGTGACGCAGGAAGAAAAACAGAGTGAAACAGAGGTGCAGACGGAACAGGGACAGGACAATGAAACAGCTTCGGATGCATCTGATGAATCAAAATATGAGGATGCGGTACAAATTACATTATCCGATGAAGCAATAACCGTAAATGGGAAAGAGGCTGTAACAGAAGCTTCCGATACAGGGGCAGTATATATAAGTCATGATATTATTTATTATGAAGATAAGGATCAGTATGAAAGTGGTAATCCATATGGTGAAGGAACGGATGATGACAAGCATTCTGCCGAAGAAGCAGCAGCTCATACCGTTGTCAATATTACACAACCGGGAACTTACCATATAACCGGTAAGCTCTCAGTAGGACAGATTTTTGTAAATGTTGGTGAGGAAGAAGAGGATAAGGTCACGTTAATCCTGGATGGTGTAGACATTACCTGTACGGTTGCACCTGCAGTTATGTTCTACGAGGTATATGAATGTGATACAGATGCTTCCGAAGAGAATGCAAGCTATGAGGTTGATACAACAAATGCAGGAGCAAAGGTTGTTATTGCAGACGGTTCTGTAAATAATATATCCGGCTCTTATGTAGCACGTATCTATAAGGATAATGATGAAGAAAAGAAGCTTCATAAATACGATGGCGCTTTTTATTCCAAAATGAGTATGGAAATTACAGGTGAAGAACAGGGGGATGGCATTCTTAATATTATTGCTGCAAATGAAGGATTGGATACAGAAATGCATCTGACAATTAATGGTGGAAACATTAACATTAATTCTATGAATGATGGTATTAATGTGAATGAGGATGGCATCAGTGTTTGTACAATCAATGGTGGCAATCTGAATGTTCAGTCTATTGATGGAGAAGAAGGCGATGGCATTGATTCTAATGGATGGCTGGTTATAAACGGCGGAAATGTGTATGCCTCTTCCAATCCAAAGAGCCAGGATGCAGGTATTGATTCTGATATGGGAATCTATATCAATGGCGGAACAGTCATAGCCTGTGGCAATATGTACGATAATATTGAGGAAGCTTCATCAGCAAACACAATGGTATTGCAATTTACAGACAGTGCTAAGGGAAAGCTTGTGATTAAGGATGAGAGTGATGCAGAGGTTCTATCCTTTGACTGTATAGCAGATTATTCGAATGTTGTTATTTCATCTGATGCATTGTCAGAAGGAACTTATCATGTATATAAGGATGAAAAACAGCTTTCCTATACAGGAACCATGATGGGAAAGGGTGGCAGACCGGCAATGGCAGAAGGCGAGAGAACTGAAAGACCGGAAGGTGAAGTACCACAGAACTTTGATAGTGAAAGACCTCAAATGGCAGATGGTGAAAATGCTTTCGATAAGGGAATGCCGGAAACGAGAGGAGAGAAGAACTCAGATTTTGTAATACAAAAAGGTGTTAACTTATTTGGCGGAGTGACGGAATAAGTTTTAACATGAAATAAATAAGCAGGACTAAATGGTATGTATCAAAAGCCTTTTGGTTCTGCTTTTTTGTGTGATAGGAAATTGCTGTAACATAGTGGTAGCTAATCAAGAATTTGCTTTGCAAATTCTTGTGAGATGATGCCGCTGGGCATCATCTTTTTATAGATTTTTACTAAAAGGAGCTGCATCGAAATGCCTCGGATATGTCTGCATCGATGCTGTTTTTATTCTTTTAATATGTCATTGCATCGAAATGTCTCGTAATTTTATGTATCGATGCTGTTTATAATTCTTTGAAAAAGGAAACTACATCGAAAAGTATATTATATGTAAATATCGATGCTATATTCTTCATTTTTGAAAAAAAGTAGCATCGATATTTGGTGATTTGACATATTCCGATGATAGAAATTGAAAAAATGGTATTTTTGAGCATCGAAAAATTGAATGCCGGCTATTTTCGATGCAAAATAGGATTAAACATAGCATTAAGAGATATAAATAGTTTGGATGCATAATTCTCCAAAATTTCCACATAATATCCATACTACACAGGATATGGAAGGAAGATTAACAATAGTATGGAATACGAGGAAAGGAAATAGACAGGAGGAGTATTAAGCATATGAAAGCAACAGGTATAGTCAGACGTATTGATGATTTAGGGCGTGTTGTGATACCAAAAGAAATACGCAGAACCTTGAGGATTCGCGAAAGTGATCCGCTTGAAATATTTACCGATCATGAAGGAGCAATTATCTTGAAGAAATATTCACCGATTGGTGAGATGGGAAGCTTTGCAAAGCAGTATGCAGAAAGTCTTTCCCAGGTATCGGGGCATATCGCATTGATTGCAGACAGAGACCAGATTATTGCTGCGGCAGGAAGTAATAATAAGCAATTCCTTGGAAAAAGCATCAGTAAGGAATTAGAGGAAAAAATGAATGCAAGGGAAACGGTAAGTGCTTCAAAAGGTGACAGGAAGTGCATTCCGGTTATAAAGGATCAGACAGAAGAAATCCAACATCAGATTATCATTCCTATCATAACACAGGGAGATATTATCGGGGCAGTAGTATTATTATCTACAGAAGCCGTGGATTCTATGAATGAAGTAGAGATGAAACTTGCACAGTCGGCAGCAGATTTCTTGGGAAAACAAATGGAACAATAAAGAAAAGGCAGAACTGCTCATAATCACATGACAGTCCTGCCTTTTATGATTCTTTTATGCTACATAGAAATACATAAAGATAAAGTGACAAATACTTCCACCCATGACAAATAAATGAAATATTTCATGAGAGCCAAAATTCTTGTGAATGGAATTAAAGATTGGAAGCTTTAAGGCATAAATAATACCGCCAATCGTATAAATGATGCCTCCTGCAAGCAGCCAGCCAAAAGCAGCATGAGGAAGTGTGTTCCATAAGGTTCCAAATACAAGCAGACAGGTCCAGCCCATTGCAATATAGATGGCAGAGGAGAACCATTTCGGGCAGGTAATCCAAAAAGCTTTGATTGTCATTCCGATTATGGCGATTCCCCAAACAAGAGCAAGAAGTGTATAACCAATCTTGCCGCCAAGGACAATCAGACAAACCGGAGTATAGGATCCGGCAATCAGGACAAAAATCATCATATGGTCAATTTTCCGAAAAATCTTTAGTATCTTATCGGAAACAGATACGCTATGGTATGCGGTACTTGCCCCATAAAGCAGAATCATGCTTGCCATAAAGATAATCATAGCGGCAGCAGCTATATGGGAACTGCTCTCAGCTTTCATAATAAGTGGTGAGGCTGCAACGATGGCCATAAGCCAGGCGATAAAGTGAGTAATGGCACTACCGGGTTCACGAATTGTTACTTGCATAGAAACTCCTCCTTTTGATAATTTACTCTATAACATGTAGTATTAAAAACCATATCAAATATAAATTAATACTACGACTTATTATATTAAGTGTCAATAGAAATATGCACTAAAAAAACATGCATGAAAGCATGTTTTTTTGTTAAAAGAAATTACTATTTTATTTTTCCCTCTTTAATCAACCGAAGCAGTATATCGGCAAATTGCGGATCAAATTGTTTGCCTTTTCCTGTTTCAAGCTGCTCGAGAATGAAGCTGTCGTTAAGAGCTCTTCGATATACACGGTTTGAACTCATGGCATCATAGGCATCTGCAACAGCAATGATTCTGGCAAAAACAGGAATGGATTCGCCTTTTAATCCTGTGGGATAACCATTGCCATCATAGCGTTCATGATGGTAGAGGACACTGTCAGTAACTCCTTCAAGGGCATCATAACCTTTTAAGATCTTATGTCCAATTTCAGGATGCATTTTGATTTGTGCAAATTCTTCATCGGTAAGTTTTCCAGGTTTATTCAAAATAGCATCCGGGATACCAATTTTGCCAATATCGTGAATGAGCCCTGCAATATAGAGACGTTCAAGCTTTTCTTCACTCCAGCCCAGTTCTGTAGCAATCATTTTTGCATACTGTGCAACTCTGGCAGAATGTTCACTGGTATAGGAATCCTTGGCATCCACGGCATGGCTGATGGAAATGATTGTCTGCATGGCAAGGGATAAATTCTTTTCTCTTTCCACTTCTACGGCTTTGTGAAGATCATCAATACGCGTAAGCTGTTCAAGGGAAGCTCTATGAAGCTGATATCCGGTTCGGATGGCAACAAGCATGGAGAAGAAATAAAGGATTGGGAACCGAATCATAAAGGTTTCACTGTATTCATATTGAAGGAATTGCTTTGCAGGTGTCCAGAAAAAGAATACGGATAACAGGAAAAAGTAAGCGCTGCTGTACAATCCCCATTTCAGGTCAATGACAGACATGGCAGCATATGGAAAAACAATCAGCCATAAACAGGCAAAACCATTACTGCTACCAAAAATAAAATAATAGGTAAAGATTACCACCATAATCAAAGAGAATAGAAGTATGACAATCCGACGGTTTTCATACTTTTTTAGCAAGACAAAACAAATGGTAAAGCCTATAAAAAGTATCAACGAGGTAACCTCTAGAATCACTGAGCTTCCTGTCAAATTGATAAGAGACATAACAGCTGTTATGCTCATAAGTATAAGCAGCATTTTCTCCATAATACGGATATTAGCAGCTCTGTTCTTGCCAACATATATGTCAGTACGTAGTATTTCAAGAATTTCACGAAGTGTATCCATAGTCAACTCCTTTATCCTGTGTATAAGAACTAATCCTCTTCAATAATCTGAATCTCCAGATAATCGAAATCAATCGTTTCTATAAAATTATCAGCAGTAAATCTTGCTTTGTTATGGCGCTTGAATTCTGTAATGGTAGAATCAAGCCATATGGGTTTGCCAAGGTCGAAAGCATAACAGACCTCTTCTATGGCATGAAATACCTTGTGTGTTCTTGTATCATCTGAAGCATCACAGATGACAGTGTCCTGCAGCATATGATTATCTTTAAACGTTCTGGCCCATAAGCGGAACATGGCTGTACCTCCTAATAAATATAATAATAGTATAGCATAAAATAGAAAGGATTAACATATACTTATTGTAGTGCGGTATTGGGATAATAAGGAAAACTGAAAAAAGAATAAATTTTTTCCGATTTATACACAAAAATTCCCAAGTACATGATAGAATATACGAGAATAAGAGAGTCATGGATTCTTAGCGTGTATGATGCGAAGATATGATATCATAAATAAAAGAGGTTGAAAATGGAATATAAAGTTTTTAGAGATTCAGAAGTAGATAGCTGGAAGGAAGTTATGCTTGTATATAGCTCTGCTTTGAAAGAAATTGGAACAAAGATTGAAATACTGAATGATGAATTTCAGCATGTACATAGATATAACCCGATAGAGCATGTTAAATCAAGACTTAAGACATCTGAGAGCATCGTGAAAAAGTTAAAAAGAAATGGTTATGAATCTACCATTGAAAATATGGTGAAATATGTAAATGATATAGCTGGCATTCGCATTATCTGTTCCTTTACGACGGATATTTACCGGATTGCGGAGATGATTGCAAACCAGAGTGACATCAAAGTTCTTTCTGTGAAAGACTATATCAAGAAAACAAAGCCAAGCGGCTACAAGAGCTACCATATGATTGTATCAATTCCGATTTATTTATCCGATAGAATTATTGATGCCAAGGTTGAGATTCAGATCAGAACAGTTGCAATGGATTTCTGGGCAAGTCTGGAACATAAGATTAATTATAAGTTTGAAGGGAACGCACCCGAACATATTAAGGATGAGCTTTATGCCTGCGCACAGATGGTATCAGCACTTGATGCAAAGATGCTGTCCTTGAATGAAGAGATTCAGGCAATTGAGAGGGAAAGAGAAAACGAAAAAAATACCCCATAAAATGAGGAGTGCCCCGATACCTTTCGGCACCGAGGCTATTATGAAAAAATTTATCTATGTGTAATGAAAAACATTACGTTGTTCCCTTTGCTATGAGTAAATATTACCATTGGAATATGAACAAATTATGAACAAATTGTGATATTATTGTTAATATCACAATTTTTATTAATAAATTACAGTTTTATATGTGCAATATACACAATGCTTTCTCCTGTTGTCAGCAAAAGCAATTGATGATACAATATTTTTATAACAAAGTTATACACAAAGGAGCATGAATTATGGATAACTTTATGGATAAGCTTGCGCAAAGATTCAGCGCACAGGAAGTCATTAAGGCAAATTCCCAGGCAGAGGCTGCGGAGATGAAGAAGTTACAGCTTCAGGTCGCAGAATATGAAAAAAT
>JALEWA010000001.1 GCA_022788085.1 Lachnospiraceae bacterium
ACAAATCGTTTCGTATCAGCAAAGACAAATCCGACATATTCCGGCAGATACTTATTCACAATCTCTACATCTGTAAGAGACTTTAATCCACATATTTTTACTTTAGTCATATGAACTACCATGCCTTTCCACTACCTGCTATCAATCTCCTTTCAAAGCTGCAAGCATCGCTGCTTTATCAGGGCTTCGCATTAGGGTTTCCCCAATAAGTACACCATTCACACCGTCCTCACGTAATGCCTGAATGTCCTGTGCTGTCTTAATTCCGCTTTCTGCGACAAACAAAATATCCCTTGGTACAAGTCTTCTTAATCTCCCACTATTATGGATATCTACCGTAAAGTCCTTTAAATTACGATTGTTGACGCCTATCATTCTTGCCCCGGCAGCAATTGCACTTTTTACTTCTTCCTCATCATGCGCTTCTACCAAAGCAGATAGTCCAAGGCTGTCACAGATTTTAATATATTCCTTCATGGTATCTGTATCAAGCAATGCTGTAATCAGTAAAACGCAGGAAGCTCCAAGAAGTTTCGCTTCATATATCATATACTCATCAATGATAAAGTCTTTTCGGATTGTTGGAATATTAACTGTACTACTGATTTCCCTAAGGTATCGGTCACTTCCCAGGAAATAATCCGTTTCTGTCAGTACAGAGATGCAATCTGCACCTGCCTTCTCATAATCCTTTGCAATCTCCAGATACGGAAAATCCTCTGCTATGATTCCTTTTGACGGTGAAGCTTTCTTTACTTCACAGATAAAGCTGATATCCTCTTTTGCAATTACCTTTTCAAAGGGAAAGGAAAAACTCTGCTCCTGCTTTGCAAGCCTGACTGCATGCTCCTTGACCTGTTCTAAAGGAGCTTCCTTTTTTCTCGCTTCTATTCTCTTTCTCGTTGCTGCTGCTAAATCATCTAAAATCATAGTCTAAACCTCATTTGTTAACGCAATGAATTCTTCCAGCTTCGCATAAGCCTTGCCGCTTGTAATAGTATCTCTTGCAATTTGAATACCCTCTTTGATGGAAATCCCGTCTTTCATCAGATAAATTCCTACGCCTGCATTCAGAATGACTGCATCAGCCTTTGCTCCTGTTTCCTCGCCCTTAAGGATTCTTCTTGCAATTTCAGCGTTCACCTGCGAATCGCCGCCAACAAGGTCTTCTTTTTTGCATCTGGTAAAGCCAAATTGTTCCGGTGTGATCTCAAATCGTTTGAATTCTCCGTTGTTTACTTCCATGCAAATGGTATCGCTGCTTAAGGATATCTCATCAAGTCCGTCCTTTCCAAATACCACCATGGCTCTTTTCACACCAAGCTTATCTAATACATGTGCCATCGGCTCTATGAGCTTCTCATCATATACACCAAGGAGTTCATGGTTTGCTGCGGCAGGATTTGCAAGTGGTCCAAGAATGTTGAATACAGTTCTGTAGCCAAGTGCCTTACGAACAGGTCCTACAAAGCGCATTGCAGAATGATATTTTTGTGCAAACATAAAGCAGATATTTCCCTCTCTCAAAATCTCTGCATTTCTTTCCGGTGTTACATCAAGCTTTACGCCTAATGCTTCGAGACAGTCAGCTGCACCGGACTTACTGGATACACTTCTGTTTCCATGCTTACCCACCTTGATGCCTGCTGCTGCAACAAGAATGCTTGCTGTTGTACTGATGTTGATGCTGTTTGCTTCATCGCCGCCGGTTCCTACGATTTCCAGCAAATCTCCTTCAAAGGGAAGTCTTGTTCCTGCTGCTCTCATTCCCTTTGCGAAAGCCGAAATCTCTTCTACTGTCTCTCCCTTGATACGAAGTGCTGTCAGAAAAGCTGCCATATTTGCTTCTGCTGCCTGACCTGTCATAATTTCGTTCATTACCTGTTCTGCTTCTTCTTCTGTCAAATTCGTATTCTCTATTACCTTTTTTGTTGCTTCCTGAATCATATTCGTTACTTCCTTTCCATTCTCTATTTGATTATGCAATTGCCAAAAAGTTTTTCAATATCTGTTTTCCCTGTGGTGTCATGATGGATTCCGGATGAAACTGGACTCCATAGATATTAGCTGATTTATGTCTTACTCCCATGACCTCGCCCTTCTCATCCTCTGCTGTTACCACAAGAACCTCCGGTATCTGGGCTTTATCTGCTACCAGCGAATGATATCTTGCCACATCAATCTCCTTCGGCATTTTCTGAAAAAGAGGAGATGTATTATCTATCTTTATTCTGCTCTGCTTGCCATGCATCAGTTCCTCTGCGTATGTGATTCTTCCCCCAAAGCTTTCACAAATTGCCTGATGTCCAAGGCAAACTCCCATGAGCGGTATATTTTCCGGTACTGCCTTAATCAATTCTTCGCAGATTCCTGCATCAACAGGTCTTCCCGGTCCCGGAGAAAGAACGATATGCGAAGGCTTACATGCAAGCACCTCGTCCACTGTCATTTCATCATTACGAATAACCTTTATTTCTTCTTCCTTTTCTTTCAATTCTCCAATCATCTGCACCAGATTGAAGGAAAAACTGTCATAATTATCTATAATCAATATCATAGTCTGCATACCTCCTGTGTAAGCTTAATTGCTTCTATGACTGCACCTGCCTTGTTCGCACATTCCTGATATTCATTCTCCGGTATAGAATCTGCAACAATTCCTGCCCCCGCCTGAACATATATCTTTTTTCCTTTTTTCACAGCGGTTCTGATTGCAATACAGACATCCAAGTTTCCACTGAAATCCATATATCCGATTGCCCCACCGTATACGCCTCTTGCTGTCGGTTCCAATTCATCGATAATCTCACATGCCCTGAACTTTGGTGCACCGGACAATGTTCCTGCCGGCAGCAGTGCTTCTATCGTATCACAGCAGGTCTTATCCTTTTCCAATGTTCCTGTCACAGTACTTGCAATATGCATAACCTTGGAAAAACGATGAATTGCCATGTAATCATCAACCTTAACACTTCCGTATTCGGAAATTCTTCCTAAGTCATTTCTTGCCAAATCAACCAGCATATTGTGTTCTGCGCATTCCTTTTTATCTGCCAGCAACTCTTTTTCTAACGCTTCATCCTCTGCTTTATCCTTGCCACGCTTTCTGGTTCCTGCAACCGGGAAGGTCATCAGCTTGCCATTGGTAAGCTTTATCATCGTTTCCGGCGAAGTTCCTGCAATCTGCATATCCTGAATCTGCATGTAGTACATATAAGGGGAAGGATTCGTTGTCCTGAGTACCCGGTAAGCATTTAACAGGCTTCCTTCATACTCCGCTTCAAATCTTCTGGAAATAACACCCTGGAAAATGTCTCCCTCCTTTATGTAATGCTTTGTCTTCTCAACCATGCCACAGTACTGTTCTTTTGTAAGATTACAGGTAAATTCCGGTGCCGGAAGAGGTTCTTCATTTGGAATCGGCTCCGTAATCTTTAATGTTTCAATAAATGCTTCAATCTCCTCTACTGCTTTATCATAGCCTGCTTTTCCATCAGCAGTCTTGGCATTTACAATAATGCAAACCTTATGCATGAGCTGATCAAATGCAATAAGCTTATCGAACATCATCAGTTCAAAATCATTCACATCGCTTTGCTTTATCTTAAGCTTTGGTTCCGCATACTGAATCATTTCATAAGAGAAGTATCCGACAAGACCGCCTGTGAAGGTTGGCAAACCTTCAATCTGTGGAGATCTGTATTCCTGCATAAGACTATCTAACGCTTTCTTTGGTGTTCCGGGAATGATTCGTACCATACCGTTTTCCTTTACCTTTACAACACCATTCTTGCAGGATACGGAAAGCTTTGGATGATATCCCAAAAAGGAATATCTGCCAAGTCTTCCTCCTTCCACACTTTCTAATAAAAAGTACTGGTTATCAAGACTTGCAAGCTTACGAAGCATAAGAATCGGTGTGATATCGTCTGCCAGTATCTCCCTGCATACCGGAATGTAAGTATAATCCTTTTCATATTGTTTTGCCTGTTCATAAGTCGGTTTGTACATGTATATTCCTCCTAGAAATTTGTAGTATGTGAATCAGCACCTCGTAATCTTCGATTACTCGGTCGCGTTGCTCGTACTAGTCACATGGATGCGCTTGTGTGCCAGCACCCAACACATCCATGTGACCATTACTCTGCTGATTCACGCAAGAAAAGCTCCTGTCCTAGTATCTCTACTAGGACAGGAGCCTAAAAATTCAGCTTCTGCGGTACCACCTAATTTGATGCATATCTATGCACCCACTCTGCAAACGTACTATCATACGTCTTCCCTTGATAACGGGCGGAAATCCCGTTGGGCATTACTTGAACTTACCAGAAGTTCTTTACTCCCACCTTCCCAAGTCCATTCAATGTTCTTTCATCTACTGCAATCGCACCACCTGCAGCTCTCTGTAAGCCGAACCTTAAACATCTACTCCTCTTGGTCATTAGTTTGATTCGTGTTTTTATTTTTTCTTATCATAGTTTCATAGTATGAATTTGTCAAGAGGAAAATTGAATATTTTTTCATTTTCCTACAAAAATCTTACCAGTTCTTCCACTTCTTTTCTCTTCGGTAATGCCGGTTCCTCATCCGGATAGCCTACTGCGATTAATGCGGCGACCTTTCTTCCTTCTTCAAGGGAAATAAGTTCTGCAACCCTATCCTCATCAAAGATGCCCATAATAACTGAGCCAACGCCCTTTTCATGTGCAGCAAGACAGAAGGTCTGTGTTGCAATTCCTGCATCGAACATTTCCCAACGGTCTTCCTTGCTGGTTGTATAGGAGCCATCTCTCTCAAAACCGCTTCTGCCATGAATCATGGTAACGACAACAAGTGCAGCTGCTTTTTCGATTGTACCAGTATTATAAGTGAATCCTAATACCGCATCATTTGCAATCTTAGCCTTGATATCCTGATTCTCAACAACAACATACCTTACTACCTGTGAGTTTTTCCATGATGGTGCAAAGGATGCTTCCTTCACAATTGCTTCCATCACATCATGGCTGATTGCCTCTCCTTTAAACTTTCTGACACTTCTTCTTGTTTCGATACACTGTAAAGCTTCCATGTACATTTCCTCCTTTGTATTTTTATCAAATCGGACTAAACTGTCCGTTCTGCCCCTAATCGAGCGCCTTTCTCTTTGCGCTTTCCTCTAAATGTCCCTTCATCTTCTTCCATACACTAAAATACGCAGGTATCAGAAACGCATCTGCAAAAATCCATGCAAGTGGACTTGCAAAGCACGCTGCCACAAAACCAAATCCTGGTACAAAGATAATACCAATCAAAGCTCTTGCAATCATCTCTAATACGCCTGCCAAAATCGCAAATACGCCAAAGCCCATTCCCTGAATCATGAAACGGACGATATTTACCAAAGCAAGTGGGAAATAGAAAATACCGTTAATCAGCAAGAACTTCTGTGCATCATTCAGGATTCCTACTTCACCGGCATCAACAAACAATTGTAAAAGTGATGTACCAAAGAAATAAATAATACCAAGTGCAATGACAGAGTAAACAGCTCCTAATATTACGCAGCTTCCTAAGCCCTTATGCAAGCGGTCAAGCTTATAACCACCTGCATTCTGTCCACCATAGGTCGCCATCGTTGCTCCCATGGAATCAAATGGACAAACAATAAACATACTGATCTTAGAAGCCGCCGTAACGCTGGCAACGGCTGCTGAACCAAGTGTATTTACTGCTGTTTGCAGAATAACGCTTCCTATGGCTGTAATGGAATATTGTAGTCCCATCGGAACCCCCGCATTAAAAAGCTCCATGAACTCCCTTTTATGAGGTCTCCATTCATCCCCTTGTAAATGTAAAATAGATACCTTTTTCCTGATATAAACAACACAAATCACACCTGCAATCAACTGTGAAAGCACCGTTGCAAGCGCTGCTCCGGATACTCCCAGGTGGAAATTCAAAATAAATACCAGATCCATGATAATATTCAGTGCAGAAGAAATCAGCAGAACAATCAATGGTGCTCTGGAATTACCTAATGCACGAATCATTCCCGAAGTCAGATTAAAAAGATACGTTGTCGGAATACCAATAAATATAATCAGAATATATTGATAAGAGTACTCCATAATATTTTCCGGTGTCTGCATGACCCTTAAAATCCAACGGCATAGAATTACTGTTAAAATTGTCATCGCTATGGCAAAAATACCGGAAAGCCATATGCTATTCGCCCACAGCTTTCTGAGACTCTTGTAGTCCTTTGCTCCAAAGCGATGCGCTACCGGTAGGGCAAAACCGCTACATACACCATTACAAAATCCAATAATCAGAAAGTTTATGGAACCAGTTGCACCAACTGCTGCAAGTGCATCCACTCCCAAAAACTGTCCTACAATCATGGTATCAACCAGATTATAGAGCTGTTGAAATAAATAACCAAATAGCAACGGAATAGAAAACCCCAGAATCAATTTCATCGGAGAGCCTTCCGTCATGTCCTTTGTTGCTGCCATTCCCTTTTACCTCCAACAATCAAAAAACGATATAAAATTATTTCAAAAATCCATTTACAATCTGTTCCTCGGCCTCCGCTTCCGTAAGTCCCAGTGTCATCAGCTTAATCAATTGTTCCCCTGCAATTTTACCGATTGCAGCTTCATGAATCAGACTTGCCTCAAGGTGATTTGCCGTAATCTCCGGAATAGCCTTAACCTTTGCCTGATCCATAATAATCGCATCACATTCTGTATGTCCCGCACATTTATTATTACCGTTAATCTGTGAGTAGAAGGTCTGCGTAGACTCATTCTTTGCAACACTTCTGGAAATAACATTTGTACTGGAATCTTCACCGTTCAAATCTACATAGAATTTTGTTTCTGCATGCTGTTTTCCATGTGTCATAATCTTTTCCTTCACAACAAGAGTTGCTCCGGCTTCAAGAGTTGCCTTTGTCTCACGCACCGTTGAATCGACACCTTTAATCTGCGTGGTCTCCATCTCCATATAGCTGTTCTCATCCATGTTTACGATAGTCTGGGGATTTAAGATTCTCTGTCCCTTGCCATCTCCCTCACCATAATGCTTTTCTACATATCTTACTGTTGCATTTTTTCCAACGAAAAAGGTATGAATGCCATCATGCTCACTGTCCTGTTCTCCACAATTATGAATACCGCAGCCTGCAATAATGGTAACGTCACAGTCATCGCCAATATGGAAGTCGTTATATACAACCTCTTTTAAACCTGCCTTGGCAAGTATGACAGGAATGTGTACACTTTCCTTTTTCGTACCCGGCTTAATAATAATGTCAATCCCAGGCTTGTCCGTTTTTGTTACAATATCAATATTTTCTGTTGTTTTTCTTCCAACACTTTCTCCATCAGAACGTATATTGTAAGCGCCTTCCGGTACCTCATGCAAATCAGCTACCTCACGCAGTAAATTCTTTTGAATCTCATCCATGGATACAACCTCCTGCTTTATGTCTGCAATTCATGTTTCCGTTCAACAGTCCCGGAAGAATATCTTCCTTCTTTCCCTGAGCTGTTACTGAGCCGTTTGCAATGACAACAACCTTATCTGCAATATTAAGAATTCTCTCCTGATGCGAGATAATCACAATCGAACCATTTGTCTTCTCATGCATCTGCTCAAATACCTGAATCAGATTCTGAAAGCTCCATAAGTCGATTCCGGCCTCCGGCTCATCAAAGACGGAAAGCTTTGTTCCTCTTGCCATAACCGTTGCAATCTCAATACGCTTTAATTCACCACCGGACAGGCTGCCATTCACTTCCCTCTTGATATAATCACGTGCACATAGTCCCACCTCTGATAAATACTGACAGGCATCCTCAATGCTGACATTTTTTCCTGATGCAAGACGAATCAGGTCAAAAACCGTAATCCCTTTAAATCTTACAGGCTGTTGAAATGCAAAGCTGATTCCAAGCCTTGCACGGTCTGTAATCGACATATTCGTAATATCCTCGCCATCCATATAGATCTTACCCTCCGTTGGCTGGATAATTCCTGCTATCATCTTGGCAAGAGTTGACTTTCCCCCGCCATTTGGTCCTGTAATCGCAGTAAACCTGTCCTCTATTTTCAAATTGATATGATTGAGTATATCCTTACCCTTCTCATCATCAACATGATAAGAAATATCTCTAAGCTCCAGCATGCAATTTAACCTCCATCGCACATAAATTTTTCCACTCCACAAGTATGAATATTATACTCAATTTTCCACAATTTTGCATCCTTTTTTCATAACTTTTTAGATTTCTACCCGGAAGCAGATTTCCTGATTTTCACCGCAGTCCTGCAATTCTACCGTGATACTTCCATTATACCGCTGAGCAAGCATATTAGCCTGATACAGTCCAAGGCCATGCCCTTCTCTATTTTTCTTTGTTGTGTAACCCTTCTCAAAGAAGTGGGATATTTCCCCCATCGTCAATCCTTTGACTTTATTCTTTATGGCAAAGATTAGTTTATCCTCCTTCGCATCCAGAAGCATATCCACATCATTCAATTCTTCTGTACAGGCTTCAAACGCATTATCCACAAGGGTTCCAATGATTTCCACAAGTGAATGTTCCGAAACAGATGTGATAATCTGCTGGCTTAATACCTGTATGTCAATTTCTATATATGGCGGTGCACTAATGATCTTACTATAAAGAAATCCAGCAAGAATCTTGTCTGATATACGAAGCAGTGCCGGATTGCTCCTGCTCTTCACCTCATAGATTCCTTTACAATAGGCTGACTGTGCCTTCACCAGCTCATCATAATTATCGATTGTCACATGCATATTTAAAATAGCATTCATATGATTATCAAATTCATGCTGTTTTGCACGAATATCCTTCGTCAGTTCTTCAAGCGGTTTAATGTATAACTTATAAATCTTCAGTTCCTCTTCCTGATGTCTGTAAAAAGCATAGTTCTGTAGCCAGTCAACAAAGCCAAATGCGATAACAGCAAGCAGGATTCCAAATAAAATTATGACTTTTATATCAAGAGTTCTGCTCCATGCCAGATCAATAATCAGATACACTGACACAATCAATGCAAGCACGCAAAAGATTCTATATAAAAACTTTCTGCCTAGTTCAGCCATGAAGCGCCTCCTTCACTTTTGTTTTATAGGTTACACCAATCTCCGCTTCCGTACCGTTTTTCATACGAATTACTCCATTTACCATATCCACATAATCAATATAATCACGATTTACCACAAACATTCTATGACACTGTAGGAACTGTTCTTCCGGCAGCTTCTCCATAAGCTGTTTTATAGTTAAATACAATACCTTCATTTCTTCCTTCACCAGTACTATATTTACACCTCTCGGAATTGCTTTAATACCTACAATATCCTTGCAAAAGAGCTTGTAATTAATCCCTTCCTTCTTAATCAACACAAAAGGCTCACTTGCTTCTCCTGTCTGAAACAGCAGCTTTCGAATCAGCTTTTGTATTTCTTCTTCCTGAAAAGGCTTTAAGATATACTGATAACAATGCAGCTCCCTATATGCCCGAAGCTCAAGATTTGCAAGTGAGGTTATCATCACAATTGGCGTAAAAGCATATTGCCTGATATTTCGCACTTCTCCTGCAAAGGTAAGTCCTGATATATCCTCTGTATCGTTTTCGTTCAAGTTAATATCAAGCAGAAATGCGTGAAATGGTTCCTTTGCTTCCTGTAATACCTTTCTTGCTTCTTCCAGACTGCTGATTGACACAGTTGTCATATCTTTTGAAACTTTTTCTATCATTTTCGTTATTGCATTGAGACTGTCTTTATTATCTTCAAGTATCATAATCCTTGTCATAAGTCCCCACTCCTTTCGGAATCTTTCTTCCTCAAGCATTATCTACATTAAGTAAGGGTTAAACCATATCACATGATTTAACCCTTGTTCTGATTTTTATGCTTTTAGTTTACAATAATCCCAGTCTTATTTCAATACTTCACCAATTGATTTTGCAAGACCAGCCATTCCCTGAATCTCAGACGGAATGATAATCTTAGTAGCCTGACCGTTAGCAGCTTTTTCAAATGCTTCCAGACTCTTAATGGTAAGTACTGCATCATCTGCGCCTGCTTCCTTCAATGCCTTGATACCTTCTGCATTTGCCATCTGTACAATACGGATAGCTTCTGCCTGACCTTCTGCTTCACGGATTCTCTTTTCCTTTTCAGCCTCTGCTCTAAGGATTGCTGCCTGCTTTTCAGCCTCTGCTTCAAGAATTGCAGATTCTTTCTTACCTTCAGCAACAAGGATACTTGACTTCTTCTCACCTTCTGCGATAGTAACTGCCTCACGTCTTTCACGTTCTGCCTTCATCTGTTTCTCCATGGCAGTTCTGATTGCCTCTGGTGGAATAATGTTCTTAAGTTCAACACGGTTTACCTTGATCCCCCATGGGTCTGTCGCTACATCAAGTGCAGCTCTCATGTTTGTATTGATGATTTCTCTTGATGTCAGAGTCTGGTCAAGTTCCATCTCACCAATGATGTTACGAAGTGTTGTTGCTGTCAGCTTTTCAATTGCCATGATTGGGTTATCTACACCATATGCATACATCTGCGGATCTGTAATCTGGAAAAATACGACCGTATCAATCTGCATGGTAACATTATCCTTGGTAATAACCGGCTGTGGTGGGAAATCAACTACCTGTTCCTTCAGGTTTACTTTTTTGGCAACTCTGTCAAGGAAAGGAATCTTAAAGTGAGGACCTACACCCCATGTTGTATAATATGCTCCAAGTCTTTCAATGACATACGCATATGCCTGTGGTACAAATTTAATGTTGCTCGCTAAAATAACGATAACTACAAAAAATAAAATAATTAATGCCATCATACTGTTATCTCCTCCTCATACTTCTCAACAATTAACTTAACTCCTGAAATGTTCACAACCTTTGCAAGACTACCAGCTGCAATTTTGTTTTCATTATCTGCAGCCCTTACGGTCCATTCCTGTCCGTTTACGATCGCACACCCTGTTTCCTTAATATTATCCACATCCTGTGTGATTCGTACAACCTTGCCAATAATGCCTTCATAATTCGTTTTCACACGATTCTTTTTTATGTACTTGATTGCAAAAGGCCGTGTAAAAATCAATAGAGCAAAGGATACGATTAAGAAAACAATAATCTGTAACATCATTCCACCACCAAGTGCTGATACGAACATAGCAACTAATGCGCCACCTGCAAACCAGATTGTTGTTAAACCAACTGTTATGATTTCAATTACAATCAAAACAATCATTACTGCCAGCCAAACCATTGCATCCATCTCTCTCCCCTCCTTTCCCGAGTCTCTCAATTATCTTGATGCATTCTCATCATACTGCATATTTTCGTATACTACAACGCCTTTTGCGTGAATAAAGTGATTTTTGTATTGAATGAAAGATATTAAAACTGAAAAAGTGCAGACTTCCCTGCACTTTTTTTAATGGCCTGTATATTTATTTTTTTCAAAAAATTGGTCTATATTCTCAACAATCTGTTCAGAATCCATTGTTTTCAAAAGGTACCCGGCTGGTTTTAAGGAAAGTACACTCTTAACACTTTCCTTGTCACCCTTCGCTGTAAGAAATATGACAGGGATATCACGTGTTGACACCTCCGCACGTATCATTTCCATGAACTGTGGTCCTGAGCAGACAGGCATCTCATAGTCAAGCAAAATCAAATCCGGCTTATTATTTGCAAGAAAGCTGATTGCCATAGCTGCCGAGCTTGCCATAGAAACCTTATACTTGACAGACAGCCAGGCTTTAATCGTTCTGAGCATAGTGCCTGAATCATCAACGACAAGAATATGCTTCTTGCTATTGATTAATTCATCCTGTCTTGTCTTTTCATTTAATGCCCCGACAAGCTCCTTTACATTTAAAGGTCTTTCAAATGCATTCCAGATAATATTACCTGGAATTATCTTTTTAAGAGCCTCTATTTCATCTGTGTAGCCAATCAGGCACATCTTCTTTTCCTGCTCCACACAGTAGTCCTTGAGATATACGATAGCATTTGCACAGCTATCAATATATTCCCCTGCATAAATTACAATAACATCCGGCTTCTTATCCAGACACCCCAGCTCATTTACTTTTGGTGGGGCTACATCCACCTCATAGCTTTCTGCCGTTAAGGATTCCTGAATGGCATTCAGTATAAAGGAAGATATATTTTCTCCGATTAACAACACCCTTTTACTCATCGTTCAAACCTCCTAGATACTCCGTGATTATCTTTTGTATCTCTTCCTGATCTACATCATAAATTGCAGTTTTTAGTCTTTCCATGACCGCCTCAAACTTCTCCGGGAGCTGACAGTTCTCCAGCTTTTGCAAAATACTGTCCACCTGGTCGAAATCAAATGCTGCACAGAATTCCTGCATGGCAGTCAGTGCTTCTGCCAGCTCATCAGAATCCATTTTCTGCTTTTCCTGCTCTGTCTTCATAGCATATATTTCTGCTAATTGATCAGCTACCTTAGCACAACAGGATAATAATCTTCCTGTTCTCTCCTGAATCTCTTCTATCTTACCTTCATTGCCACAGCTTTCCAGAAAAGCTGCCTCCTGCGATAATTCCTGTGCTCCAAGAAGACGTGCCGAGCTCTTTAGTGCATGAACCTTAATGGTATAGTTTTCCAGGTCTCCCTGCTCAAGAAAATCTCCAATTTCACGAATATTCTTTTTCGCTGTTCCTGCAAATTCTTTACACACCTGAATATATACTTCCTGTGAGCCACATGCCTTTTCTCCTGCTGTCTTGTCAATCTGCGCCATCAGATCCTCTTGCGTATCGAGAATTTCCTCCGGCAAGTACTTTAAGAGCATACGCTCCAGTTTATTTCCACTGACCGGCTTCGATAAGAAGTCACAAAAAACTTCTTTAATATAGGTTTCGTAAGCTCCGGAAACTGCATTGGCAGTCAAGGCAATAACAGGTGTATGCTGATTTGGTCCTTCCGTCTCCTGCAAATGATGCATCACTTCTATTCCATCCATTTCCGGCATCCTGTGATCTAACAGAATAACATGATACTCTTTGTTCCGGCACATCTCAAGACATTCTCTGCCGCTTTCTGCCATATCCACTTGTACTCCGGTTCGTTTTAACAGTCCCTTTACGACAGTCAGATTCACAAGTGTATCACCTACTGCTTCCCAATTTATCACCTTCTGTTTTAACCTGAAAGAAAATACAGAGCCTTCTCCATAAACACTTTCTACCTCAAGTCTGCTATCCATCTGCATAAGCAGTTTTGTTACAATGCTCATTCCAAGTCCGGTTCCCTCAATGGTTCTATTACGCTTCTCATCTAATCTTTCAAAAGGACGGCTGAGCTTATCCATCTCCTCCTGTTTCATACCGATACCGGTATCACGTACAGCTACAGCCAAAAGAATATTCTCCTCATCGAATTTTTCATAATCAAGACTAAAAGTGATGGTTCCTTTTTCCGTATACTTTACGGCATTGGTTAAGATATTCAGGATAATCTGTCTGATTCTGACATCATCACCATAAAGGATGTGAGGAATCTCAGGGTTCATATTAAGCTGAAATTCAAGTCCTTTATCCCTGACCCTTCCTTCTATCATATTCATCAAATCATTGATTATGGATGAGAGTGCATATTCCTGTGGAATAATATCCATTTTTCCTGCTTCAATCTTTGTAAAATCAAGAATATCATTAATAATTCCAAGAAGCGTTTTTCCCGCATTTTTGATATTATACGCATATTCTCTGATTTCTTCTTCTGAAGTTTCTCTGATAATCATCTCATCCATACCAAGCACGGCATTGATTGGTGTTCTGATTTCGTGTGACATATTGGAAATAAATGCCACCTGAGCTTTATTTGCTTCCTCTAATGCCTGATTCTTCTCTTCTATCACACACTGCCTTTTTCTCAGTCTTTTATTCTGCCAACAGATTACACCTACATTAAGCAACCATGGCCAAGACATAAATACAACTGTTAATACCAATGGTCAGGTAAATTTATCCTTGGTCTCCAATGATTTATTATTGACTCTGTTTATATATACCCAGCTTGATTCTAAATCTTCTCCGAGATGGCAGTATGTATATACCCACTCATTACCAGCCTCATCAGGCTGGATAAAATTTCCATTATTATTGGAAGAAATAATTTTTCTTATGTCCTCACTATCCTGTTTTCCATAATATTTCTCCTGGTAGTCATAAAAATTATCCGGATATTTATCTTCCTCTTCTGCTCCATAGTATAGTACTATTCCACTTGCATCAATTAACAAACCTGGTTCTGTTATCAAACCATTCGCACTAATTACATCTTCGATTATTTCTTTGATATTCAATGCATAGAATAAGACTCTTTTCTGCCCCTCAATCGTAACCGACTGATAAAAGGCAATAACTTTTCTCTTTTCACCCGTTCTTTGAAATACACCTGTAATGGGGAATTCCGACTTTTCTCCTGTTTGCTATTTTATACACGCTTCTTTCATAACCTCTATTTCAGAAACAGATACATATTTCCTATTACCTTTTATCCCTTCTCTTGATTGTTTCATAATCTCGTAGCCTTGGTAATTCTGAGGATCAATCAGCATAAGGGTGCCCTCCAGATTATTCATATGCTCCAGGTATACGAGTGTTTCCTCCTCATTCAATTTCATTGCCTCAACATAGTCTGCTATACTTCCAAGCACATCCATCTGAAGTATCATACTTCTTTCCAATTGTCTGTTCATATCTGAGGATAGATCCATGACGCCCTGTAATGCGACATCATGAACAAGCTTCTGATTGTCATTTACATAATGCCCCAAGGTGAATGCAGCCGAAATAGTAATCAATATATTAAATCCTATCATGATGACAGGAAGATATGATTTTCTATTTTTCTTTTGGCATTTATTCCACATTTCCAAAATCTCCTACCTTTATTTTTTAATATACTGAATCAAATCCTGCATCTTTTTATCAATACTATAAATGATATCGACATTTTCTTCCTCTGCAGAGACTGTTTCATTTGCATGAGCAGATACCTCCTGAGAAATAGCAGATATTGTTTGAATAGAATCTACAATCATCTGGTTTGCATCCTTCAGCTCATCAATGCTTTTCACAAGATGTGTTACGTTTTCCCGAATCGTCAAGGTATTGGTCTGAATATTAGTAAAGCTGTCTGCTGTATTGGCTGTTGACTGTTTTTCCTCCTGAATGCCTTCCAGCATCTGATTGATTACCGTAACAACTTCACTAATAGCTGTTGACACATTGGTTATTAATTCTGTAATGTGTACTGTCGCATCTTTTGTCTGCGCAGCCATTCCCGTTACCTGTGATGCAACTACTGCAAAGCCTCTTCCTGCCTCACCTGCTCTTGCAGCTTCAATACTTGCATTCAATGCAAGCATACTTGTCTGATTTGCAATACCACTAATCAGATTAACAATCGAATGCATCTCGTCTACATAACTGTCAAGTTTTTGCAGCTTATCAGCAACTTCAGCGCCTGTTTCTACAGAAGCATCTACCTGTCCTACCAGTAATTCAATATCTTTACTTCCTTCATCTAATACCTGCAAGGTATGCTGCATGCTTGTCGAGATACTATCGGTTGCATCTGTTACCAATGAAACCTTATTCTGGATTGCTTCCGTCTGATATGTCTGTTTCTGAACAGCATCTGCTGTTTCCGTTGCACCCGTTGACAACTGCGACATGGATTCCTTTGTTGACTGTGATGCATCTGATAACTTTTCAAGATCTTTATAGATATCCCTTATTCCATCATGAAGACCTTCGGATATGTATTTCATTTCTGCAAGCAGCTTTTCTGACTCATTCTGAGCATTCTGAGCCTGCTTCAGCTTCTGTTCACTGTTTGCATGGGATATTCTTGCAGAATAGAAAGAGAAAATAGCTGAAAGAATCATAACTACCACCATAATAATTGCATCATCCATGCCCTCATATCCCATAGCTCCTGTCTTTGCACCAACAATGCTCATCATTATGCTCAGGATAACCGTTCCTGCATTAATCTCAATAGAATATTTGGTATCGTTGAATATGGAGACCATTAAGATCATCGGAATAACAAAGGTGAACACCAAATTATTGGTACAGGTAAATAAAGTAAAGGTATAGAACACAGCAAATCCTATCGCTACCAAATGCTTGATCATAGAAGTTTCATG
>JALEWA010000005.1 GCA_022788085.1 Lachnospiraceae bacterium
AACTGGTTCGTGGAAGGAAGTTGCCAGGTCGATTTCAAAGTGTGATGAGTTATTGGACGTAACCATTGATGGGGAAGCGGACAGAGTTGCAGAATTGATTGAACTTGCACATGAGACATATACTTCAATCCTCAAATATAACGATGAAAATTCACTAAGCTGTGTGCTCACAATGGCATACTTTACAGCACCTGCTTACTACAATATCGTCAGAGAGTTTCCCGCAGGAAAAGGATTTGCAGACCTTGTGTTCATTCCAAGGGTAAATGCAGGAAAAAGACCTGCAATGGTAGTGGAATTAAAATATAACCAGTCTGCAGATTCGGCAATTCGTCAGATCAAGGAGCGCAGATATCAGGGTGCTTTATCCGGATACGGTGATAAAATATTACTGGTAGGCATTAATTATGATGCTGACGGTGAAGACAAAAAGAAACATACTTGCGTGATAGAGGAGTTGCTAATTTAGGTGTTACATTTTTCCAGCTTGCTGATTTGGGTGCTGATCCATTTAATGTGTTTTTGCGTAATATTTGTACTTTTCATTGTGGATAAATCTTATGTAAAAATATAGCATAAATTAGTAAAGCAAGTATATTTCGGCTGATTTAGAATAATAATATATATTAGCCGTAATATAACTTGCTCTTTTTGTGTGTTTCGGCTAATATATAATTAGAATATAAATTGGCCGAATGAAGTTAGCGCTCATAAACAATAACAGGAATTTTTGACACAAATTCGCAGGATTGAAGAAAGCATGGTGATTAATATGAACTATATATCAAGAAATCTGGAAAAGGTTGTTTCAGAGGTTACAAAAGAATATCCGGTAGTATTGGTAACTGGTCCTAGACAGGTAGGAAAAACTACAATGCTTCAGAAGTTAATGGAAGGTACAGAGAGGAGCTATGTATCATTAGACGATTTAAACGAGAGAAATCTTGCAAAAACTGATCCGGAACTATTCTTACAATTGCACAAGCCACCTGTACTAATAGATGAGGTTCAGTACGCACCAGAACTATTTACGTATATAAAATTGCACGTAGACAGGAATCATAAGCCGGGAGATTTTTGGCTTACAGGTTCACAGGTGTTTAAGTTAATGCGTGGAGTTCAGGAGTCATTAGCGGGCAGAGTTGCGGTGCTTTCAATGACATCATTATCTCAGGCTGAAATATGTAATGGGAAAATGGAACCATTTACTATTGAAATGGAAGCTTTAACTGTAAGAGGTAAAGAGAGGAAAAAGGCTGATACAAGAGACATTTTTGAAAGAATTTTTAGAGGGTCCATGCCTGCTGTCGTGAGTGGTCAGAATAGTAATAGTCAGATTTTTTATAGCAGTTATTTATCTACCTATATTGAAAGAGATGTTAAAGAATTATCAGATGCAATAGATTCTTTGAAGTTCTTTCATTTTATTACTGCAGTAGCTGCAAGATGTGGACAGATGTTGAATATTGCAGATATTGCCAGAGATGCAGATATCAATCAGAAGCAGGCAAAAGATTGGTTAGGAATATTAGAGACTTTGGGAATCATATTTTACCTACATCCATATTCCAATAATCTGTTAAAGCGTTTAGTAAAGACGCCCAAACTGTACTTTTATGATACCGGACTGATTTGTTATTTGACAAAATGGAGTAGTGCTGAAACTTTGGAAAGCGGTGCGATGAATGGAGCAATTCTTGAAAACTATGTTGTAGCAGAAATCATGAAAACATATCTTAATAGTGGCAAGGAACCATTTATGTATTACTATCGCGATAAGGATGCAAAGGAGATTGACATTGTGTTAGAGCATGACGGTGTCATTAACCCGATTGAGATTAAGAAATCATCTAATCCAGGAACAGAGCTTATTAAAGTATTTGAATTGTTAGATAGGTCTTCAATATCACGATCAAAGGGAGCTGTGATTTGTATGAAACCAGAACTGTCAGCAATTGATAGAGAGAATTATGTTGTGCCGATTTGGATGATATAAATAAAAATATGCTGCGCAGTAAGCCTTAAAGGAGTATGGAGAGACATTAATAAAATTAGTTTCCTTGAAGAAACAGGAATAATTCAGTAGAAAAAGAAATAGGATTAAATAATATCTTACGCCTCTATAAGGAAGAAAATATGAGTAAAGGTAATAAGTCAAAAAAGGAAGTACAATATCATGTCTCTCATAAGTTCTCCAATCAAAATCAGATTTCTATGCAGGAAATACAGGAAATATTTTTAAAATATTATATGAATGAAAAGAAATTTGATAGGGCAGCGTTATGATTCGCAACTGTAATCTTAGCTCTATGGAATATAGGGTAGGAATGTACATCAGATTATCGAAGGAGGATGGAGACAAAGAAGAAAGCTCAAGCGTTTCAAATCAACGTGATATGATTCATCATTATATTAGCGAGTTCCCCGAGTTGATTTATGTCGATGAATATGTCGATGACGGTTATTCCGGAACTAATTTTGACAGACCGGGCTTTCAAAGAATGATTGCAGATATCGAAAAAGGAAAAATTAATACTGTTATTACAAAAGATCTTTCACGTTTAGGAAGAGACTATATTGATACGGGTTATTATGTTCAGAAGTATTTTCCTAATATGGGTGTCCGTTACATTGCTATTCTTGATAATGTGGATTCCAAGATCGATGATGGAATGAATGAACTGGCACCATTTAAGGCAGTCATGAATGATATGTATTGCAGGGATGGTTCTAAGAAAATTCGAAGTGTTTTTTATCAGAAAAAGAAAAATGGAGAATTTATTGGCTCAACGCCACCATATGGATACCGAAAAGATGCAAACGACAGGCATCATTTAGTGGTTGATGAAGAAGAGGCAGTTATTGTCAGGCGAATTTATGAAATGGCATTAAGGGGATACTCTTTTGGGAAAATTGCAAGAACATTGACAAATGAGAATATTCCTGTGCCATCTGCTACACGGAATAATGTAAAAAAGACAGGAAAAAGGATAATTTGCTGGAAGGAAAGAACCATTGCGGATATCCTATGTAATCAGGTTTATCTGGGAACAATGATTCAAAGTAAATATAGGAAGCTGAATTATAAAAGTAAAAAGAAGATTCGGACGAATCCGGAAGAGTGGATCATTGTTGAAAATTGCCATGAAGCTATTATTGCTAAGGAGCAATTTGATATGGTGCAGAAGCTGAACAAAAACCCGGCTTTCTTTAAGTATGGTGATAAGCCGACTCATAATTATCTGTTGAAAGGACTTCTTAAGTGTGCAGAATGCGGTGCACCTTTACAAGTAGTATATTCTGATTCTGTTTTAAAAAATCATGGTGAATATCGACTGAGGACGGTTTGTTATTCAAGACAAAAAAATAAGAAATTATGTACAACACATTCTAATTATATCAAGGATATAGAGGCAGCAGTCCTTGAAGATGTGCGCCATGTATGTACAAAGTATTTGCAGGAAATGAATCCGGAAGCATTCTATGAGCTTGCCAAAAAGGAAGAGACACTCAAGTCTACTTATGATAAGAAGCAGGTAAAAAAGCTTGAGGAAGAAGCAAATAACATAAAAAGATATCTCCAGAAGATATATAAGGATAAAATAACAGAAGTTATTTCAGAAGATGATTATTTAACCATGCAGGCAGAATTCCAAAGTGAACTGGATGAGGTGCAGAAAAAGAAGCAGGCAATAGAAGAAAAGATTGCTCAAAAGAAGGGAACTCTTGAAAATGATGAGTTGAAAGCCTTGGTGGAAGATTTTGTTACCTTGAAAGAGCCTACTCCCTTATTACTCCATCAGCTCATTGAGAAGATTACCATTGATGAGAGTAAAAATATTACTATTTTCTATGCTTTTCAGGAATTGAAAGGGTTATCAGATGAGGAGGCTGTAGCAGAATGAAATATTATGTGGCAGGCTATTTGAGACTATCAAGGGAAAATATGAGCTCAGAAGAAGAGGAAAGCGGCAGTATTAGTTCTCAAAGACTTATTATTGAGAAGTTTATCGAAAAGCATCCTGAAATGACTTTGGTGAAAGAATATGTGGATGATGGATTTACAGGCAGTAATTTCGACAGACCGGGTTTTTTAAAGATGCTTCATGATTTGGAAAAGGGATTGGTTAACACAGTAATTGTCAAGGATCTGTCAAGGCTTGGCAGGGATTATGTAGAGGTAGGAAATTACATATACAGATACTTCCCGGAGCATGGAGTAAGATTCCTGACTGCAGATGGCTCCTATGATTCTTTAGACGATAAAAGAAATAATTACACATGTAATGAAATGGTAACATTCAAGTCACTGATAAATGACATGTATTCCATGGACTGTTCCAAGAAAGTCAGAGCAGCATATAAACGACAGCAGGAGAGAGGACTTTTTACAGGAACCTATGCCCCATTCGGATATCAAAAGGATGAACAGGACAAGCATAAGCTCATCAAAAGGGATGATACTGCACAAGTGGTACAATGGATCTTTGAACAGTATTTAAATGGAAAAAGTGAAAAATGGATTGGCAGATATTTGGAAGCTAACCATATTCCGGCACCTGGTTTTTACCATAACAGATGTAATTCAAATAACAAATACAGGTGGCACACAAAAACTATTTCTGAGATTTTAGACAATCAGGTATACATAGGAAACATGGTGCAATGTAAGACAAGAAAACTCAATTATAAGAGTAAAAAAACGATTGTTATAGAACCGGAAAGCCAGGTAATAGTAAGGAATACGCATGAGCCGATTATTGATATGGAACAGTTCAATATGGTACAAAAATTGAGAAAAAAATGGAAGTAAACAGGCTTTTACTTCCATTTAAAAAAGAGGAAAACAGTGCCTCGTCATTTAAGGTAACCTTTTGCAAGCCGGAGGTATCAGTTGATTTACCACATCCTCCTATCATGCTTGAGAAAAGAAAGGTAAGAGCAAGTAGTGTCAGGATTACTCTTTTTTGTATTTTCTTCATAAGATAACCTCGTTTTATACTTTAATGGTAGAGTATGCCTGAAAAGCAGGAAGAGTTACAGATTTTTATATTTCCTAATCTGTTTTTTCTAATGGATTTAGCGTAAATGCTAAGTCCTGTCTAATTTAATGATACATTTGTTCGAAAAATCCAAATTTCTATTCTCAAGAGAACTATTTTTTGTTATACTGAGTAGACGACAGGTGCAGTGCTCTGAATTCAGGCATGTCGTTGAAAGAACACTGCACGAAGGAAAGGATGGAATGTCATGAGTTTATATGATTCATTAAATGAACAGCAGAAGAAGGGGGTTTTTACGACTCAGGGACCCGTACTGATCCTGGCAGGGGCCGGTTCCGGTAAGACAAGTGTACTGACAAGGCGTATTGCTTATTTGATAGATAATCTAGGCGTAAATTCATGGAATATCATGGCTATTACCTTTACGAATAAAGCTGCTGGGGAAATGAAGGAACGAGTAGATGACATTGTAGGTTATGGTGAAAGTGTATGGGTCGCAACCTTTCATGCTACATGTGTCAGGATTTTAAGACGATATATTGATCGGTTGGGCTTTGATAACAATTTTACGATTTATGATACGGATGACCAGAAGAGCGTCATGAAGGAAGTATGTAAGAAGCTGGAAATTGATACAAAGCAATTGAAGGAAAAGACCATTTTAGGAGCAATTTCTTCAGCCAAGGATGAATTGATTTCTCCCTTAGAATATGAAATGTCAGTAATGGGGGACTTTACCAAGAGGAAAATTGCTAACGCATATAAAGAATATCAGTCGTTATTGAAAAAGAATAATGCTTTGGACTTTGATGATATTATTGTAAAAACGGTGGAGTTGTTCAAAAGCTGTCCTGATGTATTGGAAAATTATCAGAACCGCTTTCAGTATATTATGGTAGATGAGTATCAGGATACGAATACGGCGCAATTTGAGCTGATTCGTTTACTTGCTTCAAAGAATCGAAATCTATGTGTCGTTGGAGATGATGATCAGTCTATCTATAAATTCCGTGGTGCTAATATCAGAAACATTCTTGATTTTGAGAAGGTTTATCCTGATGCAACCGTAATCAAGTTGGAACAGAATTACCGTTCTACACAGAATGTACTGGATGCTGCGAATGCTGTTATTCGTAACAACATCGGACGAAAGGACAAGTCACTGTGGACAGAAAAGGGTGAGGGAAACAGGATTCATTTCAGACCATTTGATACTGCCTTTGAAGAAGCAGAATACATAGCAAATGATATTAAAAGAAAAAAAAGACAGGCAGAAAGCGATTATGGACAATGTGCAGTATTGTATCGAACCAATGCACAGTCACGTTTACTGGAAGAAAGTTTTATCCGGGAAAATATTCCCTATGATGTCGTTGGTGGTGTGAACTTCTATTCCAGAAAAGAAATCAAAGATGTTCTTGCTTATCTGAAAACAATTGACAATGGCAAGGATGATTTAGCAGTAAAGAGAATTATTAATGTTCCACGAAGGGGGATTGGAGCAGCAAGTATTTTACGAGTGCAGGAATATGCTGACAGCTTAGGAATAAGCTTTTTTGAGGCATTACAGCAGATAGATCAGATTCCGACTTTAGGCAAGGGCAAAGCTGCGGATAAGTTAAAGGATTTTGTAACGATGATTCAAATGTTCCGTACAAAGCAGCAGTTTGGCTCCTTAGAAGATTTGATAACTGATGTTCTTGAAACAACACAATATACAAAGATGCTTGAAGAAGCAGATGAAGAAGAAGCAGAAGACCGTTTGCAGAATATCGATGAGCTTATTACAAAGGTAGTAAGTTTTGAACAGGCACGTGAAGATGAAGGAGAAGAAGTAACATTATCAGCCTTTTTGGAAGAAGTTGCTCTTGTAGCAGACATCGATGGAGTAGATAAGGATGATAATAAGGTGCTCCTGATGACTTTGCATAGTGCAAAGGGGCTTGAGTTCTCGCAGGTATATCTGGCAGGCATGGAGGATGGTGTATTTCCAAGCTATATGACGATTACATCTGATGATCCGATGGAAATTGAAGAAGAGAGACGCCTTGCCTATGTAGGAATTACACGTGCTAAGGAAGACTTGACAATAACTTATGCGAAGTCAAGAATGATTCGTGGTGAAACGCAATATAATCCGGTCAGTCGTTTTGTGAAGGAAATTCCGCCACAACTTATGGATAATAAGCTCCCAACCATCAGAAAATGGGATTATGATGAATATGATACGGATTCTTATGAAAGAAGCCATTTCAAAGCAAAAGCATTTCAGGCAAGTCCTTCACAAAGTACATTCGGGACAAGAAGTGTGCAAAGAACGCAATTGAGTGATACTGTTTTCGATAAGCCTAAGAATAATTGGGAAGCAGCACCGGTGAAAAGAAATAACTGGGAAACAGTTCCTGAAACTCCTAATTTACAGCAGGTAAGAAATGTAAAGGAAACAACTGTTATAAAAGCGAACCAAACTAAGGATATATCAGAAATAATAAGTTCACGTCCTAAGGCTGTAGTGAAAAAGAAAGAAACTCCATCAGCCAATAAGCCATATATAGCAAAGTCATTGGATGGTCTGACTAAGGGAATGCCAACGACAGGAACCGGAGGGCTTGATTATCAGGTAGGAGACAGAGTCCGTCACATTAAGTATGGTGATGGTACTGTATTAAAGATAGAACAGGATACAAGAGATTATAAAGTAACAGTTGTTTTTGATAGCGCAGGCAACAAGATCATGTATGCTGCTTTTGCAAAATTGAAAAAGATTTGATCTGGGTATTTATCAAAATGTAATATTTAGAAATTTAAATTTTGGAACACAAAATAGTAGTAAAGTTTTTTAAAAAGTGTTATGATAAGAATAGTATATTTCTCGTGGATATGAAAATAGTAGAAACACTTGAAATGAATCGAATATGAATAAAATAATAATAGAAGAAAGGGGCAACTGCTATGAAAAAATGGGAAGGATTAGTAGAATATCTTCAGGAGAAGGGATTAATAGGAAAGAATACTTGTTGTGTTAAGAAAGAAGAAAAGGAATCAAATGTAGTATTATGGATTCTGGCAATTATTGGCGCTATTGCCGCAGTAGCAGCAATTGCATATGCAGTATATCGCTACATGACGCCTGATTATCTGGAGGACTTCGAGGATGATTTTGATGATGATTTCGAAGATGACTTCTTTGATGATGAAGAAGACGAGGAACCTGCGAAGGAAGAGAATAAGTCTGCTGAATAATCAGATAGGATGAAAAATGCTTTGGGGTGCTGCAACAGGCACCCTCTTTTTTGTTATGTGCAAGCTGAAGTGGAGAAATGTTCCAAGCGTGATACTTTAGCGGTGCGGCGAGGAGAAAAAACCTCGATTATGTAATACACAGGAGGTAATGATGAAGAAGGGACAGATTTATGAAGGCTATGTAGAACGCCTTGATTTTCCAAATAAAGGGATTGTAAGATGCGAAGAGGAAGTAGCAGTTGTTAAGAATACGATACCCGGACAGAAGGTGTCTTTTATGGTAAATAAAAAGCGCAAAGGCAAGGTAGAAGGACGATTGCTTGAAGTGCTGGAGAAAGCACCTTATGAGATAGATAGCATCTGTCCTCATTTTGGAGAATGCGGAGGCTGTAACTATCAAAATGTTCCTTATGAAGAACAACTGAATATTAAGAAAAATCAAGTGCGAAAGCTTCTGACACCTGCATTTGAAAAGCAGATGTTATTAAATGGATCAGAAGGAGACCTAGAGGCATATATTGATACCATTTTTGAAGGAATCAAAGCAAGTCCGGTACAGCATGGATATCGTAATAAGATGGAATTCTCCTTTGGTGATGAGGTAAAGGATGGTCCACTTGCATTAGGAATGCATAAGCGTGGAAGCTTTTATGACATCGTGTCTGTCAGAGAGTGTCAGATTGTTGATGAGGATTATCAGAAAATACTTACCTGTGTCCTGGATTATTTTGCTGAGAAGAATACTACGTATTTTCATAGATTGCGTCATGAAGGATATTTACGCCATTTATTGGTCAGAAAAGCACAGAAGACCGGAGAAATTCTGATTGCGCTTATTACAACAACACAAGAGCAATATGAACTGCAGCCATTAGTGGATCAATTACTTAGTCTCGATTTGAATGGAATGATAACAGGCGTTCTCCACACAAAGAACGATTCAGTTGCTGATGTTGTACAGAGTGATGAAACCATAACACTTTATGGACAAGATTATTTATATGAGGAATTGTTAGGCTTAAAGTTCAAGATATCACAGTTTTCCTTCTTTCAGACAAACACATTAGGTGCAGAGGTATTATATGAAACGGCAAGGGAATACCTTGGTGACATTTCCGATTCCGGTAAGAATGATAAGACGGTATTTGATTTGTACAGCGGAACAGGAACGATTGCTCAGCTTTTAGCACCTGTCTGTGGTAAGGTTATCGGTGTAGAAATCGTTGAAGAAGCCGTGGAAGCTGCAAAAGAGAATGCAAAGCTTAACGGCTTATCTAACTGTGAATTCATTGCTGGAGATGTTTTAAAGGTAATTGATGATATTACGGAAAAACCTGATTTTATCGTCCTTGATCCACCAAGAGACGGAATCCATCCAAAAGCATTGCAGAAGATTATAGATTATAAGGTAGACAGAATCGTATATATTAGTTGCAAGCCAACAAGCCTGGCAAGAGATTTGGAGGTATTGCTGGAAAGCGGATATAGAATGGAAAGAGTAACAGCAGTCGATCAGTTCCCGGGAACGGTGCATGTGGAGACAGTCGTGTTGATGTCAAGGGTAAAATAGGAAAGGGGCAGAAATGCCTTAAAATAAAGGGTTTTAAGACCCGAGGTGGCATTTTTAGGTGCTGCTTAATGCCGGGAGAAAAGACGTTGATGGAAACCTATCCACAGAGCAAAAATTGTAGGGTTGTGGCTACACTTTTGATATAGGGGTAGGTTGTGAATACACTATTGTTAAAGGGGTAGGTTGTAGAAACACTATTGTTAAAGGCATAGGTTGTGGAAACACTATGGTTAATGATAATTTTGTGGATAGGTAGATAAAACAAGTCCGTAAAAATGGACACCAAATGCTATAGGATATAATTACCAGAAAATACAATGGCCGTAATTGGCTGAATGGAGGATGGCAATGATAGATACAAAGAAGGAGCAGGAAAGAGACGAACTTCATCGTGCTATATGGGCAATTGCTGATGAACTTCGTGGTGCAGTAGATGGATGGGACTTTAAAAACTATGTCCTTGGCACTATGTTCTACAGATATATTTCTGAAAATATTACTAACTACATCAATGAAGGTGAAATTGAAGCAGGTAATACTGATTTCGATTTTGCGCAGATGTCTGATGACGATGCAGAGGAAGCAAGAGAAGGACTTGTTCAGGAAAAAGGTTTCTTTATCCTTCCTTCTGAACTTTTCTGCAATGTAAGATCAAAAGCTAAGGATGATGAAAACCTTAATGAAACACTTGAAAAGGTATTCCGTCACATTGAAGAGTCTGCTAAAGGCAGTGAATCTGAATCTGACTTTGCAGGACTTTTTGATGACTTTGATGTCAACAGTAACAAACTTGGTTCAACAGTTGCAAAGAGAAACGAAAAGCTTTGTAAACTTCTTGATGGTGTAGCTGATATGAATCTTGGTGATGTTAAGAATCACGATATTGATGCATTCGGTGATGCCTATGAATACCTTATGACTATGTACGCATCCAATGCAGGTAAATCCGGTGGTGAGTTCTTTACTCCTGCTGATGTATCAGAACTACTTACAAGACTTGGTACTGTTGGTAAAACAGAGATTAACAAGGTATATGACCCAGCATGTGGTTCTGGTTCATTGCTTCTGAAAGCTGAGAAAATTCTTGGTAAGGATGCTATTCGTAATGGATTTTACGGTCAGGAAATCAATATCACAACCTACAACTTGTGTCGTATTAATATGTTTTTACATGATGTCGGATTTGATAAATTTAATATTGCCTGTGAAGATACACTTATAGCACCTGCACATTGGGATGATGAACCTTTTGAACTTATCGTTTCAAATCCACCTTACTCAATCAAGTGGGCTGGTAATGATAATCCATTGCTTATTAATGATCCTCGTTTTGCACCTGCAGGTGTTCTTGCACCAAAGAGCAAAGCTGACCTTGCATTTATTATGCATAGTCTTTCTTGGCTTGCATCAAACGGAACTGCTGCGATTGTTTGTTTCCCTGGTATTATGTACCGTGGCGGTGCTGAAAAGAAAATAAGAAAGTATCTTGTTGATAACAACTTTATTGATTGCGTTATTCAGTTGCCTTCTAACCTTTTCTTTGGAACATCTATAGCAACTTGTATTATGGTTCTTAAGAAGAATAAGGTAGATAATAGAACATTATTCATTGATGCAACTAACGAATGTATTAAGGTAACAAACAACAACAAGCTTACACAGGAAAACATGGATAAGATCGTAGATTGCTTTGCCAACAGAACAGAAACAGAATATTTCTCTCATTTAGCAACATATGAAGAAGTTGAAGAGAACGACTACAATCTTTCAGTTTCTACTTATGTTGAAGCCAAAGATACAAGAGAAAAGATTGATATTGTAAAACTTAATGCAGAAATAAAAGAAATTGTCGCTCGTGAAGAGACCTTAAGAAAAGCAATTGATGAGATAATTGCAGAAATCGAGGTGCAGTAAATGAGTAAATTAGAAGAATTGATGCAAGAGCTTTGCCCGAATGGGGTGGAGTATAAAGAAATCAAGGATATTGCGAATGTGTCAATAGGTGAATTTGTACACAAAAGTAAACAAAATCCCAATGCGGAATATCCTGTTTTCAATGGTGGAATAACAAACACTGGGTTCTATGATGAATTTAATCGAACTGCAAATAAAATTATTATAAGTGCAAGAGGTGCAAATGCCGGATTTGTAAATAGAGTTTTTTCTAACTTTTGGTCTGGAAATAGCTGTTATACAATTGATGTTACTGATTGTACAATTGATTGGAACTTTTTATATTATTGGTTAAAGAGCAAAGAACAAAAACTATTAGGAGACCAACAAAAGGGTGGAATTCCAGCAGTCTCAAAAAAACAAGTAGAAAGATTTATAACTCCCGTTCCTCCTCTGCCTGTACAGGCTGAAATTGTCCGTATACTGGACAATTTCACAGAGCTTACAGCAGAGCTTACAGCAGAGCTTACAGCTCGTAAGAAACAGTATGAATATTATAGAGACGAATTATTAAAACCTAAAGCTGACATTCCTATGGTTAAGCTTAAAGAAATAGCAACTTCTATTTATAGAGGTG
>JALEWA010000030.1 GCA_022788085.1 Lachnospiraceae bacterium
GAAGATTGATTTTGATATTGCTATCATAGGTTGTGGTGCATATGGAATGCCACTTGGAGGTATGATAAAAAAAGCAGGAAAACAGGCAATTCATTTAGGTGGTGCAACGCAACTTTTGTTTGGAATCAAGGGAAGAAGATGGGAGGAGAATTATCCATCAAAAATAGCAACATGGTTTAATGATGCTTGGGTATATCCAAGTGAGAGTGAAACCCCTAAGAATGCAGGTGTTGTGGAAAAAGGATGTTATTGGAAATAGCAAAGGAGAAAAACGTGGAAAAACTGAAACAAAGGAAAGATACGCTGCTAATTGTAGCATTGCTGATACTTCAATGTGCCTATATGATATATTGGGGAACGCAGAAGAGTGGATACTATGTGGATGAGTTTTTTACCTATGATAATACACACTATATATCGGAATCAACGCCGGAACGTGTCAAACTGTATGATGCTGATTTCTTAGAGTATGAAAAGTGGTATGATGTTCGTGATATAAAAAGTACATTAGTGGTGCAACGTGATGAATCTTTGCTACAGGATTCACTTTCCTATAATATTTATGCATTTACGCAAAGGTGGCCATATATGACATTGCTCAATTATGTGGAAGCAATCTTCTTTGAAGGAAAGCTTAACTGGTGGAGTGCAATAGGACTTAATCTTGTTTGTTTTATTCTGAATCAGATATTAATTTATCAGATAGGTATGAAAATCTGTCAAAAACGAAATATGGCATTGTTTGCTATGGCATTATATGGGTTTTCCGGTATGGCTGCAAGTATGCTGGTTTATGTAAGAATGTATATGTGGTTAACTTTGTTAATGACTATTTTTACATATATCCATGTATTGATGTGGGATGAAAAGAAACATTGGAAAAATATTGTTTTAGAAATTTTGACACTTCCGTTTCTTTATTTAGCATTTAAAGATTCGCCGCTTCCAGTAATTTATGGTGTAGCATTGATAGTTTGTTTTCTTATAGGATTGTTAATAAGAAGAAAATGGCTTCAGGCATTATATTACGGAATTCCACTATTAGGTGGAGGCATTGTATATGCTATTACGCAAACTGATTATGTAAAGATTTTTATGAATCCTCATAAAGCATTAGAATCAGGTACAATGGCTGTAGCTGTTTCAAGTCTGATAGAGAATATGGTTACTCTTGATATTCACAATATAGGAGAGCGAATTATAAATTTTTTACATATTATATGTCGCTATTTATTCGGGCATTCTAGTGTCGTAATAATATATATTGTAATTGCATTGATAATGCTTTTTATGATGATGCAAAAGAAAGCCTATCCGGTAACAGCAGATGAGACAGATAAAAATGTGGGATTTCTAGCTGTTTTGGTAGGGGCGGTTATATTATATGGAATGGCATCTGTTGTATTTAAATTGGAATCTATAAGATATAATTCCTTTGTATTTCCTCAACTAGCAGTGTGTATAGCTGTTATTTGGGGATATATGGGTAAGATGATTAATAAGGAAAAAGTAGTTACTGTAATTGGATTTGTTATCTTGATTGGAGAAATATTCTTTACAGTGAGTACTCCCAGGGTTGAGAATTTATATCTGGAAGACAGAGAAGGTGTTAATGCAATCAAACAACATGAAGGAATTGATTCAGTAGTAGTAGATTACCATTGGGATGATTGCGTAATGTATGAATGTCTTGCATATACAGATGAGAATACTAAAATAATGTTTACGTCATATGGTTTTACAGATTATGATAAATTAGGTAACACAATTCTTGTATGGCAAAATGTAAACAAAGAGGAACTAATAGTTCAGGATTTATTGAGAGCAGGATACACCTATATTGATGAAATAGCGGAAACACATGAGTCTCGTGTATTCCTTTGTAAAAAGGAAAGCTAAATTGTGGTAAAAATGAAAAGGGCTGGATTATTCAGCCTTTTTGTATTATACTATGCAGAAGAAATAAGTGTTTGATAAATGAATGAAGTAGGAGAAAAACAAATGACGAAAGTATCAGTTGTAGTACCGGTATATAACGAGGAAGGAAATGTTGCAGAATTACATAGAGAGATAAAGGAAGTCTGTGAAGCAAATCAGTATGAGTATGAGATTATCTTTATCAATGATGGTTCTTCCGATAAAACGGAAGAAATCTGCAGGACATTACGCCCCCTGAAATATATAAGACTTCGTAGAAACTTTGGACAGACAGCAGCTATGGATGCCGGAATTAAAGCAGCACAGTATGATTATATCGTTACTATGGATGGTGACAGACAAAATGATCCGGCAGACATACCAATGATGATTCAGTATCTGGAAGAGAATGATTTGGACGTTGTATCAGGTTGGAGAAAGCATAGAAAGGACAAGCCATTAAAGAAGTTTACATCAAGAGGAGCCAATTTTTTACGTTATTTACTTGTTCATGATGGAATTCATGATAGTGGATGCTCTCTTAAGGTATATAGAAAAGAATGTTTTGAACATGTAACACTTTACGGGGAACAACATAGATTTATTCCGGCTATATTAAAGATAAAAGGCTTTCGCATAGGTGAGGTTGTGGTAAACCATAGACCAAGAACAGCAGGTGTTACAAAATATAATTGGAAGAGAACTATTAAAGGATTTGTAGATATGATATCAGTATGGTTCTGGAATAAATATTCAACAAGACCTTTGCATTTGCTTGGTGGTATGGGATTTGCCTTTATTCTTACTGGTGGAGGCTGCGGCATCTGGTCTGTTATTATTTATGTATTAGGGTATAAGATGTCGGATAATATTATTCCTCCATTATTAACAATTTTCTTTATTATCATAGGTATACTGCTGTTTATTTTTGGCTTGATGAGTGAGATTCTTGTTAAGACATACTATGGAACAGGCGTAGATAATTCCTATAGTGTGAAGGAAATTACAGATTATAAGGAAGATTAGGATGAAGATATTAATAATATCCCACGAATATCCGCCAATTGGTGGAGGTGGTGCAAATGCATGCTTCTTTCTATCACGTGAGTTCTCAAGGATGGGAAATGAAGTGACTATTGTAACAGCTCAATATGAGGATTTACCGGAATCAGAGACTACAGAAGATAATGTGCAAATTTATCGGGCGAAGTGTAAACGAACGAATAAAGAAAAAAGTAATTTTTATGAAATGTTTACCTTCTTGTGTAGTGCATGGAAACATGCAGACAGATTGTGCGCAATAACAAAGTATGATAAATGTCTGGTGTTTTTTGGAATTCCGAGTGGACCAATCGCACTTCATTTGAAGCATAAATATAAGTTGCCCTATGCGGTTCGTTTTGGAGGAGGAGACATTCCGGGAGCACAGAAACGTTTTAAGTATGTATATATGGTTTTAGCGCCAATTATACGAAAAATTTGGAGAGAAGCAGATGCACTAATTGCTAATAGTGAAGGACTAAAAAAGAGAGCCTTAGGTTTTGAGAATAAGTATGAAGTTAGTGTTATTGAAAATGGCGTCGATAATCAGTTTTTTGTACCTGGAGAAAAAATGCAACGTGACGAGATACAGATATTGTTTGTATCAAGGTTAATCGAGGGAAAAGGACTACAGTTTATTATTCCTCATTTGAAAGAAATACAGGAAAAAGTCTTTAATTATTGTCAGAAATCAATCAAGCTGATTATCGTTGGGGATGGACCATATAGAAATGAATTGGAACAATTGGTTCAGACAACCGGAACAGACAAGCTTGTTTCTTTTGAAGGCAGAAAAGATAAACAGCAAGTACGTGAGTATTATCAGGCAGCAGATATGTTCATTCTTCCATCCTTATCGGAAGGAATGCCTAACGTGGTATTAGAAGCTATGGCAAGCGGGCTTCCTATATTGATGACACCTTGTGAGGGTAGTAAGGAACTGGTTGCGGATAACGGAATCATATCTTCATTGGATGATTTTGAAGAAAATATGATAAAGATGTGTTCTGATGAAGAATTGCGTTTGAGTATGGGAAAGAATAGTTTGCATAATATAGAACAGAATTTTCAATGGGAGAGTATTGGAACAAGGTATTTGAAAATGATGCGGGATAGTGGTGAATAGCATGTGCGGTATATGTGGTTACATCGGAACAAAGACAATTGATTCAAGCGTGTTATGGAAAATGAATAACACAATGTATCATCGAGGACCGAACGATGGAGGAATCTGGCAGCATCAGGAAGAGGATATTGAGATTGGTCTTGCGCAACGAAGACTTTCCATTCTTGATTTATCTGAACTAGGGCATCAACCAATGTTTTCAGCCGATAAGAGATTTGTCATCGTATATAATGGCGAAATTTATAATTTTTTAGAAATTCGTAAAGAATTAGAGAGGGATGGATATAAATTCCTCTCTAATTGTGATACAGAAGTTATTCTTTATGCGTATGCTAAGTGGAGAAATAAATGCTTTGCCAAATTCAATGGAATGTTTGCAATTGCACTATATGATATTGAGAATAAAAAGCTGACTTTAGCTAGAGATAGAGTTGGTAAGAAACCGTTATATTATTATTTTAATAATGGTCAATTTGTTTTTGGGTCTGAGTTGAAGCCGATTATGATGTATCCATATTTTGAAAAGGTAGTAGATAAAGATGTAATAAACCATTATTTGTGTAATAAATATCTGGTTGCACCACTTTGTATCTTTGAACATACTTATAAAATGATTCCAGGTACAATATTGGAGTATCAAAATGGCAAGATAAGTAAAACAACTTATTGGGATGTGATTGAACAATATCAGAGTAGAAGTATTCAGAAGCATACTGATTTCCAAGAGTGCATGAAGTCTATTGATGGTATTTTACAGGCTTCCGTATCATCCCGATTGGTAGCTGATGTACCGGTTGGAACATTTCTGAGTGGTGGAATTGATTCCACGCTTGTTACGGCAATTGCTCAAAAGGTTACAGAAAGTCCGGTTAATACATATTCCATCGGATTTTATGACAAAGAGAGAAATGAGGCTCCTTATTCAGCAGAGATAGCGAAATACTTAGGAACGAATCATCATGAGCATTATGTTGAGGAAAAGGATATCTTTGAACTGATAGATGATTTGCCAAAGTATTTTGATGAACCGTTTTCAGATTCTTCACAGCTTCCGACTATGCTGGTGTCTAAGTATGCAGCGCAGGACATAACTGTTGCACTTTCGGGCGATGGCGGTGATGAAGTCTTCTGTGGATATAAGATGTATGATTGGACATGGATTGCGCAGCATTTTGACCTTTGCGGTGCCTTGGCATACCATTTTCCTGGAAGAAAACTACTGGATGAAAAGCTGCCGCCTGAGTTACGGGCATTTATCAATAATAGAGAGAAGAGTACCAAGACACAATTATATATTGATGTAATGATTGAAGAAGCAGAAAAGCTATTAGGAAGAAGTGCTTCTAATATAAAATATGTACATGAAGATAGACTGAATATGAGAAATTGGCAGGAAAGAAGAATGCTTCTTGACATGCAGACATACTTACCAGATGAAATTTTGGCAAAGACAGATAGGGCGTCCATGAAATATTCATTGGAAGTGCGTTGTCCTTTATTAGATTATAGGATTATAGAAGAGTCATTCCATATACCGCATAAGTATAAGTACCATCATTTTGAGAAGAAACATATTTTGAAGGAAATCACTTATCAGTATGTTCCAAAGGAATTATTGGATAGACCCAAAAAAGGCTTTGGAGTACCACTTAGAAAATGGCTTAGAACTGTATTGAAGGATGAAATAACACGCTATGCGGATGCAACTATTTTAAGAAGACAGGATATTTTTGATCCGGAAGCTGTGAAAGAGCTGATTGCACATCAGGAGAATTCGGACAAGATTATGTACAGTTCAATGCTATGGTCATTTTATGTATTTCAGAAATGGTATCAGATGTATATAGAGGATTTGTGGTAAATTTTTGTATTATTGAAATGATATGTTGTTTCGTGTAATATAGATTAAAAACTCATAGGTATTATAAAATCAATGAGTAATGAAAAAGGGACTGAAATTATTGAAAATACTTTTTTTGATTTCAACTTTGGCAAATGATGGCGCTGAGAGAGCGATGTCTAATATAACAACACATTTGCCAGAAGGGGTAGAGGCTGATATTTTGGTTAATTCTGTTTCGAGTCAGGATTATCCTACTAGAGCGAATATAATAAATTTGGGAATGAAACCAGATGCTGTTAAAGGACTTGGATATCAATTGATTGCAACTTGCAAGAGAATCAAGATGTTACGTCAACTAAAAAAAACAAAACATTACGATGCGTGCATAAGCTTTATGGATAGTGCAAATATTTGCAATATACTATCGGGGAATAAATATTGCAAGACAATTTTATCTGTAAGAGTCTCTATTAGTGCAGACAAATCATTTGCATATCGTTATATAGTAAGCCCGTTGGTAAGACTTTTTTATAATAAGGCTGACTGCGTTACTGCTTGTTCAGAAGAAATTCATAAAGAATTGGTAGAAAAGTACAGGATAAAGTCAGACAAAGTAGTTACTATTACGAATGGATATGATATCGAAACAATTCATAGGATGATGGAAGAAGAGTCAGAATTAACTAATAGGCTCAATATAAAGAATCATTTCGTGTATGTAACAGCAGGAAGGTTTAGCGAGCAAAAATCACAATGGCATCTTATCAGAGCATTTTCTAAGGTTGCTAGGCAGTGCGATGATACGTTACTCCTTATTATGGGAAAAGGTAAGGAAGAAGCTTATTTAAAAGAAATTATTCGAGAAAATAATCTTGAAGAAAAAGTATTACTGATACCTTATCAGAAAAATCCTTTTTCTATATTAAGA